>DASWDZ010000062.1:0-30217 GCA_036395015.1 Candidatus Dormiibacterota bacterium | reverse complement strand
TTGGTCACGTAACGGATGTAGTCGAGGATCTTGGTCTGTCTGTCGGTCAAGTGTTCAGGCAATTCGTGCTTTCTCCAGAGCGTAGTGGGGGGACGCTGCGGGCCATCCTAACACTTTGCGGCCGCAAGTGCAAACCTTTGTTCGTCCTCTTGACATGCGAACGGCCGTTCGCTACGCTTCCGAACGTATGTACGCCACCGGTTACGGGATCAAACCTTGGCGGGCACCCCGGCCGGCGGCTTTGGCTCGATGCGGCGACTGTTGGCGGCAGTCGCCGCCGTTTTCCTGGTCGGTGTGGGGCTTGCGATGGCGGCGCATGGGAGCACGTCGACCGGCTACACGACGGTGGTCGTCCAGCCCAGAGATACGCTCTGGTCGATCGCGTCGGAGCACTATCCGGCGGATGATGTCCGAGTCCGTGTCCAGGACATCGAGCAGGCCAACGGGCTCGACGGCCCGATCATCGAGGTGGGGCAGACGCTCCGGCTGCCCGGCTAGCCGGGCATGAAGCTGGTCCTGGTCACCCGCCAGGCTTGCTCCCTCTGCGACTCGGCCCTGGAACTCCTCCGTGCCCTCGGCCACGAGCCCGAGCTCGCCGACGTCGACGCCGACAACGGTCTCTACGACCTCTACGACTGGCGCGTGCCCGTCGTGCTGGTCGATGATCGCGTCGTCGCCGAGGGCAAAATCACCCGCGAGCAGATGGAAAGAGCGGTGGGCAAGGGGCCGGCCTGACCCCCCGGTTGCTGCGGATAATAGACGTTCTAGAAAGCCTGGGCTCGCCTAAGCCACGAATGTGCACCCTGTTCGGTTCCCTGGCCTGTTGATACCTAACGCAGTGCACAACCGGCGCCCACGGCGCCTTTTAGGCCGAGCGCTGCAGCGCCGGCTCGGCGTCCAGGCCGCGCAGGAAGACCTCGAGCGGCAGCGCCGCCGAGTCAAAGTCACCGCGCAGCAGCTCCAGGTCGGCTCCGGCCTGGCCCAGGCCGGCGATCGCTAGCTCGACGGTCTTCAGGGAGTCCTTGACGTAGCGCTCCAGGGACGGCTGCAGTGGCCGGACCAGGCTCTCCCGGCGCCAGCTGTCGCGGAGGTCGCCACTGAGCTCCAGCAGCCGGTCCACCAGCGAACCGACCGCCCGCCGTTCGACCGGCTCGGTCGCGAGCCGGTTTCGGGCCTCGGCGAAGGCGCGGACCAGCCGCCGCAGCTTGACCTGGGTCTCCAGCGTACGCATGTTCGGAGCAGAATGATACCAAACAGGCGTTCGGAGCGCAAGCTGGCCCTGTTAAGCTGCCCGCCGTGCGCGAGCTCCTCGTCACGTCCGCTCTCCTCCTCCCCCTCGCCCTCGACACGTTCGCCCTGGGCGCGGCGCTGGGGATCGCCGGGCTCGAGAAGAAGGACCGGCTGCGGGTCTCGCTGGTGTTCACGTTGTTCGAGGCCGGGATGCCGATCCTCGGCATCTTCATCGGCCGCACCGTGGGCTCACTGGTCGGCGAGACGGCCGGCTGGGGCGGCATCGCCGCCCTGCTGCTTGCCGGCCTGCTCCTGCTCCGCCCCGGCGGTGACGAAGCCCGCGAGGCGAATCGGCTGCGCCTGCTGGCTCACGCCCGCGGACTCGCGATCATCGACCTTGGAATCGGCATCAGCGTCGACGAGCTGGCGATCGGGTTGAGTGCCGGCCTGCTCGCGCTGCCGATCGCGCTGATTGTGATCTGGATCGCTGTCCAGGCCTTCGTCGCCGCCCAGGTCGGGCTCAGGTTCGGGGCGAAAGTGGGTGACGAGGTGCGGGAGCGATCGGAAAAGGCGGCCGGTCTCGCGCTGATCCTGGTGGCGCTGGTCCTGCTGGGACTGAAGCTCCTGAACGTCTAGGGGGCCGTCGGGCGCGCGCAGGGCGCACTAGGGAGCAAAGATCACGCAGAGGCTCGCGGCTAACGACTCGGCGTCGACGCCGGGATGAGTCAAGTAGTAGCCGACCGCATCGCTCACAGCCCCCACCACGGCGCGCCCGAAGACCGCTGGGTCCTTGTCGGCGTAGAAGGCGTCGTGGTCCATCGCGTGGCGGACCTCCTCCGCCACCGCATCCGCGAAGCGCGCCTGCAGCTCATGGCGGACGGCCTCCACCTCCTGGCTCAATCCCACCGACTCGACGATGAGCAGCCGAGCCACGTCCGGCCGGTGGAAGCACTCGCGTACGAACCGCGTGATGCCGAGCCGCAACCGCTCGTGGTGGTTGTGACCGCTCGCCGCCTCGGTCAGCACGTCATGTATGAGCGCCCCGCCTTCGGCCGCCAGGACCTCGCGAAAGCAGTGCTCTTTGGACTCGAAGAATTCGTAGAAAGCCGACTTCGAGACCCGCGCCCGGGAGACCACATCGTCGACCGAGGTCACCGTGTAGCCCCGCGTGGCGAAATGCGTCAGCGCCGCCTCGACGATCCGCCGGCGCCGCCTCTCGATCCGTGCGTCCCGTCGCAACTGGGCCGAGGGCAGTGCCATCAGAGGCGCTAGCCGGCCGCCAGGGCGCGCGAGATCACCAGGCGCTGGATCTCGCTGGTGCCTTCAAAGAGTGTGTAGATCTTGGCGTCGCGGTGCCACTTCTCGACCGGGAAGTCGCGGATGTAGCCGTAGCCGCCGCATATCTGGATCGCCTGCTCCGTGACCTTGACGGCGACCTCGCCAGCTTTGAGCTTGGCCATCGAACCCTCGGCCCGCTTGAACTCGCCACCGTTGCGGCCTTCCCACAGCGCCCGCCAGATCAACGCGCGGGTCGCCTCGATCTCGGTCGCCATATCGGCCAGCATGAAGGCGATCGCTTCGTTCTCGATCAGGGCGCGTCCGAACTGCTTGCGCTGCTTCGCGTAGTCGAGCGCGAACTCGAATGCCGCCCGAGCGATACCCAGCGCCTGGGCGCCGACGATGGGACGTGAGAGCTCGAAGGTCTTCAGCGCCACCGACGATCGCTGGTGCGTGCCTTCGCGGGCCCGCTTCAAGCGCTCGTCGAGCTTCTCGACTCCTCCGAGCACGTTCTCGAGCGGCACGGTGCAGTCCTCGAGCAGGACCTCGGCCGTGTGGGAGGCACGGATGCCCATCTTCTTTTCCTTCTTGCCCATGCGCAGGCCCTTGGTGCCCGGCGGGACGACGAAGCTCGCCTGCCCGCGCGTGCCGAGCTCCGGCTCGACCGCCGCCACCACCACGTGGACGTCGGCGATGCCCCCGTTGGTGATGAAGATCTTCTGGCCGTTGATGACCCAGCTGCCGTTTGTGCGGGCGGCGCGCGTCTTCATCGAGGAGACGTCGGACCCGGCGTCTGGCTCGGTGACGCAGAAGGCGCCGAGCGCGGGCTTGTCCGGCGTGCCGAAGCAGGCAGGGATCCACTGCGAGATCTGGTCCGGCGTGCCCTGGGAGAAGATCGCAGCCACGGGCAGCCCGGTGCCCTGGATGGCCAGCGCGATACCGGCGCAGCCCCAGGTCAGCTCTTCCGCCACCAGGGCGGGCATGATGCCGGTGCCGTCGCCGTAGGTCTGCTGGAGGAACTCGGTGCCGTAGAGCCCGACCTCGGCCGCCTTCTTGACGACCGGCCAGGGGAACTCCTCGGACTCGTCGTACTGGTGCGCGACGGGGCGGATCTCCTTCTCGGCGAAGCTGTGGACCCAGTCGCGAATTTCCTTCTGTTCGTCGCTCAGCTCAAACGAAACCATGTCGCTTTACTTCGTCTCCTGGCTTTGTAACGCCCTGGTACTCGTACGTACCGTTTCCGTCGCGGAGGTTACGCGGCGGGCACGCGGCCTGACAATCGATTACGGCGTCTTTGGAGACTAGCGCCAGCCCTGCATCAAAAGGCGATAGGCGCTGAAGACCAGGAAGGCTCCCCAGATGCGGGCCAGGATCGGCCCAGGCACCTCCACCGCGACCAGGGCTCCGATGATGGCGCCCACCACCCCCCCACCTCCCATCCACAACGCCGGACGAACGAGCACGTTCCGTCGCCAGAGATGGGTGAGCCCGCCCACGATCGCGGTGGGTACGATCGCCACCAGCGACGTGCCCTGGGCGACGGCCTGGGACACCCGGAAACCGACTGTCATGGTCGGCACGAACAGCAGCCCGCCGCCGATGCCGATGGTTCCGCTGAGGAATCCAGCGCCGAAGCCTCCGAGGATCGCGAAAGCATCGGCCCAGGTCACGGAAACAGCAGCTCCTTGACGCCAACGATGCCGAGGATCGCCGCCACGGCGAACTTGAGCTGGCGGTCTGGGATCCGGCTCAGCAGGCGGGCGCCGAGGTAGGCCCCGACCACGCTGCCCGCGACGAGGAAGAGAGCCAGGTGAAAATCGACCTGAGGCGAGCCCTTGCGGAAGTAGTAGATGGGAAGGGCCGCGATCGCGATCGGGATGATCGCCACCAGCGAGTTCGCGTTGGCGTTGCGCTGCGGCGTGTCGGTCCACAGCACCTGGAGCGGCACGAGCACGAAGCCACCGCCCACCCCGAGCAACCCTCCGAGCAAACCGCCCAGAAAGCCGATCGCCGCAAAGACGGCCTGGCGGCTTATTCCGTGGTCCGGACGGGCGGCTCGGGCTGGTTCGTCACCACCGTGTGGTGGCGGAACTGGACGTTCGAGGGCACTTCGGTCGCCGGCTGCTTCGCCTTCTTTTTCTTCTTCTGCTCGCGCCCCTGCTTGTTCCGGCCTTTAGCCATGGCGCCCAGTTTCCACGACAAGGGCCAGTTCGCGCAAGAACGACTCCACGTCGGTCACCAGGCCGATCGACTGCCAGCTGCCGCGGTCGGCGAGCTTGGTCACCACCGCGGGGTTGATGTCGACGCAAACCGTGCGCACACCCGCGGGGAGCATGTTGCCGGTGGCGATGGAGTGGAGCATCGTCGACAGCAGGAGAGCGATGCGCACCCCGTGCAGCGCGGCGCGCATGCTCCGCTGCGCCTCGACCATGTCCGTGATCACATCCGGCAGCGGGCCGTCGTCGCGGACCGATCCCGCGAGCACGATCTCCACCTCATGCTCGATGGCTGACTTCATGACACCGGACTTGAGCTGGCCGGTCTCGACCATCTGGCGCAGGCCCCCCGCGGCGCGCACGCGGTTGATGGCCCGCATGTGGTGCTCATGTCCGTGCTCGATCGCGAGACCGCTCGAGATGTTCACCCCAAGCGCGGTGCCGAAGAGCGCGGACTCGACGTCGTGGACGGCGAGTGCGTTGCCTGCGAACAGGACCTGCACGTAACCGAGTTCGATCAGCCGAGAGAGATAGACACCCGCGCCGGTGTGCACGACCGCCGGCCCGGCGACGACCAGGATCCGGCCGCCCGACTCGCGTACCTGGCGCATCTCGTCGGCAATGCCCGCAATCAGCACCTTCTTCGGCTTCTCGGCCGAGACCTCGCTGCCCATGAAGCTGAAGATCTCCGTCTGTCGCGAGCGCTCGAGCGGCGTGACCCGGACGCCCTGGTGGCCGATGACCACCTCCATCCCGGGTTTCGCGTCCTGGAAGACGATGCAGCTGGCTCTCTGAGCTTTGCGGTCGACCGCGATGGCGGCATCCATCTCGATGTTGTCGACCGCGATCCAGCGACCGTCCAGGAGGACCTCCGTCGGCAGGTTGCTTGTCGAGTAGAAGCCTTCTGGAAAGACGCCCTCGCGTGAGACCTTGTCCACGCGCACGGGCTGCTCGTGCTCGGCGGTGGCACCCAGCGCCCGTGCGCGCTGGACGATACGGTCGAGCAGTGCCGCGGAGTCCGCGTAAACCTCCATCCGGCACAGCGAGGTATCGGTCTTGTGTTGGCCGACCTTCAGCTCTTCGATGGTGAAGTTGCCCCCCAGGTCCATGACGATGTCCATGACCTGGGGCAGCATCATCGAGTCGATGATGTGGCCCTGCAGGACCAGGCGCGCGCTGTGCCTTCCCTCGCTCACGCGCGGACTCCCGCCGCCGCGTTGATCTGAGCCCGCAGAGCGGCCGCCTCCCGAGCTGGACTCTCGGCGAAGATGACGCTCCGGCTTGCCGCGACCAGGCACGAGGCCGGGTCGCCGTTCCATGCTGCGCGCACGGCCGCCTCGACATCGCCTCCCTGCGCGCCGACGCCGGGAAGCAGGAAGGGCAGGTTGGTGGCACGGCGGACCTCGGCCACCTCCGAGGGCGCGGTCGCGCCGACGACGAGGCCGACGTTGCGCTTCGTGTTCAGCCGCTCCGCGAGCGCCACGACGTGTCGGTACACCGGCTTGCCTTCGGCGGCAAGGTGCTGGAGGTCGGTCGCGCCCGGATTCGAGGTGCGGCACAGCACGTAGACGCCGCGGTCCTCGTAGGCGGTGAATTCCTGGAGCGAGTCCGATCCGAGGTATGGGTTCACCGTTGCCGCATCCATCGCCAGCGTGCCGAACACCGCGCGAGCGTACGCGCGCATCGTGTTGTCCATATCGCCGCGCTTCGCGTCCAGCAGGAAGGGGGTCGTCGCTGCCGCGTCGCGAAGCTCGAGCAAGGCCGCCCATCCGTCAGGCCCGTACTGCTCCCAGAACGCGCTGTTGGGCTTGAAGCAGCACACGTGCTCCTCGGTCTGGCGCACCACCTCGCGGCAGTGGCGCAGCGCGCCGGCAGCGCCGCCCTCGATGCGGCCGGGATCTGGGTCCAGGCCGACGCACAGCAGTGTGTTGCGCTCCCGCGAGAGCGTGCGGAGACGTTCGAAGTAGCTCAAGGGCAGCTCAAATCCTAGGTGGCTGCGGCCGGAGCATGGAGTAGACGATGATGTCGTGCCAGGTTCCGGCCCGGAACTGCGCTCCGCGAGCAACGCCCTCCCGCACAAACCCGGCTTTCTCGAGCGCCCGCTGCTCGGGCACGTTGGCGATGTCCGTCATGGCCTCCACACGGTTGGCGGTCGTGGTGGCAAAGAGTCGCTCCGCCAGCAGGCGTTGGGCCTCGCCACCGAAACCATGACCACGCGCTGCCGGGACCAGGTTGATGCCGATGTTCCAGACAAGCGACTCGGGATTGGGCCCATAGCGGACGCCATGCCACGAAACGGACCCGATGGCTCCGCCGCCGGCCACGAGCTCGACGATCAGGGCGCCCCGTTCGTCGCCGATCAGCCCGTTCTTCCGGATGGCCGCGGCGAGAGGCTGGAAGGGAAGGCCGAAGTCGTTGAACTCGCCTCGGTAGTCGGGACCCTGCCAGAGCTCGAGCAGCTCGGCGTCCGACCGGGTGGCCTCGCGGAGCCGGACTCGGGGCGGCATCAGATTGGAAAAGTTACTTCCAGGCGACAATTGAAGTGATGAGGATCGCCCTCGCCCAGGTCAACCCGACGGTCGGCGACCTCGCCGGCAACGCCCGCCTGGTCCTGGAGTGGATGGCCAGGGCACGCGATGCGGGAGCGGACATCGTGTGCTTCCCGGAGCTCGTCCTCACTGGCTACCCGCCGGAAGACCTGGTCCTGAAACCGTCGTTCGTGCGCGACAACATCGCCCAGCTGCGCTCGATCGCCAAAGCCACCTCGGGCATCTCAGCCGTGGTCGGCTTCGTCGATGAGGACGGCGACATCTTCAACGCGGCGGCTTTCCTCAACGCAGGCGAGATCAAGGCTGTCTTCCACAAGGTCTTCCTGCCGAACTACGGCGTCTTCGACGAGAAGCGGTACTTCGAGCCCGGCCACCGCTGCCCGATCCTCGAGCTCGACGGCGTGCGCATCGGGCTGTCCGTCTGCGAGGACTGCTGGTTTCCTTCGGGGCCGATGGCCTGGGAAGCGCACCACGGCGCCCAGGTCCTCATCAACATCAACGGGTCGCCGTATCACTACGGCAAGCGGGCGCCCCGCGAGACGATGGTCCAGGGTCGCGCCGCCGACTATGGCGCGTTCGTGGCGTGGGTGAACACGGTGGGTGGGCAGGACGAGCTCGTCTTCGACGGGAACAGCGCGATCTTCGACCCGCACGGCCGGCTGCTGGCTCACGCAGCCTCCTTCGTCGAAGAGCTCCTGGTCTGCGACATCGACACCTCCCAGCCGGCGCACCGGCCGGTTGAGAAGCTCCGCCGGGAGAGCGACGCCGCCCAGCGCCTCGAGCTCGAGGTTTCCGAGATCAGGCTCGAGGGGGCGAGAGAGGATCGCCCGAAGCCTCCGCTCGAAAAGCGCCTCGCCGAGCCGCTTGAGGGCGCGGCCGAGATCTATGCCGCGGTGGTGCTGGGCACACGCGACTACATGCGCAAGCAGGGCTTCCGGAAGGTCGTCATCGGCATGTCTGGCGGTGTTGACTCGGCGCTGACCGCGGCGATCGCGTGCGATGCCCTCGGCGCCCACAACGTGATCGGAGTGACGATGCCCTCCAGACACACTTCCGCGGAGAGCCTCGAAGATGCGGGAACGGTCGCCGAGAGCCTGGGCATGCAGCTCATGGACTTCTCGATCGAGCCTCCCCATAAAGGTTTCGAGGAGATCCTCGCGCCGGTGTTTCGCGGCACCAAGCCCGGTGTGGCCGAGGAAAACCTGCAGCCTCGCATCCGCTCGACGATCCTGCACGCCCTCTCCAACAAGTTCGGCTACATCGTGCTCAGCACTGGCAACAAGTCGGAGCTCGCAACCGGCTACGGCACCCTCTACGGGGATATCGCCGGAGGATATGCGGTCCTCAAGGACATCACCAAGACCACCGTCTACGAGCTGTGCCGCTACCGGAACTCTCTGGGATCGGCCATCCCCGAGCGCGTGATCACGAAAGCGCCGTCGGCCGAGCTCAGGCCAGACCAGAAGGACACGGACAGCCTGCCGCCCTACGAGGAGCTCGATCCGATCCTGATCGGCTACATCGAGGACGACCTGAGCCCGGAGGAGCTGGTGGCGGCCGGCCACAGGCCGGAGACGGTCGCCCGAGTCATCCAGCTGGTCGACCGCAGCGAGTACAAACGGCGTCAGGCGCCGCCAGGCGTCAAGATCACCGAGCGGGCCTTCGGGCGTGACCGGCGAATGCCGATCGTGAACCGCTACAGCCCGAACGGGCTCCGCCAGGCACCCACGGACTGACCGCGAGGCATAATTCCTATCGATATCCCATATAGGTAGGAGCTATGGCTGCAAGCTTTGACGTGGTAGTGATCGGGGGCGGGCCAGGAGGCTACGTCGCGGCTCTGCGCGCCGCTCAGCTCGGTGCCAAGACGGCGATCGTCGAGCAGGACCGCATGGGCGGCACCTGCCTGGTCCGCGGCTGCATCCCCACCAAGGCCCTGCTCCAGTCGTCGGAGCTGTACACACTGGCGAAGGGCGGCCAGCCCTTCGGCCTGGTCGCGGACAGGATCAGCTTCGACTGGGCCGCGGCGCAGAAGCGCAAGACGGCCGTGGTCGACCAGCTGGTCAAGGGCGTCGAGGGCCTCCTCAAGGCGGGTGGTGTCACCTCCTTCAAGGGCAGCGCCCGGCTGGGCGGCCGAGGCGTGGTGGACGTCGGGGGGGAGCAACTGCAGGCCAAGGACACCGTCATCGCCACCGGCTCGGCGATTGCCCGCATTCCTCTTCCGGGTGCGGAGCTCACGATCGACTCCGATCGGATCCTCGAGCTTTCCGAAGTGCCACGCCAGCTCGCGGTCATCGGCGGCGGCGTGGTCGGGATGGAGTTCGCGGCGATGTTCGCTGCCCTGGGGAGCAAGGTCACGGTGCTGGAGATGTTGCCCCAGGTCCTGACCATGGTCGATGCCGACCTGGTCAACGTCTACACCAAGCACCTTGCGGGTCTCGGCGGTGAGATCCACACCAACACCAAGGTCGAAAAGGTCGTCAAGCAGAAGGGCGGGCTGGAGGTTCAGTTCTCTGCCGGCAGCCAACGGGGCGCGGTCGAGTCCGACCACGTGCTGCTCGCGGTCGGCCGCGTGCCCTACACGAACGGCCTGGACGCCGAGAAGGCCGGTGTCAAGCTCGACCGCTATCGGATCGTCGTCGACGAGCACCTGCACACCGACGCCGACGGGATCTGGGCCATCGGCGATGTGATCGGCGGGATCATGCTCGCCCACGTCGCGTCCTATGAAGGCGTTTGCGCGGTCGAGAACATCGCCGGCCACAAGCGGACGCCCGACTACCACGCCGCGCCGAACTGCATCTACACCGACCCCGAGATCGCGCACGTTGGGCTCGGCGAAAAGGAAGCGAAGGAGAAGGGCATCGCGGTCACGGTCGGCCGTTTCCCGTTCGCCGCCTCGGGCCGCGCGCTGACCCTGGGCCAGACCGAGGGTTATGCGAAGGTGCTCGCGGACGCCGAGACCGGCAAGGTGCTCGGCGCGCACATCGTCGGTCCGCGCGCGACGGACCTGATCGCCGAGGCGGCACTCGCGGTCCAGAACGGCCTCACGCTGGAGCAGCTGGACCTCACGATCCACGCGCACCCGACGCTGCCCGAGTCGCTGATGGAAGCAGCGCTTGCGGCGCAGGGCCGCGCCATCCACATCGCGAATCGGAAAATCACCGCCCCCTCCGGCGCCGCAAGCGGCACCCCCTCCGGCGCCGCTAGCGGCGCCACCTCCCCAGCTAGTGGGGAGGTGAAAAACCTCCAGAATCAGGAGAAGCAGATGGCTGCCACGCTCAAACCCTCCTCCACCCCACCCGCCGTGCCCAAGACCATCACACCCAAAGCGCTCGACCTGAGCAAGGACAACCGCGACTTGCTGCTGGGCCTGCACCGGCAGATGCAGCTCATCCGCCGCTTCGAGGAACGCGCGCAGGAGCAGTACACAAAGGCGAAGATCGGCGGTTACTGCCACCTCAACATCGGCGAGGAGGCGACCGTGGTCGGCGGCATCCTGGCACTCAAGCCGAACGACTGGATCTTCACCAGCTACCGCGAGCACGGGCACGCCATCGCTCGCGGCGTGGACCCGAAGACGGTGATGGCCGAACTGTTCGGCAAGGAGACCGGCACGTCGCACGGGCGCGGCGGATCGATGCACCTGGTCGACTACAGCAAGCGCTTCATGGGCGGCTACGGCATCGTCGGCGGTCACCTCCCGCTGGCGGTGGGCGGCGCCTGGGCGGTCAAGTACCGCAAGCATGACGACGTGATCTTCTGCATGTTCGGCGACGGGGCGACCAATATCGGCGCCTTCCACGAGTCGCTGAACATGGCCAAGGTCTTCGACCTGCCGGTGGTCTGGTTCTGCGTCAACAACCGCTACGGGATGGGGACGCCGGTCGAGAAGGCTTCTGCGGTCGCCGACATCTACAAGAAGGCCTGCGCCTACGACATGGAGTCGATCCAGGTCGATGGCATGAACCTGCGCGAAGTCCTGCTGCGCACGAGCGAGATCGTCGAGAAAACGCGCCAGGACTCAGAGCCGCGATTCATAGAGGCCCTCTGCTACCGCTTCCGCGGCCACTCGGTCGTCGACCCCGACAAGTACCGCTCCAACGAGGACAAGGAGAAGTGGCGCAAGGCCGACCCCATCGTTGCCTTCGAGCACGAGCTGGAAAAGAGCTCGCTGGCCGACGAGGAGTACTTCAAGCAGGTGCGCCAGGAGGTCGACGCCGAGGTGCGCGACGTCATCGAGTTCGCGGATGAAAGCCCCGACCCGAAGACCGACGATCTCTACAAGTACGTTTACGCGAGCCAGTGGGACGACCGTCCCGAGCTGCGGGCGGAGAAAGTCTGATGGCGACAGCAACCCAGCAGCAGAAAGCGCCGGCCGCAGCCGAGGAGAAGCTCTACCGGGTCGCACTCCGTGAAGCCCTCGCGGAGGAGATGGAGCGCGACGACTCCATCTTCCTGATCGGCGAGGACATCGGCAAGTTCGGCGGTGCCTACCGTGTCACCGAAGGGCTGCTTGACCGGTTCGGCCCGCAGCGCGTGGTCGACGCGCCCATCGCCGAGGAAGTGATCGTCGGCACCGCGATCGGCGCGGCGATGCTCGGTTTGCGACCTGTGGTCGAGATGATGACCATCAACTTCTCGCTGATCGCCTACGACCAGATCGTCAACAACGCGGCCAAGATCCGGTACATGTTCGGTGGCGAGGTCAAAGTGCCGATGGTGATCCGGATGCCGGGCGGCGCCGGGCATCAGCTGTCGGCGCAGCACTCGCACAGCTTCGAGGTCCTGTACGGGTTGATCCCCGGCCTTCTCGTGGTGGGGCCAACCACGCCCGCCGACGCCAAAGGGATGCTCAAGTCCGCCATCCGCTCCGACAACCCGGTGATGTTTCTCGAGTCGATGAGCCTGTACAACGTGAAGGGCGAGGTTCCGGCGGGTGATTACACAACGCCGCTCGGCAAGGCTGCCGTGCGCCGCACAGGATCCGATGTCACGATCGTCGGCCTCTCGAGGATGGCGGTTCTCGGCAACGAGGCCGCCAAACAGCTCGAGGAAGAAGACATCGACGCGGAGGTGATCGACCTGCGCTCGATCCGGCCCATCGACTGGAACCCGATCGTGGAGTCGGTGCGGAAGACGAGCCGCTGCGTCGTCGTCGAGGAGGGATGGTCGACGTACGGGGTGACGGCGGAGCTCGCCGCCGGCGTGCAGGAGAAGTGCTTCGATTACCTGGACGCGCCGGTGCGGCGGCTGGGCGGCGCCCAGGTGCCGATGCCCTACAGCCAACCGCTGGAGAAAGCCTCCATCCCGACCGCGGAAGACATCAAGCGTCTCGTCCGCGCGACTCTCGGAAAGAAGGTCGAAGGGTAATGCCGGACGTAAACATGCCCAAGCTCTCCGACACTATGGAGGAGGGCACGATCGTCGAATGGAAGAAGAAATCAGGCGACCCGGTGAAGGCGGGCGAGGTGCTCGCCGAGGTCGAGTCGGACAAGGCGACTTTCGACCTCGAGGCCGAATCCGACGGCGTACTCCAGATCCTCGTCGAGCAGGGAGTGCCGGCCAAGATCGGCGCCCCGATCGCCAAGATCGGTGAAGCCGGCGCCGAGGCTCCCGCGAAAGAACCGCCACCGAAGAAGGCGCCCGCAGCCGAAGCGGAGCCCAAGGCACAGGAGCCCGCCGGCGAGGTGGCCGAAGAGCGCGAGCCGGCGCAGAGCACAGCGCCCGCGCCAAAGGCTCCGCCCGAGAAGCCAGCAGCCGCGCGCCAGGAGAGCCGAGACCAGCAAGACGGCCAGCAGGAAGGCATCAAGGCATCTCCGCTGGCCAGGCGTCTCGCCGCGGAGATGGGTGTCGACCTGGCGGCCCTGAAGGGCAGCGGCCCGGAGGGGCGCATCGTCAAGGAGGACGTGCTGGCGGCCGGTTCGACGCGTCCGGCAGCCGACCGGCGGCGCCCACCGGCCATCAGCGACCGCAGAGCGGGCGCGGAGATGGAGCTCGTCGAGCCGACCCGCATGCAGTCGACCATCGCCCGCCGCATGGTCGAGGCCAAGTCGACCGTGCCCGAATTCCAGGTCACGGTCGAAGCCCGCGTCGACCTCGCCGTGAGTCTGCGCCAGCAGCTCAAAGACTCGGTGCCGGGCGCTGAGAAGGTGACGATGACGGACTTCCTCGTCCGGGCCTGCGCGCTCGCGCTGCGCCAGTTCCCGGAAGTGAACTCGTCGTGGGTGGACGGGAAGTTCCAGCGCAAGCGCTCGATCAACATCGGCCTTGCGGTCGCGCCGAGCCAGGGCATGGGACTCCTCGTGCCGGTCGTGCACGACGCCGACCTCAAGGACCTGATCCAGATCTCGATCGAGTCGCGCCAGGTCATCGAGCGCGCGCGGTCGGGGCGCCCGGCCGAGGGCGACCTGAGCAGTGCGACCTTCTCGATCTCGAACCTGGGCATGTATGGCGTCGATCAGTTCACGGCCATCATCAACCCGCCCGAGGCGGCGATCCTCGCGGTCGGAGCGATCAAGGACGTGGCCGTCATCCAGGACGGCCGGATCGTTCCCGGCAAGGTGATGCGCATGACACTCTCGGTCGACCATCGAGTCTTCTACGGCGCCACCGCCGCCCAGTTCATGGCCGAGGTGAAGCGCCTGGTCGAAAACCCGGTGACTCTGCTGATTCCTCAGGCGTGACGCCAGGCGAGATCGCACGCAGCGGGCTCAGACCCGCGAGCGCCGGCGGTCGCGCCTTATCAGTGACCGTGAAACCCGCGAGCGCCGGCAGTCGCGGCATGTTGCCAGTGACGAGCTAGGCGACCGCCTGCACCGGTGGCACCGGCTTCTCTGTCGCGTCTCGGGATGCCGGCAGACGCAGGTGCACCCGCAGCTCACCAGTCGGGTCGAAGTCTGCCCAGAGCCTGCCCTTCATCGCAGCCGCGAGCTCGCGCGAGATGGCAAGGCCGAGTCCAACGCCACCAGCGGCCGCCGAGCGCGAGGGGTCGGCGCGGTAGAAGCGATCAAACATCCGGTCCGGGTCCGGGCGGTGCCGCCCCACCGGGTTGGAGACGACGGTCTCCACGGCCGCGCCGCTAAGCCGGGCCACTGCATCAATCGTCGAGCCTTCGGGCGCGTACTTCACGGCGTTGTCGAGCAGGTTGTCGAGGATCTGGTGCAGGCGTTCAGGGTCGGCGGCAACCGGTGGGATGTCGTCGGGGACGGACATCTGCAGCGACAGGTTGCGGGCGGCGGCGCGTGGACGAATGATCTCGAGCTCCTGCTCGAGCTGCCCGGCGAGGTCCACCGCGGCGATGTGCATGGAGATCGAACCGGCCTCGACGCGCGCCAGGTCAAGGAGCTCCTGCGCCATGCGGAGCACGCGCTCCGATTCCTCGTGGACGATCGTCGCTGCACGCGTGCGCTCGGCTTCGCTCATCAGGCTGCCGTCGACAAGTGCCTGGCTGAAGCCGATGAGGCTTGTCAGCGGCGTCTTCAGCTCGTGGGACACATTGGCCAGGAAATCGCGTTGCACCTTGCGCGCTCGCTCCACGGCCTCGGCCATGCGGTCGAATGCGGAGCCGAGCATTCCGATCTCGTCGTTGCCGTGGATGCTCACTCGGCGCGCGTAGTTGCCCGCGGCGATGTCCTCCGCGGCGGCGCCGAGCTGCGTGATCGGTCGAGTGACCGACTGGCTGACGAGAAGGATGAGCAGCATTGCCACTACGAGCGCCGCCCCTCCGGCTTCGAGCAGCCGCGTCGCGAGATCGCCCGCGGCCGATGTCGCGACGAGGGACTTCGGCGCCGCCAGGACCACGAACGAGGCGCCGAGTGGATCCCTTTTCGGTGCGATCTGGACCGCAGCTGCGAGGTAGTCCTTTCCGTCGAGGGAGGTCGCCGCCTCCCCGACACCGGCCACGCGCTTCGAGGCGGTGATCGCGATCTGCGTTCCGATCGTGTCTGCGGCCTCGCTGTCGAAAACGATCCGCCGGCTCGCGTCGAGCAGGAGCAGTCGCTCCCCGCCCAGCTGGGGCACCATCGCGCGAAGGCGGTCCACGAACTCGCTGTCTGAGGCCAGCCGGCAGGCACCAGCCGTTGAGCCCTGGAACTGGCACTCACGCTGCTTGACCGCCGCCGCCGCGACCATCACCTGCCGATCCAACTGCAGCTGGACGCTCTGGAACTCGAGGTCGCGCACGAAGACCCAGGTCAGCGCACCCGCCAGCAGCAGGCTGATCGCCACGATTCCCGCGGCCGCAGCGAGTAGCCGGAGGCGCAGAGTCAGCTTGCCGCGAGCTCCAGGCGGTAGCCGACGCCCCACACGGTCTGGATCGTCGGATCCGTGACCTTGGCCGCCGCGAGCTTCTCCCGGACCTGCTGGACGTGGACGTCGACGGTGCGTGTGTAGCCGGGGAAGTCGTAACCCCACACGAGGTCGAGCAGCTCGCTGCGCTGGAAGACACGTCCAGGGTGCCGCGCAAGAAGCGCAAGCAGGTCGAACTCTTTCGGGCGAAGCTGCAGCCGCTCGGTTCCGTAGCGGACCTCATGGCGCTCGATGTCGACCTCGAGCCTGCCGGCGCGGACGAGCTTTGGCTGGTCCGACTCGGTCCGCGCTCGGCGCAGCAGCGCCTTGGCGCGGGCCACGAGCTCCTGGGGATGGAAGGGCTTGGTCAGGTAGTCGTCTGCTCCGACCTCGAGGCCGACGACTTTGTCGGTCACCTCGTCGCGGGCGGTCAGCATGATGATCGGGACCTGGCTCTGCTTGCGGATCTCCTTGCAGATCGTCAGACCGTCGACGCCGGGCAGCATGATGTCCAGGATCACCAGGTCGGGCTTGACCTGGCCGAACTTCGCGATCGCCTGCGCGCCGTCCCCCACCCCCTCCACCTCGTATCCCTCGCGGGTCAGGTAGAGGCGCGTCAGCTCGATGATGTGCTTCTCGTCATCGACCACAAGCACCTTCGAGCTCATCGCCGCGCCCATCGCATCAATTGATCATCGCCAGGTCAGACGCCTGTCTTACAGATGTGAGCGAAATGTAAACGCTGGCTATTTTGCTTCACCTCCCCGCTCGCCGGGGGCCACGGGCGTGCGTGCGTGGCTGGGGCGGGGCGGAACGTCGGCTCTCTTCAGCCCTGAGAGCAAGCTTCAACGGATTGCCGAGCAGACCGAACCGGTCGCGGATCTTCTTCTCCAGGTAGCGCCGGTAGGAGAAGTGCAGCAGGTGCGTGTCGTTGACGAACAGCACCACGGTCGGGGTCTCGCCACCCGCCTGGGTGGCGTAAGAAAGCCTGAGCCGCCGGCCCTTGTAGCTGGGCGCGGGGTGCTCGAGGAACGCCTCACGCAAGACCCGGTTGAGCTCACTCGGAGGCATCCTCAACCGGCGCTGCCCGACCACCTCGAGCGCGGTCGGCAGCACCGACGCGATCCCCTCCTTCGTCCTGGCCGAGACGGCGACGACCGGTGCGAACGTCGCGAACTTGAAGTCGGCCGCCAGGGCCTTGCGCCAGTGAGCGGGCTTTCGCATCGCGGGCTCCACGAGGTCGATCTTGTTCACGACGAGCACAAGCCCCTTCCCGGCGTCGAGAGCGTAGCCCGCGACGTGCTGGTCCTGGGCCAGCACGCCCGCCGAGGCGTCGATCACAAGCAGGACCACGTCGGCGCGCTCCATGGCGTGGATGCCGCGAAGAAGGCTGTAGCGCTCCAGCCGGTCTCGGCTCGATGACTTGCGCCGGATGCCGGCCGTGTCGACCAGGATCACCGGTACGCCGTCGAACTGAAGCTCGGTGTCGATCGGGTCCCGGGTCGTGCCGGGGGTGGGACTGACGAGCGCGCGCTCGTCGCCGAGAAGTGCGTTGAGCAGTGACGACTTGCCGACGTTCGGGCGGCCCATGATGGCGAGCCGGTCGGCCTTCTCCTCACGCGCGGCGGGGGGCTCGGGCTCGGGCAGGGCAACGAGGACACGGTCCAGGAGCTCCCCGACCCCCAGCCCGTGCTGCGCAGAGATGAGCGACGGTTCCTCGAAGCCGAGCTCCAGCACCTCGTGCGCGAGGTGGCGCTCGTGGGGCGAGTCGGCCTTGTTGCCGGCGACGATCACCCTGCGACGGGACTTCCTCAGCAGCTGGGCGATGTCGCGGTCGATCGGGGTCAGGCCCTGGCGGACGTCGAGCAGGAGGAGGATGACGTCGGCCTGCTCGATGGCGATCTTCGTCTGGGCCTCGATGGCCGCCCGGGAGGAGTCCTGCGAGGCGTCGAGGTCCAGCCCCGCGGTGTCGACGACGGTGAACTCGCGACCCCGCCATTCGGCCACGCCGTAAAGCCGGTCTCGCGTCAGGCCGGCCTGCGGGTCGACGATCGCCTTCCGCCAGCCGAGCATCCGGTTGAAGAGGGTCGACTTGCCGACGTTGGGGCGGCCGACGATCGCCACGATAGGTCGAGCCACGGCTCAATTAGAAGCTTTGGGCGGCCTCAGCCACAGGATGGTGCCCGCCACGCTGCTCAAGACCAGCCCAAACCCCATCGCGGCGACCGGGCTCACCATCCACAGCAAGCCGGCGGCCACGCTCGACAGCAGGTCCCCCGCGCCGTTGATGCCGTTGAGCACGCCGTATGCCGTCCCAAGCTTGGGTTCTTCGACGAGCGACCCGGACAGCGATCCCTCCACAGACGCCACGATGGGCGACTCGGTGCCCACGAGCAGTGCGAGCAGGCCGACCGCGAGCCAGCCGTGGCCGAGGGCGCCGACGAGGCACGCAGCGCCAAACGTCGCGTACGCCAGCGCGAGCACTGGCGCCTTGCCGAAACGATCGGCCGCCCACCCCGCCGGAAAGGACACCGCGGTTCCTACCGCGTTGTGCGCAAGGTAGAAACCCACGGCTGCGGCGGTCGCGGCGGGCGTGCTGAGCTCCGGCTGCAGCATCTGGACGACGCGCAGGGTGAAGAAGGCAGTCGCGAAATTACCAGCCCCGAAGATGCCCACCGGCAGCATCAGCCGCCAGAACTGCCGCGCCAGCTTGAAGTCAGGCGGCCGGACCGGGTTTCCACCTCGACGCGGATCCTTAGTCAGCAGGCCGAAGAAGGACACGGCGAGGACGGCAGGGACGACTGCCCCCGCGAACACCGTCCGGAAGCCGTGGTGCGTGGCCAGCAGGAGGAACGCCGCGGCCGGGCCGACCAGGGCGCCCGCGGTGTCCAGCGCCTCGTGGAAGCCGAACGCCTTACCGAGGTCTTGCTTGTGAACCGACCCGGCGAGCATCGCCTGGCGGATGGGCTGGCGCAGCCCGCGACCGGCCCACGCAAACGCGCGGGCGAGCAAGACCTGCGGCCAGCTGGCGACCGCGAGCAACAGCGAAAAGCCAATCCCGGTGGCGCCATAACCGCCGACCGCCAGCGGTTTGCGCCAGCCGATGCGATCGCTGTACCAACCGCTCCACACCTTGACCGCGGCGGATGCGCCGTCCGCAACGCCTTCGACGAGTCCGACCGCGAGTGCGGGCGCGCCCAGGCCGGCGGTGATGAACAGGGGTAGGACGGCAAGGACCATCTCGTAGTTCGCGTCGGCCGCGAGGTCGGCGAGCCCGATGCCGACGACGTTGCGGTTAAGCCAACTGACCCGCGGCGGGCCTGCCGCTGGTGCGGTCAGATGATCTCCAGCGGCTCGGTGCGGAACGGTCCACCATCCTTGTCGGCGACGAAGGCGTTCGCGTCCGCCGGCTTGCCTTCGTGCACCGCCACGATGAGATAGACGTAGCCTGACCACGCCCGCTCGGTGTCGAAGCGCGACGCCTGCGCCGGGTGGTCCGGATGGCTGTGGTAGTAGCCGACGATATCCAGGCCCTCCGCATCCGCCTCGCGCTGGATGCGAATGTGGTCACGAGGGTCGATCTCGTAGCGATCGCGGGCTCGCTCGACGACGATGTTGCGCGCGCGCCTGGCCTCGCTCACCGTCCTGTCGCCGCGCGGCCCGATCATCACGCCGCAGATCTCGTGCGGGTAGCCCTCAGCGCCGTGCGAGCGGATCTTCTCCATCGCGGTGCGCGCGATCTTCACGCGCTAAAGCCTAAGCAAGACCGTCCTGTCGACTAGACCGGGCGAGCCGCCTCGAACTGCCAGACGCGCTTGGCCAGGTTGCTCACGACCATCCAGCCAGCGGCGTTGCCGGGACCGTAGGTGCAGATGGCGAGGACGTAAGCGCCGTGGGGGCCGCTCTTGACTAGGGCGGCGTCGTTGATGCTCTTGCCGTTGTAGCCGACCTTGTGCATCACGGGGCCTTTGGGCGTGCCCGCCGGGATGCCTGACTCCCAGTACGTCTTGGTCACGAGCGGGTACAGCCAGGTCTGCGCGGCGGCTCCCCCTGCGGCGCCGGTGGCTTCGGATCCCCAGAGGCGCGCCAGGTCGGCGCTGGTCGTCGTGTTGGGCAGGAAGAACTTGGATGTGGTTGCACCCATGGACGTCGCGAACGCGTTGAGCGCGGTCGAGCCGCCGAGGTAGCGGACCAGAATGTGCGCCGCGGTGTTGTCGGAGTAGCGGCCGACCCGCGTCGCCAGCACGTTGCGTGTGAAGCACTTCCCGGGCGCGTAATCGTCGTACCAGCCGGCCTCGTAGTCCGAGGTCTTGTAGCAAAGTGAGTCGGTGCCCTTGTACTTGCCGGTGGCGATGCCCTGGGCGTTCGCCATCAGCAGGGGCAGCTTGTACGTGCTGTTGGCCTGCCAGCTCGTGTTGCCGTTGAGCGACCACAGGGTTGTCGGCGCCGTGCCCGCGAGCTCGATCAGGGACACGCTTGCCCGCGCGCCGCCGGCGGCGGCGAGCTTGTTCAGGTCGGCCGCAAGCTGTTTGAAGGCCGCTGTTCGATCCGGCAGGGGCGTCGGGCTGGGGCTGGGGCTTGGGCTTGGCAGCGCGGTCGGGCTGGGCGTGACCGCAGGCAGGGGGCTGGGCGAGGGCGTGATCCGGCTGCCGGTCATCACCAGCGGGATGGTGTCGGGAACGACGACGACGATGAAGAGCGTGGCGAGCAGGAGCCCGACGATCGCGGTCATGGCCGCCCCGGCGAGCTTCAGCACGAGATCCAGACGCGGTGCAGCGATGAAAAGTTACGCAATGCCTTGTAAAGCCAACGGCCGCCGCCACATGCCGCGGTCGGGCCGGCGACATGATATCCGCCGCAGCCTGCCGAGGGTCTACATGGCCCTTAACTTCTCTTCGCGCCGTAGAGGCCGGTCGACAGGTAGCGGTCGCCGGAGTCTGGGAAGACCGTGACCACGACACCTTCGGCGATCGTGCTCGCCAGGCGGCGCACCGCCCAGAGGGCTGCCCCGCTGGAGTGGCCGAGGAGGAGTCCCTCCGTCCGCGCCGCCGTGCGGGCCAACTCGTAGGCCGGCTCGGTCGGGCAGCCCCAGACCTCATCCGCCAGCGAGGAGTCCCAGATACTGGGCACGATCGCGGTGGGAAGATGCTTCATGCCCTCGAGCCCGTGAAAGGCGTCTTCAGGTTGGACGGCGATGGTCTTGATGCCAGGGTTGTGCTCCTTCAGCCGCCGCGCCGTGCCGACAAATGTGCCCGTGGTGCCCAGACCCGCCACGAAGTGCGTGATCCTGCCTGACGTCTGCCCGAGGATCTCCAGCGCGGTACCGTTGTAGTGAGCCAGCGGATTTGCCGGGTTGGAGTACTGGTCGGGATAGAAGTAGCGGTCGGGTTCTCGGGCGACCATCTGGCGCACCATGCGGATAGCGCCATCGGATCCCTCCCCCGCGTCGCTGTACGCGATCTCGGCGCCGTAGCCCTGGACCAGCGCCTTGCGCTCGGCGCTGACGTTGCCCGGCATCACGAGCTTCACGTGATAGCCCTTTGCCGCCCCGATCAGCGCATAGGCGATGCCGGTGTTGCCCGAGGTCGAGTCGATGATCGTCTTCTGGTGGGTAAGGGCACCGCGGCGCTCGCCGTCCTCGATCATCGAAAGCGCCGCGCGGTCCTTCACCGAGCCACCAGGGTTGAACCATTCGGCCTTGGCGTAGACCTCGACTCGCGGAAACTCCTTCTCGAAGAGGCGCACTCGCAAGAGTGGTGTGTTGCCGACCAGGCGCGTGATGTGATCGATCAAGCCACGAAGTGGTAGGCGATGATGCCGCCGAGGACGATGAGGAAGGCGGCGCCGTAACCAATCAGTGAGCGCCGGTAGACGGATCCACCCTCGGACGCCAGCACGTTGAGGATCGCCTTGCCGATGAGAAGGCCGCCACCCAGCAGGGTGACCGGGGCGGAGTTGCTGAGGACGCCGAAAAGCAGGATTGCCGACGCGATCGCGACCTCGATCAACTGCAAGAGCGTGTAGGCCGACACCGGCTAGGGCGTCAGGGCCTGCGCGAAGTCGGCCACGATGTCGCCCACGTCCTCGATGCCGACCGACACGCGCACCGTGCCGGGTCCGACGCCCAACGCAGCGCGTTCCTTGGCACTCAGGGACCGATGCGAGGTGATCTCTGGGTAGCTGATCGTGGTCTCGACACCGCCGAGGCTTGCGGCGAACGTGACCAACACGAAGCGTTTGATCATGCGCTGGACGGCATCCCTTCCTCCGTCGAGGTCGAACGCCATCATGCCCCCCGCCCCTGACGCCAGCAGCCTGCTGGCGACAGGGTAGGACGGCGAGTCTTCCAGGAGCGGATGGTGGACGCGCGCCACGCCGGGCATGGAGCGCATCGCCCGAGCCAGTGCCAGCGAGTTCTCGCTGTGCCGGCGCATCCGAACGTCGAGCGTGCGCAGTCCGCGCAGCGCGAGCCATGCGTCGAATGGGCCCAGCTGCGTCCCGGTGCGCGAGGACCGGGCGCGCACAGACGCCATCGTCCGCGCGTCACCGACCACGACGCCGGCGACGAGGTCGGAGTGGCCGCCGAGGTACTTCGTCGCGCTGTGCATCACCGCCGAGGCACCGAGCTCGAGTGGACGGCACAGGAGCGGTGTGGCAAAGGTGTTGTCGACCAGGAGCGGCACGGCCCTGGCGCGCGCGAGCTGGGCGATCGCCCGGAGGTCGGGTACCGCACACAGCGGGTTGGTGATCGTCTCCGCGATGACCAGTCCGGCGGAGGACATCGCACGCTGGACCGCGGGGAGATCCGTGAGATCGACGAACTGCACCTCGTAGCCGGCGGGCTCGAGGTCCTGGCGCAACAGCGCGGCCGTGCCCCCGTACAGCTCGCGCGTGGCGACGATCGCTGTCGGCTTCGGGGTCAGGGCGAGGATCGCGGCATGCAGCGCCGCCATGCCTGACCCCATGGTGACGCCCGCTTCTGCCCCTTCCAGTTCGGCGACCGCGCGCTCGAGCATCTCGCGGTTGGCGTTCGAGTTGCGACCGTAGTAGTGGCCCGGTCGCTCGCCCCTGACCACCGCCTCGTAGTCCTCGAGGTCGCTGAACACATGGACCGAGGCCGGGCTGACGTCCGGCGCGAGCGGACTTCGGGCCCCCACCTCGCGGCCCGCGTGCACCGCGCGCGAACCCGGTTTCACTTCAGTCGCGTGCGGCCAGCGTAAACAGCCGCTTCGCCGAGCTCGGCCTCGATCTGAAGCAGGCGGTTGTACTTCGCCACGCGCTCCGAGCGCGCGGGTGCCCCGGTCTTGATCATCCCCGCGCCGGTCGCGACGGCCAGGTCGGCGATC
Source organism: Candidatus Dormiibacterota bacterium (assembly GCA_036395015.1). GTDB lineage: Bacteria > Chloroflexota > Dormibacteria > Dormibacterales > Dormibacteraceae > 40CM-4-65-16. The sequence goes on along the minus strand of DASWDZ010000062.1, from coordinate 7,309 downwards.
GTCGTGTCCTCGGTCTCGCCGGAGCGGTGCGAGATGACCGCGCTGTAACCGGCCTTGCGGGCGAGCTCGATCGCATCGAACGTCTCGGTCAGCGTGCCGATCTGATTGACCTTGATGAGGATCGAGTTGGCGATGCCTCGCTCGATGCCCTCTTTCAATCGCGCCACGTTGGTGACGAACAGGTCGTCGCCGACGAGCTGCACCCTCCTGCCGATCGCCCTGCTGATTTGGTCCCAGCCGTCCCAGTCGTCCTCCGCCATCCCATCTTCGATGGAGACGATCGGGTAGCGGGCGGTCCAGTCCTGATAGAGCGACACAAGCGCCGACGAGTCGAGCGACCGGCCCTCCCCCTTCAAGACGTAGCTGCCGTCCTTGTAGAACTCGCTGGAGGCTGGGTCCAGAGCGATGGCGACGTCCTCGCCGGGTTGGTAGCCGGCCCTGGAGATCGCCTCGACGATCAGCTTGAGAGCGTCCTCGTTCGACGCCAGGTGAGGCGCGAAACCTCCCTCGTCCCCCACCCCGGTCACGAGGCCCTGCGCCTTGAGGACCGCCTTCAGCGCGTGGTAAACCTCCGAAGTCGCCCGCATCGCGTCGGCAAAAGTGCGTGCACCGACCGCGCAAACCATGAACTCCTGCAGGTCGACCGGTGTGTCCGCATGCACCCCTCCGTTGAGGATGTTCGCCATCGGAAGGGGAAGCAGCGATGCGTCCGCTCCGCCGAGGTGGCGATAGAGCGGAACGCCCCGGGCATTCGCCGCGGCGTGCGCGACGGCCAGCGACACGCCCAGGATCGCGTTCGCACCCAGCCGCGCCTTGTTCGGCGTTCCGTCGAGCTCGATCAGGGCCTGGTCCAGCGTTGCCTGGTCTTCGACGTCGAACCCCTTGAGGCGCTTGGCGATCTCGCCCTCGACGTTGGCCACGGCTTTCAGCACGCCCTTGCCGCCGTATCGCTTTGGATCGCCGTCGCGCAGCTCTACCGCCTCGTGCACGCCGGTCGAGGCACCCGAGGGAACGATCGCGCGACCCCTGCCCTTGTCCGTCTGTGCCGTCACGGCGACGGTCGGATTGCCACGCGAGTCGAGCACCTCGAGCGCGCTGAGCCCTGTGAGTCGCGCCACGAATCCGAAGTCTATCTAGTGGACGGTCGTGGCCCAGGGGCCGAAGCCACGCGTTGGGTGCACGCTGAAGCCGTAGTCCAGGAGCACCGTCGCGTCGGCCGCCGAAACTCCCGTCGCGTTCATCACGACCGCGATCAGGTGCCGGCCGCCACGCGTCGCCGTGGCCACGACGCAGCCACCGGCGTTGTCCGTCAGGCCAGTCTTGAGGCCGGTCGCCCCAGGATAGGTCCGCAGCAGCGAGTTGAGGTTGTAGGGGTGAAACGCCTTGTGCGTCGCGCCCGCCGGAATCGAGAGCTCCTTGGTGGCGGCGATCGCGGCCAGCTGCGGGTAGTAGGTGTCGAGGTACGCGGCGGTGTGCGCCAGGTCGTGCGCCGACATGCCGTGACCGGGCGCGTCGAGTCCACTGGGGGTCACGAAGCGGCTGGCCGCCAGGCCGATGCTCGCTGCCTTCTGGTTCATCTGCCGGATGAAGCGATCGCGAGGCACAATGCCGGCCGCCAGCGCCTCGGCCGCGTCGTTGCCCGAGTCCAGGAACAACCCGTAGAGCAGATCACGCACAGAGACCTGCTCACCCGCGGTCAGACCCATCACGCTGGGCTCGACGTGGGTGGCCTGTTCGGTCACTGTGACCATCTGATCGAGCGATCGCGCGTCGTCCACCGCGACCATCGCCGTGATCATCTTGGTCAGGCTCGCGGGCGCGCGTGACGTCTCGGCGTCGCGCTGCCACAGCACCTGCCGGGCGTCGAGGTCGACCAGGAAGGCCGCCTGCCCGTGGATCGGCAGGGGCGGCTGGCCATGCGTCGCCAGCCAGTAGTAGGAGAAGTCAAAGTGGTCGTACGACTTGGCGAGAGGTGCGGCCGCGCTCTGCAGGTGGAAGTCGAACGGAATCGTCCGGGTGCGAGCGACGTAAGCGGTCGTGAGGACCGCAACCGCGATCACGCCGAGCGAGATGAAGAACGTCAGACGCTCGCGGCGTTGACGGCGCCGCGCGCGCATGTGTTTGGAACTAAGTTCTGAGACGTAGGCTGTGACGGCTGGAACTCCCTTGTTGAGTTGTGGCGTGGATTCTAGCGGGCCGGATCGCTGCTAAGAGGGTGCGTGCACCGGCGCGTAGGCGGGTGGCGGCGGCATCTTCGGGATCGGAGATGTCGTGGGCTCGTGCAGCCGCGTCGCCAGCTGATCGCTGGCTGCCTCCATAGTCTGTAGCACGGTCTCCGAGTCCTTCTCGTTCATGAAGACCGCCTGGCCGTAGTCGTAGATCCGGATCGCCTTCCACGAAGCCGCCACGAGCTGCGTCCCGTAGAACGTGTAGGTGCCGACGATGCCTTCGCGCGTCTCCTCGGACCACATCTGGTCGAAGACGAAGTTGCCATGCGAGTACGTGATCAGCTTGCCGTGGTAGACCTCCACCCCCTGGTACCAGTGCGGGTGATTGCCGATCACGATGTCGGCGCCCCAGTCGATCGACATGTGACCGATGGCGACCGGGTCGTCCGGGGTCGGCACGCCAGGATCCGACATCGGCTGGCGCTCGTACTCCTTGCCCCAGTGAAACTGGACGACGACGATATCGGCCTGCTGACGCGCGCGCTGGATGCTCGCCTTCAACGCAACTTTGTCGATCGCCCGTCCCACGCCGTTGAACGCGATGAAGCCGAACTTGACTCCGCGCACGTCGATCACCGCGACAGGTCCCAGGCCGGTGCTCAGAATCCCGTTCTTCTGCAGCAACTGGTCGGTCAGCCTGATCCCCTCGGCTCCGTAGTTGGAGGTGTGATTGTTGGCCAGACTGGCCACGTCAGCCCCCATCAGCTTCAAGCCGTTGACGAACCTCGGGTCGCCGCAGAACGTGAAGCTGCTCGCCGCGCTCACCGGACAGCCGACAAACAAAGGCGCCTCGAGGTCGATGAATGTGACATCGGCGTCCTTGACGAAGTCCGCCGTCGGTCGGAACGGCCACAGGTAGTCTTGGCGCTGAGTTGCGTAGAAGTTGACGCCGCGCGACGGAATGACGTCACCGGTGACCAGCAGGGTGCGCACGTGCGCGGGGTCGTTGGGCACGACGTAGGTCGGATGAAAGAGCTCCTGCAGGCTCAGCACGGGTAGCCGCCGGTTGGTGCGCTCCGCGAAGGAGGGCTGGTCTCCCATGTCCGGCCGCCCCATGAAGATGCGCGCGCTCGAGGCGGTGGTTGGGACAAGGGGAGCCGTGCCCTGGTTGCAGGCCATGAGCAGCACCGCCGCGACCAGGATCCCCCGCCGGCTCATCATTCGACCGGCAATTCTGCCAGCAGATCCTCGATTGCGATCAGCCGGGCCACGTACGAGCGGACCGGTTCACCGAGCTCGCCCGCGGCTCGAAAGACACGCTGGTTGCCCTCGGCGCGGCGAGTGGCGAGCATCGTGGCGAGATTGCGGTCGAGAGACCCGCGGCGGATCGCGACCTCGACCATGCTTCCAACCCACGACCCGTACAACGCGACCTCTTGCTCGCGGGGATCGGCGCCGCCTACCGGCGAGGGCTTATGGACGTGCTCGTCCCATAGTCGCCGTAGCCTCTGAATTCGCTCGGAGGGCGGCACCTTGAGGGGTCCCCGCGAAGTCACGCCGAAGGCTCTGACTTCGTGGGGTTATCCCGCTCCTGCTTTCAGCTGAGCGACCACAGCGTCCGCAACCTGGCTTGTCCCCACAGCGGTCGGGTCGTCACGCTTTTCCTTGAGGTCGTAGGTCACGTGCTCGCCGAGCGCGATCACGTTCGCGATCGCCTTCTCGAGCGAGTCGGCGGCGGCGGTCTCCTCGAGGTGACGAAGCATCAGCACGCCGGAGAGCATCACCGCCATCGGGTTGACCTTGTTCTGTCCGGCGTACTTCGGCGCCGAGCCGTGCGTGGCCTCGAACACAGCACCGTTGGTGCCGATGTTGGCGCCGGGCGCCAGGCCCAGCCCGCCGATCATGCCCGCACCGAGGTCGGAGATGATGTCGCCGTACAGATTCGGGCAGCACAGTACGTCGTATTCCTTGGGCCTTAGCACGAGCTGCATGCACATGTTGTCGACGATCCGGTCCTCGAACTCGATGTCGGTGTTGCGTTCGGCGACCTTGCGTGCGATGGAGAGGAACAGCCCGTCGGTGTGTTTCATGATGTTTGCCTTATGTACGGCCGTGACCTTGCGGCGGTTGTTCTTCCGTGCGTAATCGAAGGCGTACTGCACGATCCGCTCCGAGCCACTGATCGAGATCGGCTTGATGGAGATGCCGCTGTCCGGGCGGATCCTTTTCTTGAGCAGATCGGAAATCTCCTGGATCAGGTGCTGGGCGTCGCTCGTGCCCTGCTCGAATTCGAGGCCTGCGTAAATGTCCTCGGTGTTCTCGCGCACGATGATGAAATCCAGGTCGTCGCGAAGGTTGCGCGCCCCCTTGTAGGCCTTGACTGGGCGAACCAGCGCGTACAGGTCGAGGGCCTGGCGGAGCGCCACGTTGACGCTGCGGAAGCCGCTCCCGACCGGCGTCGTGATCGGGCCCTTGAGAGCAACCTTGTTCTTGCGAATCGACTCCAGGACCGGGTCTGGAAGCGGCGTCCCGAACTCGGCGATCGCGGCCTCACCGGCCTTCTGAACGTCCCATTCAAACTCGACGCCGGTTGCCTCCAGGACGCGAACTGACGCGTCGCAGATCTCTGGGCCGACGCCATCGCCCGGGATCAGCGTTACGGCGTGCTTAGCCAATCCGTTGAACTTGGCGTGAAGCTGGCCAGACTACCGGTTTTTGAAGTAGTCCGCGTTGATCTGGATGAAGTTGCGCCACTGCTCTGGCACTTCATCCTCAGGAAAGATCGCGTCCACCGGGCACGGATCGACGCAGGCGCCGCAGTCGATGCACTCGTCAGGGTCGATGTAGTACATGTTCGCCGCATCGTCTGTATGGATGCAGTCGACGGGGCAGACTTCGACGCATGAGGCGTCCTTGACGTCTATGCAGGGTTGGACGATGACGTATGCCACGTGCCTGAAGGGTACCATGCACCGTTAATGCCCGAATCAGAGCCCAAACCGAAGCTGATTGAGCTCGTGGCGCCCGGTGCGGGACAGGGTTGGAAGGCCGTCCTCAAGAGCGGAAAGGCCGCGGTCGTCCACGAGATCCCGGTTCCGCCGGCCGAAGCCACCGCCGCGGTGCCGCGGATGCAGCGCCTCTTCGACCACCGGCATCCCGCCCTCTCCCCCGTCCTTGCCTGGGGCATCGACAACAACGGGCTCTGGGTCGCCGTCGAGCCCAACGAAGGCACGCCGCTGGGCTCGATCCTGACCCGCGGGCCGCTGACTCCGCCGGCGGCAGCTGCGCTCGGGGCCGCGGTGCTCTCGGGGGTGGCTGCCCTCCATGAGGCGGGCATCGCCATAGGGGGATTCGGCGCCACCGCGATTCGAGTGACCACCAACGGCGACGTCCGCCTCGGCGGTCATCCGGCCGCAGCGGTTCGAGGCGCGCCTTCGCAAAGCGACCTGCGCGCCGACGTCCGCTCCTGCGGCATGGCCGTGTGCGCAGCGTTCGGAGTCGACCCGGCCGGCGCCCCCGCTCCCGCCAACATCCCGCCGGGTCTGGTGGTGACGATGAGGTCGATGGCGAGCGGCGCCATGGGGCCTTCCGCCGACCGGGCCCAGGGCGCGCTGCGCGAGATGGCCGCGGCGCTGCTGGCGCCCGACCGCCAGATGCAGGCGCAATCGGAGCTGGCGACGCGTGCCGGGGGTCGTGAGCTCCCGCCGATCACTCCCTTCCTGCCAGACGGCACCGTATCCCCGCCACGGCCCAGCCAGCCGGTGCCGGCCGTGACCGCACCCCAGGCCCCCGCTCCCGCGCCGAGCCCGGCGCCATTCATCGCGCCGCCTAGGCGCGACGAGACACCGATCCGGCAGTCGGTGTCCTACGAGGCGCCAGATCGACCTGTGCAGACGTACCCCTCGATGCCGGCGATCACATTCGGGCCGGCGGCCGGGGCGCCGGCCGCTCCCGCGGCTCCGGCCCCGCCCGTAGAACCAGCCCCCGCCGAGCCGCAGACCAGCATGCCCTCGATCCCGACCTGGTCCGACGCCCCGTCCGAGCCGCCCGCGGCCGGCGTCACGAGCCCGGAGGCCCCCGCGCAGGTGGAAGATGCTCCCCCCGCGGAGCCCGTGTCGCCCACGCCTCCCGCGGTGGAGACGCCGCCGCCGATCCCCTCCTGGTCGACCTCTCCGCCCAAAGGTGCTCCGGACGAGCCCCCGCCCCAACCTGCTCCGACCGAGCCCTCGCCAATCCCGTCGTGGTCCACGTCGCCGCCTCAACCTGCTCCGGCCGAGCCCCCGCCCCAACCTGCTCCGGCCGAGCCCTCGCCAATCCCGTCGTGGTCCACGTCCGCGCCCCCACCTGCTCCGGCCGAGCCCCCGCCGATCCCCTCCTGGTCGACCTCTCCGCCCGAAGCCGCTCCGGTCGAACCTGGGCCGGCGGCGACCGAGTCACCCCCGCCGATTCCCACCTGGTCGTCGGCCCCTTCCTCACCCAACCCTGTCGAGACGCCCGCCCCGACGCCCGAGCGCCCACCGACCCAGCCGACCTGGACCCCGATGGAGCAACCAGCCTGGAGGCCGGGAACGACCGCGCCGGCCGAGCCCCTCGGCACCGGCGAGGCGCTCCCCACATTCCAAGCGCCCGTGGCAGAGCCAGAGCCTGTGGAGGCGCCCAGTCGCCCCGTCCCGATCGCACCGGTGCCGGCGCGAAAACCCTCGGTCTCCCAACGCAAGGCCGGCGACGGCGCACCATCGGAGCGACCGCCCTGGCTCGTACCCGCGGCCATCGCGGTGGCGATCGTGATCCTGCTCGGGATCTTCGGGGTCATCGTGCTCGCCAATCGTGGCGGGGGCCCGGTGAGTCTCAATCCGTCACCATCGACAAAGCCAACCGCGTCCCCGAGGACATCGCCCGGCACGTCACCGACGGGAGGAGGACCGCAGGCGGTTCCGGTTTACGCGCCGTCGAGCGCGGCCCCGGTGAGCAAGGTCCAGATCTGCACTCCCGAGTCGCCCTGCAACATCCCGGGCGGCACGCCGGAGAAGGCGACGGTATGCGACCTCAGCTCCTGCAAGCTCGAGGTGGCGATCTACTTCACCACCTCGCAGAAGTCGGTGGCAGTCTCCTACACGCTCAAATTCTTTAATCGCTGCACG
>DASWDZ010000061.1:0-13387 GCA_036395015.1 Candidatus Dormiibacterota bacterium | reverse complement strand
CAGCAGTGTCGCCGGCGTTACCAGGAAGACCGGCCAGCGCTCTCGCGGCAGCAGGCGCGCCAACATGGCGAGCACCATCCGGTCCTGCGGGGCGTAGCGCGGCCGGGCGACCTGGCGACGCACCACCATCAGCTGATGGCGCAGCACCGCGATCTCTACGTCCTTGACATCTGGCGCGGGACCGAGACCGACCAGTCCCAGAACGCGCCGGACGATCAGGAACGCCACCGTCGAGACCACCATGGCAGATAGCCTGCCAGGAACGAGCCCTCCCTGGTCACAGCCCTGACGCTGAGCTGGCACCCTTCACCGCCTGCGACCCCTTGACGGCGAGGTCGACACCACCAAACCCGAGGAGGTCAACACACCGGCGGCGCTGACCGCCTAAAGTCCCCTAACGGATCACGCGGAGCCGTCTCAGCTACACCACGCCCGCGGACGTGACCGCAGGGCTTCCCCACCACAGTGATCACTTGGCGGTCCGTGCGTAACAGATGTTCACGAGGCATTGACTTGCTCACGACATGGTGCCAACGTGGCGGCATCTTGACAACGTTGTCGACAACGTCGTCAGAAATGACCGTGGTCAGAGGGCCGACCTGAGCGGAAGGCAGGCGCGGAATGGCTGTGAACCAGGTACCCACACGAGCACCGACGATCAAGGACGTCGCCTCGCTCGCCGGCGTCGGGATCAAGACGGTGTCCCGGGTCCTCAACGACGAGCCGAACGTCCGACCCGAGATGCGCACCCGGGTCCTGGAGGCGGTCGCCAACCTGAACTACCGGCGGGACCGCTGGGCGGCCTCGTCGCGCCGTGTCCTGCTTGCCACGCCGCACGGCACCTGCGCCGGGGTGGACCGGGCGGTGCAGACCGTGGAGAGGGCGCTCGAGTTGTACGGTGCACCCGTTTACGTCCGCAAGCAGATCGTGCACAACCGGTACGCGGTGGAGACGCTGCGGCGACGCGGCGCGGTCTTCGTCGAAGAGACCGACGAGGTGCCCGAGGGAGCGATCGTGGTGTTCTCCGCGCACGGCGTCGCCCCGAGCGTGCACGCCGAGGCGAGCCGGCGCCGGTTGCGCACCATCGACGCGACCTGCCCGCTGGTCACGAAGGTGCACAACGAGGCGAAGCGGTTCGCCGGCGAGGACTACGACATCCTGCTTATCGGCCAAAGGGCCACGACGAGGTCATCGGCACCACCGGCGAGGCACCCGAGCACATCCACCTCGTCGACGGACCCGACGATGTGGCCAACGTGCAGGTCCGCGACGGCGCCAAGGTGGCCTGGCTATCCCAGACCACCCTGTCCGTCGACGAGACCATGGCGACGGTGTCCAGGCTGCGGGAGAGGTTCCCGCAGCTGCTCGACCCGCCCAGCGACGACGTGTGCTACGCCGCCCAGAACCGCCAGACCGCGGTCAAAAACATAGCCGCCGACTGCGACCTGGTCCTCGTGGTCGGGTCCTCCACCTCGCATAACTCGGCGCGACTGGTCGAGGTCGCCCTGCAGCACGGAGCTGCGGCAGCCTACCTGGTCGACACCGCCGCCGACATCGACCCGGGTTGGCTCGACCGCGCCACTACGGTCGGCCTTACCGGCGGCGCGTCGGTGCCCGAGATCCTCGTCCACGGCGTCCTGGACTGGCTCGCCGAACACGGCTACCGGGACGTCCACGAGGTGCGCTCGGGCGAGGAGACCGTCCAATTCGCGCTCCCGCACGAACTCCGCCGCGACCTGCGCGGCACGTCCACAGGAGCCGCGGGGACCAGGTAGTTCAAAAATCGATCTCGGAGGGCGGCAGTCGACCTAGCTTTCGAGTTGGCCATCATGCGACCGGAGCGAACCAAGGGCGGGACGGTATTCATGCGCCGCGCCGTACGCGTTGCCGGGCCACCGCTGCTCATCCTCGCCGGCCGCGATCGTGGCGGTGATCAAAACACCTACCGAATTCGCGTCGACGCGGATCTCCTTGCCATCCTGCAACAAGATGATCACGGGTTCCTCCGGCTCCGGTGTACGCACGGGATGAAGTCTCAGGAATCGGAAACGTCGTCGAGAAGGAGTACCACGAGCCAAGCACTTACCTCCTGGTCGGCAAGTACGCGAAGGGGCAGACGTTCGAAGTGGTCCCGGCCCACTGAGATCCACCAGTGTCACGCGGCCCAACGCCAGCGTACGCATCACCAGGGGCAACCGGCGGTGGTGACCAAAGTCTGCCCCGCGCACCCATCAGGCGCTCGCGGCGGCCGGCCACCGGATCCGGACGCGGCTGGTGACGGCCGTGACAGGCAACCTGAAGACCCAGCCGGACTGGCGCCAGCTGCGAGCCACCTTCATGGCCTGGTGCGGGAGCGGGTTCAACCTGGTACGCGCCTCCCGGACACTGCACATCCACCGCAACACGTTGCTGTATCGCCTGGCGAAGATTGAGAAGCGCACCGGCCGGGCCGGGCGTGACCATCGAGCCGATCTCGCCCTCTACCTCGCCTGCCTCGCCGACCAGTTGGACGAGCACTGACGCTTCGGGCTGGCCGTCACTCTTGCGCCACGCCGCCCAGCCCACGATCTCGCCCTCCCGCCCGGCCCGCAGCCAGCGACCGTCGTACGGGCCGGGCTTCACGGTCACCCGCCCGGAGTCCGACACCTCGGTGGTGCCCTCGGCGAGCAGGTCGACCAGGACGTACGAACTGTCCATGCCTTCGAGCGACGGTTCGACCTCCGCGTCGGAGTCGTCGAGGTTGTGCACCGCGACCACGGTGCCGTCCCCGACGTCGCACCGGTGCGCGATCACCAGACCGGTCTCGCCGCACAGCAGCTGGTGCCGGCCCCCAAGCGAGCTCGGGGCACTCCCCGGTACCGCTCGATCAGCGTACGGATCCACGACAGCAGGGAGTCCGGGTCGCGCTGTTGGGCCTCCACGTTGACGTGCTCGGGACCGTACTCGCCGCCAGGGAACAGGTGCTGTGGAGTTCGGACGAACGTGCGGCCCAGTGTCAGGCGGAATGGAACGAGCCGTGGCCCCTGGACGCCTGGCCCCGACGTGCCGACGAAGGTGCTCATCGCCCGCGAGGACCAGTTCTTCCCGGCGGACTTCCAGCGCCGGGTGGCCGCCGACCGGCTCGGTGCCGCCCCGGATGAGATCGACGGCGGCCACTCAGTGGCGCTCAGCCACCCGAAGCAACTCGCCGACCGGCTGACCGGGTACCTACTGCCCTGAACGCGCTCGCTCGCTGTGGATGACAGGCATGCCGCCCCGCTCGGACAACGACGCGGCCCTCCCGACCCGGCCGTCAGGCCCCGGCAGAGCCCTGCTCGAAGGACCCCGGCCTACTGATGTCGCTGCCGGCCGCCGACCGCCGACCGCCAAGGCGACCCCTGGCGGCAGATCCGGATGTTCGATGGGTTGTCTGCCGCGTCCGTCTCTTTGGGCGGATCTAGAATCGTCCATGACCGACCGGATGTGGCCGCTAGCTGTAGTGCCCAGCAGCGTTGTTGACGCGGCTGATGGGTGGTTGGCCGCCGAGTGAGGTGTGGCTGCGATGGTAGTTGTAGGTGTGCAGCCATGCGGGTAGGGCGTCGGCTCGGTGTTGGTTTGAGGTGTAGGGCTGGGCGTATGCCCATTCTTCGAGTGCGGTTCGGTTGAAGCGTTCTGCTTTGCCGTTGGTTTGCGGCCGGTAGGGGCGGGTGAAGCGGGCGCTGGCGCCGAGGGTGTGCAGGGCGTGGCGCCAGGCGCGGCCGTGTCGGTAGGCGAACGCGTTGTCGGTGATGACTCGCTCGATGCGGGAGATGCCGTGTTCGGCGAAGTAGTCGGCGGCGCGGAGCAGGAATCCGCCGCAGGTTTCGGCCTTCTCGTCGGGGCAGATCTCGGCGTAGGCGATGCGGGTGTGGTCGTCGATTGCGCAGTGCACGTAGTCGTAGCCGACGCGTGGGGCGTTGCGGTGCGCGCGGTGAGCGGCGCTGTCCCGGCCGAGCGCTCGCCAGCCGCCGCCGTCGCGGAGCCGGCCGAGTTTCCTCACGTCGACGTGGACCAGTTCGCCCGGCCGGTCGCGTTCGTAGCGGCGGACCGGTTGCCCGGTGGGCCGGTCCAGCCACGCCAGGCGGTGCAGGCCGTGGCGGGTCAGTACCGCGTGGACCGTGGAGGCCGGCATGCCCAGCAGCGGCGCGAGTCTGCGCGGGCGGAGTTTGCGGGCGGTGCGCAGCGCGCACACCCGCGCCTCCTGCTCCGGCGGTGTCTTGCCTGGCAGCCGGTGCGCCCGGCTGGGCCGGTCAGCCAGCCCCGCGTCGCCTTCGACCCGCCACCGGGCCAGCCACTTGTGGCCGGTGGCGCGTGAGCAGCCCAGCTCGGCCGCGACATGCGCGACCGGGCGGTGTTGGCTGACAACACGCTCGATGAGCAGCCGACGAGCGTGAACGGTCAAACGGGCATTACGGTGGGCCATCGAGACCTCCGGCGAGTGGTGGGAGTCAGCACCTCACACCTCGCCGGAGGTCTCACCATTGATCAAGCCGACACGCCGTCAACAACGCTCATGGTCACTACAGCTAGCTGACTTCCGCTTCGATGAAGCGATCGAGGCCGCAGAGGTGTACGTCGACCGCGGAGCCGGCTTGGTGCTGATGGCGCGGGACGAGGCGATCGCGCTCGCACACGAGCGGGGGGTCAACCTCGTGGCCTGGTGGCCGCCCGACGCTGATGCGGCTCCCTCATGCCTCATGGCGAAGGTGAGCCTGCCGCTGCGGTGGGAGCGGGTTCCGGTCGAGGACTCTGCGCTGGCGACCGATGAGCGGCTCTGGTTCGAAGCCCCCTGCGGGAGGCGGGACTTCATCGTGGGCAACGGGCACACGTTCGTCGGGCGCATAGCGGCTTGGTGTCCCCACGACGGCGTCGGTTACAACGTTTCGCTGGGCGGGATGGGGGCAATGTCCGACGAGTCGCGCTACTTCGTCGCCGGGTTCCTGGCCGGCAGTCAGCCCGCGTACCCGACCGACGCCGAGGGTGACACCGACGAGGCTGATCTGGTCGCCTGGCGCGCAGCCACGGCCCGGTTCCGGCGTACGGGTCTTTGGTATGGCCGCTGGGGAACGTGCCAGGTGTGCGGTTGTGTCCTGCTTCCGGACACCGCCGCCGACCGGTGTCACGAGCACTCGACCGTCGCCTCCGGTTGAGTGCTGGACTACCGGCGCACTTAGCGGCAAGCGGCTCGTCACGTGCCGCAGCGCGCGACTCGCGGCTAGATCCGTGCGTAGTGAGCTCGCCGAGTCGCAGACTGGTGCCCTTCTCAGAGCTGGGTCATCGAGCGCGTTCCTGTCGTAGCCGGGGCGGTTCACGCGCCATCGACCCGGGCGAGCCGAGCAGCTTGAGTGTGGGTCCTTCACCGCGGACGGGGTGGACGACAGGCCAAAATCTCGCCTCGTCCGCGGAGTACGAGCCTTCCGAATGCGTTGGGTGCAACCGCTGTGCTGCCAGCTCCCAGCCGGAGCCGGCGTCCGTTCTCCAGGTCAGCTTCGCCGGTGAGCATGACGAGGACAGTGAAGCCAGGGTCGATGTTCGCTTCGCCGTCCAGCGCGATGCGCTCGAGTACGAAGTACGGATCGGCTGCCGCCGGCAGGACCGAGGGGCCGAACCCGGCAGCTCTCGCCTGCTCCCGGACCTCCTCCTTGCTGCGGCCTCGACATTCGACCGCTTCCAGCGCCAGGTCGAATCCGAGCCCGAGATGCCCGTCGCGTTCGCCGTCCAGCTCAAAGTCGCGCCACTCCAGGAACATTGACAAGTCCTCCGGCTCTTGCAGCTCCACCAAGAACACGCCCTCACCTATCGCGTGCAACACACCGGGAGGGACATAGACGACGTCCCCCGAACTCACTTCGACTCGGTGGAGCATGCCGAGCAGCGGGTCGACGTCTTGGCTCGTCACCAGGGACTTGAGGCCATCGGCGGTCACGTCCTGCTTCAGTCCCAGGTAGACCTCACCGCCTTCGACGATGTACCAGGCCTCGGCCTTGCCGTGCGCCCTGCCGAGGTGCTGGGCCGCGAAGGAGGCATGCGGATGGGCATGTACGGGAAGGCGCTGGCCGGCGTCCACCAGCTTGACAAGCAGGCGGGTGTCCACCCCGAAGCGATCCAGGTGCGCACGACCAAGCCACGCTTCGGGTTGCTCCTCGATCGCCGCCGGTAGGGATCGGCCGTCCGGAAGCACCGTGACGCCCAGCGACTCCTCGCCGGCCAGCGCCGTTGTGGACGCGACCCAGTCCTCGGGCTCCCGGTCACCGGCGGGCGGCTCTCCCCGAAAGTCCGTGATCTTGCGGCCGCCCCGGTAGAAGCGGTCGGGAGGGCGGTTCGAGGGAAGCAAGATCACGTCCATGACGCTGCCTTTTTCTGGGAGACCGCCGCAAGGAAACCGCCGACGAAGGTATCGCCGAGCCCGATGGTCGTGGGCTCGGCAACGTCAAGATCGAAGCCAGGGAGGCAACGAACCACCCCGCCCATCCGGCCTTCCAGAGCCGCGCCGAACTCCAAAGCCTCCGTACGCCTCGGCCGGCTCCGGATGAGTTCGACATGCTGGTCGGTGTACTCGTCGCCGTAGCTGTAGCGGGTGCTGGCGATCACGATGGCGTCGTTCAGTGGTCCTGCGTACTCGCCGGCTCTCTGGCCGAGCGCTGCCGCCCAGTACTTGGTGTGCACAACCAGGGTCGGTGCCGGGATGAGCGCCTCCAGCAACGTGAGCGCGCGTTCCACCTCCGTCACGGAGAGCAGGTTGACAGCGTTGCCCAGGTGCGACTGCATCTCGTCCTCGTTCAGTCCGTAGACGTTGATGACTTCGAGAAGCGCGTCGCGGACCAGTTGACTGAAGGCCGGCTTGTGGAATCCGGCATCCTCGTAGTAGACGACTGCCTCAGATGGAAGCTGTTGCATGTGGCGTCGCAGCGCGGACAGACGCTGGTCGAGGACTTCTTGGTCGCGAACCGCATTGAATCCTGAGATCAGAAAGACGCGCGCGTCGCGAAGCAGGGAGCCCAGCTCATCACTCAGCAGCAGGGCCTCGTTCGCCGGGTCGTTGACGTAGATGAGTCTGTTCGAAGATGGCGCCTGGATATCGATATCACCTGCTCGAACTCGCATGTCCTGGTCGTACTGCACGATCAGGTGCGGATAGAAGGTGTCTTGGCGGCCGCTGCAGATGTAGTCGCAGGCCGCGGGCAGCAGGCGGCGGATGAAGTCGTTGAGACTGACCAGGTGGAGGGTGGATGGTACGCCGAGCCGACTCATCGCGATCGCCGCTCGTACGGAGGTTCCCCCGAGAGTCGTGCGTTTGGGGAACCTCCCCGCGAATGCGTGCAGGGCATCGGAGGAGGCAACGAAATGCTCGCCTCCTCCCCCCTTTTTGATGTAAGCGAGAATCGAGATGACCAAATCGCGCTCGTTGGTCACCGTGCCCGATGAAGTCAGCTCGGCATTGCGGATCTGGTACTCGCCGACAAGCTCCTCCAACGTCGGTGACGACAGCTCGAGTTCGTAGTCGACGCCTCCCCCCAAACCCAGGACGACACGGGAGGCCATGTCAGTACAGGGACGCCTTGCCTGCTGCACCGAAGAGGTCGATCTTATGTGCGGCCACCGCCTTCATCGCGTCGATGCACGGAGGCTGGATGGTGAGCGGTTCGCGAAGGCTCTCATCAGCCAAGACCTCGCGCAGCTTCATGTGGTAGGCCACCTTGATGTCACTGGAAATATTGATCTTGTTGATGCCGAGCTTGGTCGCTTCGGCGATCTCGTCGTCCAGGTTGTTCGAGCCCCCATGCAGCACGAGCGGAAGTTCGACCTTGTCCTTGATTCTCTTGAGCAGGTCGAGCTTGAGCTCCGGCTTCATGTTCCTCGGGTAGATGCCGTGGTGGGTGCCGATGGCTACAGCGAGGCTGTCCACGCCAGTTGCCTGCACAAAGGTCAGAGCGTCCTCCGGATCGGTGTAGATGATAGCGTCGCTACCATCTTCCGCCTCGCTGTCGGTCTTGCCGATGGTTCCCAGCTCACCCTCGACCGACAGGCCGACCGTGTGCGCGGTGTCGACGACCTTCCTGGACAGCGCAATGTTGTCCTCGAAGGGCAGCATCGAGCCGTCGATCATCACCGAGGTGAAGCCGATCCGGATCGCGGTCAGGATCTCCTCGTAGCTTGCGCCGTGGTCCCAGTGGATGGCGATCGGCACGGACGAGCGATGGGCTCGTTGGGTCACCGCGGCGATCATGTCCGCTCCGACGTGCCGGACCTCGTCGGGGTGGATCCCGAGGATCAGTGGCGCGTTGTTTTCCTCGCTGACGTCCACGATACCGTTGAACATCGCGTAGTCGCTGATATTGAAGGCGGGTACGGCGAAGCTGTGCTCATTCGCGATGTCCAGGATCGCCTTGCCGGTCGTCAGCATTGCTGCATTTCTCCTTCTGACTGAGTAGGTCGCCGCTCGGGGGAGCGAGATGTATCAGGCCTTGACCGCGCCGGAAGTGAGGCCGCCGATGAATCGCCGTTGGAAGATCAGGAACAGTACGAGCACCGGGATAGACCCCAGGATGCTCATGGCCATCATCTGATTCCACTCGTACGAGTGCTGGCCCATCAGGAGCTGGATACCGATGGGAACGGTTCGCATGTCGTCGGTACGGGTGAGGGTCAGCGCGAACAGGTATTCGTTCCACGAGATCATGAACGTGTAGACGCCGACCGCGACCAGTCCAGGAACCGAAATGGGCACGAGGATCCGCCAAAGAGCTGTCCAGCCGCTGGCCCCGTCCACCTTGACGGATTCGTCCAATTCCCGTGGCAAGGTGTTGAAGTACGCAGTCGTCATGATGATCGCGTAGGGCAAGGTGAACACCATGTGGGTGAGGATCAGCCCCGGATAGGTGTTGTACAGACCGAGCGCCACGACCAGACCGAAGTAGGGGATGACAAGCGTGATCGGCGGCACGGCCTGAACACTGACGATGACGGCGTTGATGGAGCGCTTCAGGGGGAAGTTGTAACGGCTGAACCCATAGCCCGCGAGGATCGCCACGAGCAACGTCAGTGCTGTCACCGAAAGCGCGACGATGTAGCTGTTGAGGAAGAACCTCATCTGGCTCTCGTCGGTCAGGATCTTCCGGTAGGCGTCGAACGAGAAGCTCTTGGTGATCAGCCGCGGAGGAACCTGGAAGACTTCCCCGTTGGTCTTGAACGATGTCGAGAGCAGCCACACAACTGGAAGGCCGGCGAAGGCCGCGCCGACGCATAGGCCGGCGATCACGCCGACCTTCGCGCGGAGACGTTGCTTCCTGCGGGTGAGCATGTGTGATCACCTCTCCCTTTGCTGACGGACGTAGAAGACCGCCAGAATCATCGTGAGGAGCAGGACTATGACGGCGCTGGCGGACGCGGTGGCGAACTCGTACCTGCTGAAGGCCTGCTTGTAGGTGTAGGTGCTGAGCACCTCGGTGACATTCAGCGGGCCACCGCCCGTAGTCAGCCAGATGAGGGCGAACTGTTGCGAGGTCCAGATCAGGTCGAGCACCGCCATGCTGATGAGGACCGGTCTCAGCTGAGGGATGGTCACGTGGCGAAACCGCTGGAAGGCGCCGGCGCCATCCACAGCGGCCGCCTCGTACAGGTCGGACGAGATTCCCTGCAACCCGGCAAGAATGCTGATCATGAAGAACGGATACCCGGACCAGATGTTGACAAAGGTCAGTGCCCAGAGTGCCGTGTTCGGGTCGGCGAACCAGTTCACGTTCTGTTGCAGCACGTGGACCGTAGTCAGGATGTAGTTGACCATCCCAGACGGGTCCAGCATGAGTCGCCAGATAACTGCGATCACAGCGATCGTGAACAGCCAGGGGAGGATGTAAACGATGCGAAAGATGGCTTTCGTCACTCCGCTCAACAACGGCGTGTTGAGCAACGTGGCAAAGGCCAGCCCGAGGACGAGGTGAGCGATCGTGCTCAGGGTGATGAAGATGAACGTGTTCTTCAGCGCCACCAGGAAGTTAGGGTCGGTGAGCACTTTCGTGTAGTTGGCAAGGCCGGCGAAGACCGGGTTCTGCTCGACGATCACGTTGTCCTTGAAGGAGTAGCTCACCACCATCACGATGGGGATCACCATCAGAACAAGGATCATCAGCATCGTCGGCGAGAGGTAGCCGTACGGGACCAGACCCCTCAGGATGAAAGGCCGCGTCCTGCCCCGTCGGGCTGGAGAGATTTCTTCTGCCAACGTTGCGAATTGCGATGAGGCCGCGGTATCGATCTGCGCGGGTTCCATCGATGTCTCCTTGTTCGGGCCGCGCCGGCGAACCGGCGCGGGCCCTAATGTGAGGAAGCCTCAGATCACCGACGCCCAGGACTGCTGGGCCTTGTTGAGGGCGTCGTCGACACTCTGCTTGCCGGTAAGCACGAGCTGTAGCTGCTCATCGAAGGAGCGCATGAGCTCTTCGGACTTCGGCAGCCCCACGAACTCGTTAGCCGGATTCCCCTTCTTGTAGATGTCGAAGGCCGTCTTGAACAGCGGGTCACTCTTACTGAAGTCCGGCTCGGCCGTCTTGTTGCCCGGGAAACCGTTCGCCAACGTGCTCAGCTGGGCATTCGTCTGCTGGCTCATCAAGAACTGGACCAGCTTGAACGCCTCTGCCTTGTGCTTCGAGGACTCGGCGATTCCGATGCCCCACGACGCGTACGGGATCCCGCGCGGACCGGTGTAGCTGTCCTCAGCGGGGATCGCCGCCACCGTGAAGTCCAGCTTTGGATTGTTCTTCTTGATCAGCGTGATGTGCGCCAAAGAGTCAATCACCATGCCGACCTGGCCAGTGGTGAACTTCTCGACCTTGTCCTGCTCCTTCATGGTCAGGGCTCCGGGCGCGATGACGCCAGCGTCGTTCAGGCTCTTGACATACTCCACGGTGCTCTTGACCGGTGGGCTCATCAGGTTGGGCTTCCCGTCCTGGGTGAGCATGCTGCCTCCAGATGCCCACAGCCACGACATCACGTCGTTCTGGATGCCGTTGGGTACGGCGGTGTCGAGTGGCAGTGCCCAGCCCTTGACGTTGCCCCCGAGCGCGCTGACCTTCTTCGCCGCATCCAAGAACTCCGTGCGCGTGCTCGGCACCGCCTTGACCCCCGCCTTCGAGAGCAGGTCCTTGTTCACGAACAAGGGGTAGACGAAGTTCACCACGGGAATCATGTACGTCTTCCCCTTCACCTGGACCTGGCTGGCCAGCTGGCTGGGGTCGTACTTCGCCTCTGACATGAGCGCGGAGAGGTCAGTGATGGCACCCTGCTTGGCAAAATCGTTCACCCATGCACCGTCGAGGCCCACGACGTCAGGCAGCGTCCGTGACGCCGCTCCGGACACCAATTGCTGCTTCGTGGACGCGTACGGGGCGCTCAACAGCTTGACCTTGATCTTCGGGTTCTGCGACGTGAACTCCGATATGAGCTTGTCGAACGAGCCTTCCGGCAGCTCCGGTGCCCACCACTGCGCGAACTCGAGCGTGACCGTTCCCTGCCCGCCACCGCCACCACCACAACCCGCCACGGCGACACCCGCCATCGCCGCCACCGTCACCACGCCGAGTAACCGCTTCAGCCGGCTCTGCAACGTGGCACCGCCTGCCGTCATCGCCAACTCCTTCGCTTAGAGGTCTTACTGCTCTTTGCTGGTTTGCGCCAGACTAACAGGCCTTCGCGCCGCCCCGCAAGATAACTAACGCAAGCTACTGCTAGAAGCCGCAGATCCCTGCGACGAGCCGCCAGCGCAGGGGAGGCGCGTGCCCCGTAGACCTGTAGCGTGTGAGGCCTTTTCTCGCTCAGCGTGTCGCGACCGCCTCAAAGGGCTCGCCCGCATGCTGTAGTCTGCTGTTCTAAGCCTGCGCACACCCGCTGGTGTGCTCGGTTGTGGCGCAACTGCCGCAGAGATAGGAGGGACCAGTGGCCGTTGATAAGGACGACCGGCAGCGCCACCTGCCTGCGGGACGCAAAGCCCAGTTGGCGACGTACGTGGCGGACGCCGGACAGGTCACGGTCGGCGCGCTCGCGGAACGCTTCGGCGTCTCCATCGACACCATCCGGCGCGACCTGGACCAGCTCAGCGCCGAGGGCCTCTTGGTCCGTACCTACGGCGGAGCGGTCAGTCTGTCGACACTCTCCCGGGCTGACAGGGCCGTCGACGTGCGACTCAACCTGCAGGAACGCGAGAAGGAGAAGATCGCGGCACTCGCCGCGGCCTTGGTCGAGGATGGGTCAACCATCATGATCAACGGGGGGACGACCACCCTCGCTCTCGCTCGGAACCTGCACAAGCATCGCGACCTGACGGTGGCAACGAACAATCTGCTCGTGCCCCCGGCGCTGCCACCCTCAGCCGTACGCGAGATATATGTCTTCGGCGGTGCAGTCCGCTCCGTCACGCTCGCCACCATCGGACCAATCAGCTTCCGCGTGGCTGGCGGAAGCGAGCTCGACATCAGCTGCGACCTGGCACTGATCGGAGTCGGTGCCATTTCGGCGGACGCCGGGTACACGACGAGCAACCTCGCCGAGGCGGCGATGATGCGAGAAATGATCTCTCGAGCAGCGCGCGTGGCGATCCTGGCGGACTCGTCCAAGTTCGATCGCCGGCTCTTCGCTCAAGTGTCCCCGCTGGGGAGCGCCGACTACCTCGTCACAGACTCCATCCCACCGCCTGATCTCCTCGACGCGCTCGTGGAGAACGAGGTGGAGCTGGTCACGCCGGAGCCTCGTCAACGCGCCCCCGAAGCCAATCCTCATGCTCCCCTGTAACGTCCAGTCGCGCCGGTTATCACCCGAGCGGTTAGCGAGAACCCTGACCGGGAGGACGCCTGACCTTTCCCATTGCAGGCACGTTCGGGTGCTCGTTGGTTAGGTGCCGGAGGCCATGTAGACACCCCATCGGCTTGAGTTGTCAAGCAGCAGTTTGTTGATCTTTGTTGGTGTGGTGTGCCCAGGCGGTTTCCTCGTCGTAGAGGGTGGCGGTTTTGAGGCAGCCGTGGAGGATGCCTGCGAGCCGGTTGGACAGTTGCCGGAGGGCGGCGTGGTGGCCTGCGCCGCGGGCGCGTTGCTGGTCGTAGTAGGCGCGGGCGCCGGGTGAGGCGGTCAGGGCGCAGAAGGCTTGTTGGTGTAACGCGTCGGCGAGGCGGTCGTTGCGCACGAACCGGGCCAGGACGGTCTTCTTCTTGCCGGACTGGCGGGTGATCGGGCTGGTGCCGGCGTAGTTCTTGCGTGCTCTGGCGCTGGCGTAGCGGTGCTCGTCGTCGCCGAACTCTCCGAGAGCCCGGGCCGCCAGGATCTGTCCCATGCCGGGTTGGCTTAGGTAGATCTCAGCGTCCCGGTGGCGTCCAAAACACGC
>DASWDZ010000060.1:0-15366 GCA_036395015.1 Candidatus Dormiibacterota bacterium | reverse complement strand
TCGGCCGGCGAGCCCTTGACGTGGTAGATCTCCCAGCCCGCGAAGTGCGGGCCCTCGACCTTCCAGCTCTTGCGACTGGCGTCGGAAGTCAGGACGAATGCGCCCTTGCGGGTGCCGACGAGTACGCGAACTCCGCTCATTGCTTCACCCCTCGGAAGACAAAAAGGTGGCTGCTCTCGACGTTCAGACTGCCCGAGAGACTAAAACTAATCGGTCTTAGCGCCGGGCTGCGCCAGCGGCGGGCTCCCCCCCTCGGACACGCCCGTCTCCACCGACCCCGCACCATTCTCCGAAGCGTCGGTCGCTGACGCCGTCGGCAGGTGCAGGGTGAAGGTGCTTCCTTTGCCCTCCGTCGAGATGACGGTGATGTCGCCGCCTTGCATACGGGCCAGCTGCCGGCCGAGAAACAGGCCGAGGCCGGTGCCTTTGAGATGCTCGGTCTCCGGTGTGATCACCCGCCCGAAGCGCGTGAACAGCAGGGGCAGGCTCTCCGTAGCGATGCCCAGCCCCTCGTCGCTAACGGCCACCCTCGCGATGCCCGCCTGCGCCCGCACCTGGCAGGTCACCGTGCCGCCTGCCGGCGAGTACTTGATCGCGTTGCTCATCAAGTTGCCGATGATCGTCTTGATGCGGTCGGTGTCGACCCTGACCCGGACGCGCCGCTCCGGCAGGTCGAGGTCAAGCGTGTGCGCCGAATCCTCGACGGGCGCGATGCTTTCCGCCGCGGCCCTCACAACGTCCCGAAGATCGGCCTCGACCAGGCGCAAGGAGAGTGCACCGTCCTCGAGCCGGGCGGCCTCGATCATCTCTTCGATGAGCTCGTTCATCTCCGACACCTTCGCCGCCATCACCACGGCCGCCTTACGCCCACGCTCGTTCAGATGCCCGAGAAGTCCGGTCTCGAGCATCGACACGTAACCGCGAAGGACGGTCACCGGGCCGCGCAGCTCGTGCGAGGCGAGGTTCAAGAACTGGGTCTTGTGCGTCTCGATGGCGGCCATTCGCTCGGTCACGCGCGCCCGCTCGAGGCCCGCCGACACGGAGCTCGCGTAGGCCTTCATCTGTGAGATCTCGTCGCTTCCAAACATGGGCGTGTACCGGCCGGCGACGATCGCCAGCGTTCCCTGGCCTTCGCCGAGGTGCAGCGGCACGGCGATGACCTTCTCGCTGGGGCCGCCGGCCGCCACGGCCGCCGCGCGCTCGGGATCGATGCCCGAGGTCGCGAGCACCTCGCCGTCGACGTCGGTCACGAAGCCGGACGTGGCGCCCATCAGGCGGACGGCCCAGTAGGCAGCGCGCTCGGCGAGCACCTGGCGGCTCGTGCTGAAGATGAGAAGGTCCTGCATGGCAGCCCGGACCTCGCTCTCCTCGCCCATGCGCCAGATCCGGCGCAGGAGCGTCGGCGGCGCGAAGCTCACGTAGATGGCGGGCACGACCGCCAGCGCGACGACCTGTGTGATCAGGATCGCGGTCGGGCCCTGCAGAGCGCTGCCGCCGAGGACAGCCACGAACAGGATCACGATCAGGACTGCGAAACCTGCGCTCAGGAAACGCAAGCGTGCACGTTGCACGGCCGGCAGGCGGTTGCTCGCGAGCCAGAAGCGCACGATCGGCTCACCGGTGAAGATTGCCCACGCTCCGATCAGCTCGAGCAGCGCAAGGGTGATCACGAACTGGGGCGCACCCACCAGGAAGAACACGTCGAGAACCCCGACCACGATGGAGACGGTGAGCAGCACGTTCGCCGCAATGAACGCCGTCCGCCCTAGTGGAATGAGCTCGTTGCGGAACAGCAGGACGAAGTAACCGGAGGCAAGGAACCCGACAGTGGTAATGAGCGCGAGCGCCGGCGACGGGTGGTCCTGGTCCTGAAACCTGCCGATCGCCGCGACGGCGCCGAGCGAGATGAGCGCGAGCGCCAGCATGGCCTGCGCGCGACCGGGCTGGCGATACCAGCGGTACGCGATGGCGACGCCCAGGGCCACGAACGCGGCCGTGGTGAGGTATTGGGCAACCGTGACGACCTGGGTCAAGACTCGCCCCGCCGACCCCTCCGACCTTGTTCGACCCAGGCAGGAATCTGTCCCGAGATCTCGGACGGAGTGACTCGTGACTTGACGAGGTACTCGATCGCTCCCAGCGAGCGTCCGCGATCGATCATCGACGGCTCACCGTAGTTGGAAAGGATCACGACCGGAGGGTGGTTGGGGAGGCGCTCGTTGAGAGAGGCCAGCAGCTCGAAGCCGCTGCGGTCCGGGAGCAGCAGGTCGAGGAGCACGATATCGGGAGCCTGCTCGGACATGGTCGAAAGGCCGACCTCGGCCGTGCTGGCGATCGTGACGCGGTACTCGTCGTGCTCGAGCTGTACCCGGTACATCTCGGCGATCGCGGGGTCGTCCTCGATCATCAGGACGTGGATGGGCGTGCCTCGCCCGGACAGCAGGTGCCGCGTCCACAGGGCGGCGTCTGTCACTCGATCGCCCGCGAATCCGGCCTGCCCTGGGAACCATAGGAGGGCAGCCGGAGCCGGGTCTACGGCTGTCGGCTCAGCGTATGACCCACTCGCCATCCCGTCCCGAGGGTGATCATAAGGTTCGGTTCCGGACCGTGGGCGACGAGCTTGCTTACGGCGTACGATCTGGGGTCAGGCCGTAAAGTTTTGTTAGGATTTCACGTCGGAGTGACGGAAGGTGGCAACCGCGAGTCCGTCTGAAGGGGTCAGGCGGGACGAGCAACGTCGCCGACAGGACGCGAAGAGCCTGCAAGACGAGGTAGAGCGCGCGCACGAACTGGCCGTCGAAGTCCTGGCCGCGGTGTCGTCGCACGCGGTCCAGGGTCAGAGTCCGACCGACTTCTACCGCCGGCTCGCCGTCACCCTCGCCGGGCTGGTCGACGCCGACAAGGTGCTCTTCTGGGGGGTCGGAGATGACCACATGCTCGCTCCGGCAGGCGGCTTCGGCGTCAGCCATGAGTTCCTCTCCAGGCTGACCCCGGTCCGCTGCGAACCGTCTGGCGAAGGCCTGGCGAGCAAGGTCGTCTACCGGGACCTGATCTTTCGCGCCACCCTGAACGATGCGTCGCAAGAGTATCTGTACGTCCTGGAGCGATTGGCGGTGTCGAGTGCGATCAGCGTCCCCTGGCGGGCGGGAGACAAGCGCTTCGGCCTGGTCGCCGCCTATGACTCGACGCGGCCGGGCGGATTCTCGAGGGAGGACACGCGGGTGCTGCAGAAGGCGGGCCTGGCGGCCGGACTCGTGACCGAGCTCTGGCACACCCAGGAAGAGCTACGCAAGTCCGTCGACCGGTTGACCAAGGTCGACGGCGCGCGCCAGCTGCTGCTCAAGAACATGACCACGGTCGTCGAAAAGGAGCGCAAGCGTTTCGTGGCCGAGCTGCACGACGATGCGCTGCAGAAGCTGACGGCAGCAGAGCTCCAGCTGGCGCGCCTGAGTTCCGGCGGCAACGTCAACGCCGAAGCACTGGAGAAGCTGCACTCACTCCTCGGCGAGACCGAAACCTCGCTCCGCAGACTCGTCTTCGACGTTCGCCCGCCCGCGCTCGAGAGGCCGGACGGCCTCGAGCAGTCGATCCAGGATCGTCTGTCGATGCTGGCGGGGTCAAGGATCCGGTCGGTGGTGGAGATCGACCTTCCTCCCGACCTCAGCGTCGAGCTCAAGTCGTTGCTGTTTCGGCAGGTGGCCGAGGCGATCGGCAACGCGGAGCGCCATTCCAACGCCAGCGAGCTGAAGCTCTCCCTGAAAGCCGAAGGCAATGGCATCCGCGGCGTGGTCCAGGACAACGGCCAGGGGTTCGTGGTCGCCGAGCGCAGCAACCTGCCGGGGCACCTCGGCCTTCTGGCGCTGAGAGAGCGGGCGTTGATGGCGGGGGGCTGGTACAGGATTGACAGCCGGCCAGGCTCCGGCACGCAAGTCGAGTTCTGGATCCCGCTCCAGGGTTAGGTCAGCCGCGCGAGGCGACGTCCTCTCGCAACCTGGCGCCCATGGCGAGCAGAACCTTGACCATCAGTCCTTCGCTGGCCTTGATCGCGTCGCGGAACTGCGAGTGGCTCATGACGAAGAGCCTTCCGTCGGTGAGCGTCGTCACCGTCGCGGTGCCGAGGCCGCGGTCGATCATGCTGATCTCACCGAAGAATTCCCCGGGCTTCATCACCCTTCTGCGCTTGCCGTCGATGACGACCTCGGATTCGCCCTCGAGCTGGATGTAGAACGTGTCACCTGGCTTGCCCTGCCGGATCAAAGTCTTTCCGGCCTTGACGTTGACCTCATCCCCGCCGCGCGCGATGAACTCCAGCTCCTTTCGCGTGCAGCGGGAAAAAAGAGGTACCCGGCTTAGCGCCTGGAGCTTGGCGTCGTTCACCGCCGCAGCATACTGGACGCTCTGATGGTGCGTGCGTGCACGGTCTGCGGGCTGCCGCTTCCGGAGGCGGCGCGCTTCTGTCCCAACTGCGGTGCGGCCGCCGGTCCGCTCGTCGAAACCGAGGAGCGGAAGATGGTCACGGTCCTGTTTGCCGACCTCGTCGACTCGACAGGCCTGGCGCAGGCGCTGGACGCGGAGCGCGCCCGAGAGATGCTGGGCCGGTTCTTCGACGCCGCGTCCGAGGAGCTGACAGCACTCAGAGGACGGCCCGAGAAGTTCATCGGCGACGCGGTGATGGCGGTCTTCGGCCTGCCCCACGTGCACGAGGACGACGCCCTGCGCGCGGTGCGGGCCGCGCTGGCGATCCGGGAACGGGTGCACCGCCTGGGAGAAGGGCTCGGGCTTGGCCGGCCGCTCGAGGTCCGCATCGGGATCGAGTCGGGGGAGGCGGCGGTCGGGCGCTCGCCGAGCGGCCAGCTGCTGGTCACCGGGCCGGTGGTCAACCTGGCCGCCCGCCTCGAGGCCGCGGCGCCGCCGGGCCAGATCCTGGTGGGCCAGACGACACACCTTCTGACGAGCACCACCGTCGGCTACGCGCGCCGGCGCCGCGTCCGGGCCAAGGGTTTCGACTCGTCCCTGGACGCCTACGCGGTCGAGGGCCTGAGTCCCCGCTCCGCACGCCGCACGATCCCCTTCGTCGGGCGCGCGAGCGAGCAAGCGATCCTGGGTCAGAGCCTGGGCGCCGCGAGCACCAGCGGGCGACCCGTGCTGGCCACCGTCGTCGGTGAGCCGGGGATCGGGAAATCGCGGCTGGCAGACGAGCTGGCGGCCGGAGTCAGCGCGGCCGTCCTGATCCTCCGCGGCCAGACGCGCGCGCTGACCGACACGGCGACGTTCTCGCCCGTGGCGGCGATCGTCGGCGACCTGGCAGGGATCCGCGCGTCCGATGCTCCGGAGAAGGTCCGCGAGCGGCTGGCGGAGCTTGCCGAGCGCGTATCCGGCGCGAGCGCGCGAGGCCGCACGGCGCAGCGGCTCGCGCTTCTCTTCGGCCAGACCGACGGCCTCGACGAAGCTGCCTTCGTACCGGAGGTGCACGCAGGTTTCATCTCCCTGCTCGACGGGCTGTCGCGCGACCACCCGGTCCTCGCCATCTTCGAGGACGCCCACAGCCTCAAGGGCCCGATGCTCGACCTGATCGAGCGGCTCGGCAGCCGTGGCGAAGGGCCCCGACGCGCGTTGATCCTCACCCTCGCCCGTGACAACCTGCTCGAGCAGCGGCCGAAGTGGGGATCGAGCAGCGGCAACGCGATCCTGCTGCGGCTGGAGACGCTTTCGCGCGACGATTCCGTGCAGCTGGCGCGACAAGCCGGCGCCGGCCACATCGGCGAGGCCGAAGCCGTCGAGATTGCCGAGCGAGCGGGTGGCAACCCTTATTTCATCATCGAGACCACGGGCATGCTCATGCCCTCGGCAGGCGCCGACGGCCAGACCCCGCGCACGGTGCCGCCGACCGTGCAGGCCGTCGTGAGCGCCAGGCTCGACGCACTGCCGCCGAGGCTGCGCGAGCTCGCCCGCCGCGCGGCGGTTTTCAAGTACTCGTTCGGGGTGAACGATCTCCGGGTGGTCGACCCGGGCGCGACCGAGGATGAGGTGCAGCAGCTCGAGGACGCCGAGATCCTGGTCCGCGACCTCGAACCGGGAGAGGTCCCGCGGTGGCGGGTGCGCCACGCCACCCTCAAGGACGTCATCTACGCCAGCGTGCCCAAGCGCGAGCGGGAGAGGCTCCACCAGCTCCTGGCGACCAACCTCCTGAACATCGGCCACCCCTCGCTCGCGGCGGACCACCTCGAGCTGGCGGCGGTGGCCGCCCTCGACCTCGACCCGAACAACCGAGGCCTTGCCGGCCGGGCCGCGGACGCGCTCTTGGTCGCCGGCGACCGGGCGCGACGGCGTATGGAGAGCCGGACCGGCATCGATAGCTACCAGCGGGCGCTCACGATGGCCGGACCGGAAGAAGGCTGGGGCGCACGCGAGGCCCGCATCCTCGCCGGCATGGGGGAGTGCCACTACTGGCTGGGCGAGTACGCGGCGGCGACCAAGGCCCTGGACCGGGCGGTCGTCCTCGGCGAGAAGCATGAGGACGCCTTCGCGCTGGCCCTGGCGTTCCGCTTCCTGGGCGATATCGCCATCAACTTCGAGGCCGACGTCGACAAGGGGGAGCGTCTGTTGAACCGCTCGCTCGCGGCGGCCGAGAAGCTGGGCGACCCGTGGGCGATCGTGCGCTCGCTGCTCTTCGCCGGCTGGGTGCCGTGGACGAGGGGTCAGTTCGAGGCTGCGGAGCAGACCTGGATGCGCGCCCTCAGCCTGGTCGACCCCAAAGACCACTGGGCCCGCGTGCGCGCTTTGACCGCGCTGTCCATCAACCGCTCGGATATGGGTGACCTGGACGGTGCGCTCGCACGCATCGAGGAGGCCAGCGCACTTGCCGAAGACACCGGCGACCGCTTCAGCGTCGCCAACACCCTTGTCCAGAAGGCGCGCGTCCTGGATGAGTTCGGCCGCGGCGGCGAAGCGCTGCCCTGCTTCGACCGAGGCGTAGCGATCTTCCACGAGCTGGGCGCGCGCTGGGAGATGGCGGATGCGCGGGCGGCGCGGGGCATCGCCTACCGAAACCTCGGCCGCCTCGACCAGGCCGAAGACGACCTGCGTTTCGCGATCCGCACTGCCGAGGAGCTGGGCGACCGCCAGCTGCCGCCGTGGACGTGGCGCCACCTGGCCAAAGTCGCAGAGCTGCGCGGGGACCTGACGGCGGCCGAGGAGTTCCTCGAGCGCTCGAAGGACGCCGAGTCGCGCGGTCCGCGCTGAGACTTACGGCGTTACGGGTGCGGGCTCCGGGGTGAGAACGACAGCGTCTTTGACGGGAGCGGCGACTGGCGTCGGGACGACGAAAAGGGCGAGGACGCCGGCCGCGACGACCAGTGTGCTCGAGGCGAGAAACATCACGCTCGATCCGAGAGTCTCGTACACGATCCCGCCGCCGATGGCGCCGACGATGGGCGCCACGCCGAACATGACGGACTTCATGAGCGCCTGTCCGGTGGCCCGCAGGCGGGAAGGCACCAGGTCGTTGGCGATCATGACCGCGGCGACGAAGGTGAGCGCAAAAGCCACGCCGCCGACCAGCTTCAACAGGGCCGCCGTCGTCGCGTCGGACACCAGGGCCCAAGCGATGTAGATGGCAAGGTAGATCGCGCAGCCGATCACGAACAGCCAGCGGTGGCTGAGCCGCCTGGTCAGCACGTGCATGGACGCCATGGTCGGGATCTCGGTCATAGCCTGGAACGCGGCCGCAGCGCCGATCAGGAGCGCTCCTCCACCGAGAAAGTCGATCTGCAGGGTGAGGAAGTTCTGGGTCGCGGCCAGCGATGCTCCGAGGAGAAAGCAAGACACGAGGAAGATGGCGAAGGCCTTCGGAATCCTCGGCAAACGCACCTGGGAAGCGGCCGGCGTGGTGGCTTCACGCGGCGCCGGCTTCAGCGCGCGCCACACCCACGCGCCGAGGAGCAGCGAGAGCGGAGCGTAGAGGAAAGGAATGAGGCGGAGTCCGAACCCCTGCAGCAGCGCGCCCGACGCGACCGACGACGCCGCCCAGCCGGCGCTGGTGCGCAGCCGGATGCGCGCGTAGTCGGTGCGCGGCGCATGAAGAAGCCTTCGCAGAGCGATGGGATCGAGGAGCATCAGCGGCGAGCGCACAAACGAGAGCGCGATCACGACCAACGCCACGGTCGCGGCGCCCGGAAAGACGAGCAGAAGCGCAGTCGCAGCGGCGCCGGCCGTGGCGAAGACGACCATGCGCTCGGCGCTCAGGCTGCGGTCGGCGAGATAGGCGCAGGCGATGCCGACCGTGAACGATGCTGAGGCACAGGCGGCAAGAACCAGGCCGATCGCGGAGGGGCTGAGACCACGCTCCACGAGCAGGAGCGGGATGAACGGAAGCAGGGTTCCGTCCGCCACGCCGAGCAGGACGTAGGTCCAGTTCAGGCCTCCGTAGGGTGCTTCAGCGGGTGAAGTCGCCGGCGTCATCGGGTCACATAGCGTGACAAATTACCGTGGAGATGGCGACGGTTTAAGCGGAATCCTCCTGCTGGTTCTCGTCGTACGCGGACGCCACCGATTTCGGGACGACCATCCGCCAGGCGTCGATCACGAGCTCCCGCATCTCCCGGTGTTCGAGCGCCGCCAGCCGCGCGAGCACCCACTGGTAGCGCATATCGGAGGCGATCGGGTGCATGAACTTCTCTGGCGAACCGCCGATGAGCCACTCCCGCTGCTCCTTGGGAAAGGCGAATCCCATCACGGCCTGGTCCTTCGAAAAGGACAGGTACACGATGCGGCCGACCCGAAACTTCACGCGGCCGCCGACCAGGACCTCATAGCTGCGCGGCAGGGTCTCGGCGAGCGCGCGCACGTCGTGGATGGTGACCATCCCGACCAGGTTTGCAGATCGCTCAGGAGAACAGGAGTGAGAACTCGATCGTGATCATCGGATCGACCTGGATCGGGCTATCGCTGCCCGGCAGCAAGACGTCGAACTGTCGCGCGTCGACCGTCGCCGAACCTGCACATGCGAGCGTTTCGCCGCCTAGCCTGCAGTCCGCCTTGACCGCGACCGGCCTCGTCGCGCCCCGAATCGTGATCTGGCCGTTGATCTTCAGGTGTGCGACCTGGCCGCTTTTGCTTGCGGGCAGGTCCATCGGATCCGGCTCGAAGATGGCGAGGGGATAGTCCTTCAGGTCGAAGATGTCCGGGAACAGCCCAT
Organism: Candidatus Dormiibacterota bacterium; assembly: GCA_036395015.1. Classification (GTDB taxonomy): domain Bacteria; phylum Chloroflexota; class Dormibacteria; order Dormibacterales; family Dormibacteraceae; genus 40CM-4-65-16. Next base: position 6,170 of record DASWDZ010000060.1, on the reverse strand, counting down.
CCCGGTTGCTCGCCGGTGGCAACGGCGGCGGCAGCTTGTCGACGCTGGTCAGGCCGCGCAGGTCGACCGCGATGCAGCCTTCCAGCATCTGCCTGCGGTCGGAGCTGCTGACCAGGTAGCCCGCGACCTTGTCGGACCTTGCCACCGCCTCGTGCGGGAACTGGAAGTCCAGGAAGTTCTCGTGCACGCGAAACCCGGCCATCGACCCAGGCTGAACCGTCCACTCGATGGCCGTGGTCGGATTCGATCCGGGCACGCACGTGTTGTCGAGCGCTGGCTGAGGCGGTGGCGGGCTTGGCGACGCCGTGGCCTGAGGCGAGGTATCGGCGAGCTTGAGCCTGTCCGGCGTGTTCTGGGAGGTATAGGCCAGTGCGGCGGCCAATCCGGTCACCAGGACAAGGACTGCGGTTCCGCCCAGCCACCACAACCGTCTCACAGCTTCCATACGCCCGCCGTGCATCGCGGGTTCCGCCTGCGGAACGCCGAGTTGCCGATCGGTGTATCGATATGCAAATGGGTAGGTACATGCTCGTGGCCAACCAGACGGTGCAGGGCGGCGAGCTTCGCGACGCGGCCCTCGACCTGCAGTCGCAAGACGCGGCGGCTGAGTTCACCTTGATCGTGCCGGCGACCAGGGTCGTGAGAGGCCTGATCTGGGACGAGGTCGAGACCAAAGCGGTCGCGCAGTCGCGCCTGGAGTCCGGCATTGCGTGGTTGAAGGCGGCCGGCTGCCAGGTCGTCGACGGCCGGGTGGGAGATGAGGACCCGGTGCTTGCGGTCGAGGACGAACTGCGCCGCAAGCGCTACGCGGGCGTGGTCATCTCGACGCTGCCACCTGGCGCCTCGCGCTGGCTGAAGCTGGACGTGGTCAGCCGGATCAAACGCAGGCTGCCGGTCGAAAGCCTGGTCGTCCACGTCGTGAGCAACCCGGAGCTGGCCGACACGCCCCCCTCGCAGACGGAGGTCCGTTAGCGGAGTCGCCGGCGTGAAGCGCTGGTTGGTTGCCGGCGCCGCGGCCGTTGCCGCCGTGGTCGTCGTGACAGGGGTGGCGTGGGTGCTGCCGATGGTGCTCGCGGACTACGGAATGGCGCCACCGGAGAATCCGGTCGCGGCAATCGACCCCAAGGTGACGATCGAATTCCACATCTTCATGGACTTGCGATAGCTGCAAAAGAGGGTCGAACTGGCGGTTCGATGCCTCAATATGTCGGCCCTGGCCATGGACACACAGGTAGGCCCTGACGGACGGCCGGCCGTTTTCGAAAGTGGCGTCTGGTTCTCGCAGGACCGGCGCCACCAGTGGAACGGTATCGACTGGGTTCCGAGCCACAGGTCCGGTGAGGGTCTTTCGTTTGCCCATGTCGGATTCGCCGCCGTCTTCGTGGCGGTCGTCGCGTACGCGGTCTCCACGATGGTCAACTCGGAGTCGGCCTTCAACATCGGCTTCTACCTGGGCGCGATCGCCTTCTTCGGCGTCCTGTTCCTGATCTTCCTCTTCGCCGGGCGCTGGGGCTGGATCGGCAGCGTGATCCGCGTCCTCTGCTTAGGCCTTGCTCTGCTCAAGGTCGTCACCCTGATCGCGAACCCGCCGTCCGCCTGACAGCGGTCAGCGCGCTTTCAGCGCCGCTTCCATTTCGTCGAGATGCTCGTCGCGATGCTGGGCCCGCACCAGGTTCAGCGGGCTGCGCTCGTCGATGCCTTCGACTATCGACGCGGGCAGGGCTGCCATCGCGTTGTCTGTCTCCTCCGCGATGGTCAGCGCGAGCTCGGCCATTGTCCGTGGTGGGATGGCGTGAACCAGCGGACGAATGGAGTCGTTGATCCAGTCGACATCCTCGGGCTCGTCGTCGGACGGCGTGAACGGCTCGCCGCGAGTCAGCTTCCCAGCCATGAGCAACGCTCGCCCGTCCCAGAACGCCAGGTGCCCGAACACACCGGCGACGCTCCAGTACTCGTTGACCAGGATCGTCAAGTCCCCATCGCTGAGCCTTGATAGAAGTGCCTTCAACCGCTCGAGCGCCCGTGCGTTCTCGGCCACGAAGGAACGATCCATCCCAATCAGACTACGGCGCTTGTGCAGGCTCCCTGCAAGCCGCAGATCAAAATCCCTTCGATGGATCAACCATCACGGGAGAAGCTGGCCGAGGCCTTCACGGAATGGCTGGCGAGGCGCCGCAGCGGTGATCGCAGGGCGACCCTCATAGACCTGTACGCAACAGTTGCGGGGCCTCGCGGACTGGAACCGTCGGAGCTTCCGCTCACGCAGAGGCTCTGGCTCTCGACTCGAGCTTTGCCTGAAATGATTCCCGGTTTCGAGGTCGTGCCCAACTCCGAGCGCGGCTTTGAACCGATGACCCTCGTCGCGTACGACTCCGCATGGCCTCGACGCTTTGACGCCTGGAGAAGGAAGCTCGTGGGCGCCCTCCGGTCATCCGCGCGACGGATCGATCACGTCGGATCCACAGCGATTCCGGGCCTCTTGGCGAAGGACACGATTGACATCCAGATCAGCGTTGTCGACATGCACGACGAGCCGAGCTATGTGCCCGCGATTGAATCGCTTGGCATCCAGCTGCGCATCCGCGATGACGATCATCGGTATTTCCGGCCGTTCGGGGGCCGTCCGCGAGACGTCCACGTCCATGTGTGCGATGCGGGTGGCGCGTGGGAGCGACGGCACCTCTTGTTTGTCGCGTATCTCCGCCGGGACAAGGCGGCGCGGGAGCGCTACGCGCAGGCGAAGCTCGTGGCGCTTTCCCGCTGGGCCGACGACCGCGCGGCCTACACCGAGGCCAAGGATGCGGTGATTCGCGAGATCGAAGCGGGCGCCGAGGTGTGGGCCGGCCGCGAAGGTTGGGCTCCCTAGAGGACAGGCTGGGCCGGCACGTGGCGGGGATGGATGCGAAGCGAGGGTTGGACTCCCTGCGCGGGCACCATCTCGATCAACCCGCGCCCTGCTGCCTGGCCGAGCGCCGGTCAGGTCACGGTGAAATTGCCGTATCCGGTCACGGAGCCGGTGGTGTCGCCCGCGGTCACGACGACCGTGTAGACGCCCTTTGCGGTGTTGTTCTTGACCGCGAACGAGAACGACCGAATCGCGGTCGCCCCGGGTGCGATCGTGACCACTGCTTTGTCGGTCGCCACGGTTGATGTCCCACCCGAGGCGTCGGACAACAGAACTGCGTAATTGACGGTCACCCGCTCGCTCATCGAGCCGACGTTGCTGAGTGACGCTGTCGTCGTGACCGTGGTGTGCGCGCTGGCGGTCGTAGGAGACACCGAGACGTCGAGCTGGACGTCCGGAATCACGAACACGTGGAAGAAGGCAATCGCCGAGCCCAGATCGTCGCTGTCGATCGCCTGGCACGTCACGGTCCACGCCCCCACAGGGAACGTCGATCCCGAAGCGGGGTCGCAGGTGACGGGCACCGGGTCGGGATCTTCGTCCACAGCGATCGGAGGTGTGTACGTCACGGTCGCGCCCGACGGCCCGGTGGCGACGACCGTGATGTCGGCCGGCACGCCGACAAGGGTGAGGTCGGTGTCCTCCACGGTCACGGCGAACACCGCGGTGACCGTGTTCGGCGTGTCGTCGGCGTCGGTCACCCAACACGTCACGTTGCTGGTCCCGATCGGGAACATCGAGCCGGAAGCGGGAACGCACGTCGCCGAGAGCGAGTCTCCATCCTCGTCCGACACGACCGGCGGGGTGTAGCTCACGATCGCGCCCGGCTGGCCGGGTCGGGCGAGGGCGGTGATGGCCGCAGGCACGCGCGTGAGGCCGAGGTCGGTGTCGGTCTCTGACACCTGGAACGTCGCCGTGACCGTGCTCGGGGTGTCGTCGGGGTCGGTCGCCTGGCACGTCACCGTCGTAACACCGACCGGAAAGATGCTGCCGCTCGGATGGTCACACACGACGTTGGGCGCGGGGCCGTCTTCGTCGACCGCGAACGGGCCCGAATAGTAGACGGTGAATCCTTTCGGGCCGGCCGCGATGGCATGGATGTTCGCCGGCACGCCGGTCAGCGACAGGTCGGCGTCCCCGACCCTGACGCGGAAGGTGGCGCTCACCGTGCTCGGCGAGTCGTCGTCGTCCGAAGCCCGGCACGTCACAGTCGTCACGCCGACCGGAAACGTCGAACCCGAGACCGGGTCGCAGGCGACGACCGGAGCTGGTTCATCCTCGTCGATTGCCGTCGGTGGCGTGTACGTCACGACAGCGCCAGACGGACCTGACGGGGCGGCGGTGATGTCGGCGGGCACGCCGACCAGGGCGAGATCCGTGTCGTTGACGGTCACCTGAAACGAAGCCGTGACCGTGCTGGTGAAGTCGTCGCTGTCGGTCACCTGGCACGTCACGACCGTGGTCCCGATTGAGAAGGTCGAGCCCGATGCGTGATCGCACGTCGGCGCCGGCGGTGTGGCGTCTTCGTCGATGACCCGGGGTGACTGGTAGGTCACCATCGCGCCGGACGGACCGGTGGCGTTCACCGTGATGTCGTTGGGTGGAAGCAGCTGGAGGTCGCCGTCGCAGTCGGCGGTGACGCCGGCGCCCTGCAGGGCGACCGACTGGGCACCGCCCGCAGCGTTGTCGGCGAAGGTCAGGTTCCCCGACCGGTGCCCGCACGTGGCCGGCGTGAACGTGACCTGGACGCGGCAGTAGGCCCCGGGGGCGATCGGATCGGGCGCGATCGGACACTCGTTGGCCGCGAGCGTGAAATCACCGGTCGTCGAGATCGAATCGATGAGGAGGGGGCCTGTGCCCGAGCTGGTGATCCAGATGCTGGCAGCGCTGGTTGCTCCAACGGTCTGGGCGCCGAATCCCTGGTTCGTGGCGTTGAACGAGATGGCCGGGGCGCCGGGCGGGGTCACGATTCCCGGCTCGAGTTCCCACGTCTCGTTCGTGTAATGGCCCGGGCTTGCTTCGTCGGTGCCGCCGAAGAGCACGGTTCTTCCGGCCCTCGAGTCGTAGACCATCGACTGTCCCGCGCGCGGGCTCGGCGCGTTCGCGGTCCAGTCGCGCGCCCAGTTCGTCCCATCCCACAGCCAGGTGTCGTTGATCGGCCCGAGCGCGAAGTACGGCTCGAAACGGTCGCCGCCGAACATCACGACCCGGCCGATCTGAGGGTCGTAGGACATCGAATGCAACAACCGCGTGAGCGGTACGGTGGCGGGATTTCGCTGCGTCCAGTTGGCGCCGTCCCATTCCCACGTGTCGTTCATCCGGTGCTCGACCGTACTTCCGCCGAACAGCACGACAACGCCGCGGGCGGAATCGAACGCCATGGCGGCCCCTTGCCGGGCCGACGGCGACCGAAGCGGAGACCGCTTCGCCCAGTTGGTGCCGTCGTATGTCCACGTGTCGCCGAGAAGGCCTGACGCGCCTTGCCCGCCGAAGAGGACGGCCACGTGGTGCGCCGAGTCGTACGTCATGGCCGGCCAGTTACGCCGTGACGGCGCAGACCGCGTCGCACGGAGCGCCCACGTGGCGCCGTCCCACTCCCAGGTCACCGAGTCGTCGAGGAGCACCGAGACGTCGCGCGAGCTGTCGTAGGCCATTCCCTGCCCGATCGCGGGAGGTGGGGACGGGATCGTGCTGAACGCCGACCAACTGCTTCCGTCCCACTCCCACGTATCGGCGAAGTTGGTGTTCAGGTCGCTCCCGCCAAAGAGCACCGCGCGCCCGCGGCGCGAGTCGAAGTCCATGGCGGCCCACGCTCGTGCCGGGGGCGCCGCGGTGGCGGCCTGCCGGCCCCAGTTGGGAGACGTCACGGCCGCGGTGGCTCCAGGCGTGAAGCCCGCCAGCACGATCGCCGCCCCCGCGATCGCAAACCCGACTCTGGTGGATCGGCCGACCGGAGCCGCTGCTTTGGACGGTGGGCGAGGCATCCGCATCTCCATGGTCGAATCTGACCGGGCGGGGGCTGAGACCGTAAAGGAACGGGCTTGCCATGTCAACGAGTCGATTAACGCCGTCTTGAGCGGCTCGGAGTGCGGACTCAAGGGCTTGACGCGCGCGGGCACGGAGATGTGACCGACACGCGATACGGCATTGCCTTCGGTCCGCGGAAATCCGTCTGTAACCCCGATTCGTATAGATCGCGTCCGCCAACATTCGGCTGGTTGGCTGTCATCTTGTCTGTCACGTGCCGTCCAGAGCCAGCGCTAGT
>DASWDZ010000059.1:0-1921 GCA_036395015.1 Candidatus Dormiibacterota bacterium | reverse complement strand
GGGGTTCTCAATCTTCCGGGAGGCGCCATGAGCTCGACTGCTTCAGATCCGGCCGGTGCCCAGACGATCGTGCTGATCCACGGAATGTGGATGACGCCGCTCAGCTGGGAGCACTGGTCCAGCCACTACAGCGACCGCGGCTACCACGTGCTCGCGCCCGCGTGGCCTGGGCTCGAGGCCGAGCCGGAACAGCTACGCCGAGATCCGTCGCCGCTCCGAAACCTCAGCATCACGGACGTCGTCGACCACTACGACAAGATCATCCGCGGACTCGACCGGCCGCCGATCATCATCGGCCATTCCTTCGGCGGGCTGTTCACCCAGCTCTTGGCTAATCGCGGCCTTGGCGCGGCAGCGGTTGCACTCGGAACCGGCGCGCCCAAAGGCGTCCTCAGGCTCCCGTACTCCACCCTGCGGGCCGCCTGGCCCGCGTTGGGCAACCCCGCAAAGCTGAAAAAGGAAGCTCCCCTCACGCTCGAGCAATTCCACTGGTGCTTCACCAACGCGCTCAGCCGAGACGAATCAGACGCCGTCTACCAGCGCTACTACATCCCGGGCTCGGCGCGCCCATTCTTCCAGGCGGGCTTCGCGAACTTCAACCCGAAGGCGGTGACGAAGGTCGACTACCGGAACCCGGAGCGGCCGCCGCTGCTCCTCATGACCGGCACCGAAGACCGCATCTGCCCGCCGTCGGTCAACAAGGCGAACTTCAAGAAGCAGCGCCAGGCGCCGACCGCGACCGAGCACCGCGAGTTCCCCGGTCGCTGTCACTTCCCAGGACAGGACGGCTGGGAGGAAGTCGCCGACTTCGCTCTCTCGTGGACGACGGAGCACTCGAACGGCCAGGTTTCGAGCCCTGCGTGACCGACCTGCGGATCACCCATATCGGCGGGCCAACAGTGCTGATCCAGTTCGGCGGCTGGCGGCTGCTGACGGATCCGACGTTCGATCCGCCGGGGCAGAAGTACAACTTCGGGTGGGGCACAGGCTCCGTGAAGCTGGCGGGTCCGGCAGTCGCGGCTTCCGAACTCGGGCCAATCGACGCCGTGCTCCTCACCCACGACCACCACGACGACAACCTCGACCCTGCCGGACGCGCATTGCTCCCATCAGCAGACGCCGTCGTCACAACCGTCTCTGGCTCGAATCGACTGGGCGGTGATACGCGCGGGCTTGAGCCCTGGGCCACGACAGTGCTCGAGGCGCCGGGGCGGCCATCGATCGAGATCATCGCCACGCCTTGTCGCCATGGCCCGCCGCTGAGCCGCCCGCTCGCCGGCGACGTGATCGGCTTCGCTCTGCGCTGGGACGGCCAGGAGCATGGCGTGCTTTGGATCTCCGGCGATACGGTCCTCTACGACGGAGTGCGTAGGGTGGCCGACCGCCTCCGGGTCGACACCGCCCTCCTGCACCTCGGCGGTGTCCGCTTTCCGGTCACCGGTCCCGTCCGCTACACCATGACCGCCAAGGACGCCGTGGAGCTGTGCCGACTGATCAACCCGCGCACCGCCATCCCCATCCATTACGAGGGCTGGAAGCACTTCCAGCAGGGCCGAGAGGCGATCGAGCGCGAGTTCGCGCGTGCGCCAGAAAACATAGGCCGACGTATTCGTTGGCTGCCTCTCGGCGTCGAGGTGGAACTCACCGATTGAGCGGCGTCGCCGCCGTAACAGCAGGATCATCCGTGGCGCCGGACCTGCACAAGGCTCATCGCGATAATCAGTCGGACGCGCCATTTGGGTAGTTCGTCGGAGGCAACGGCCCGTCACGCGCCACTCGCGGATGGAGCCTTACCTGTAGTGAGACTGCGGCGCAAACACGCGTCTGGCGGATGAGCGCTCGTTCAACCCGATGGCTTCACCTCTTGCACGGAGTGAGGGCCAGTTTCCGGCGCGGGGCGCCCAGCCTTACCTAGGTGCAC
>DASWDZ010000058.1:0-2248 GCA_036395015.1 Candidatus Dormiibacterota bacterium | reverse complement strand
CCGACCATCACAATCGAGTGCGGCCAGTCGCGGCGGTGGTATTCGAAAGGCTCGGCTGTCATGTAGATCAGCAGGGGCGGCTGGAGGAACAGCTGATCCACATTTGCGTACGGCGAAAGCCCGAGGTGACTGCGCACGCGGTTCAGTGCCGGCAGCATTGACCTCTCGATGGTCCCCATCACGAGCGGGCGGAGGAGGCGGTCGCGCAGGCGGCCGAGCGGCCCGCGTGCGGGTGGCAGACCAGGTCCGAAGGGCGGTGCGTCGCGTGAGCTCAGCACCAGCGGATACGGGCAGAAGCTCGCCCAGGCGCCGCCCCAAGCCTCGGCCGCAGCGAGCGCGCCCCAGCAGTTGATGTCGACAAGGAGCGCGTCAGGCCTCTCTTCAACGATCGCTTGCCGCAGGTCCGGCGCGTCGTATTCGGCGCGCGCCACGAAGACGCGGGCGGCCGCGGCCAGGCCTTCCCGCGGGTTGCGAGCTCGCCAGTCGACGTGCTCGATCTTCTCGATCGCCGCATCGATGGACCCCACGCTGAAGCCGCGGCTTTCCATCAGCGGGCCCTCGGATGCCAGAGTGCGCACCGAGACCTGATGGCCGCGCCGCCGGAGCTCGTCGAGGATCGGCGTGAGCGGGAACAGGTGACCTTTCGCGGGCGAGGTATAGGCGAGGATGCGAGACATCAGGCTTCCTCCAGCAATGGTTTGAGGAGCTCCACCAGCGCCAGCTCGGTCTGCTGCCGACTGAGGCCCGCCTGGCGCCGGAGCAGTTTCCAGGTGTAGACGTCGCACACCGCGACCAGTTGCGCCAACCGGCGCCTTCGGTCGAGTTCCTTGAGGCTCGAGAGCCAGGTCGCGAAGACCTCGGCGCACCACTCGCGGTGCATGGCGCGTCCGCGATCGGCTAAGCCGCGCAACCCGGGAACGCGCTCCTCCTCGGCCAGCATCTTGAGTACCCGGTCACCGTATGCCTCGTAGTGCTCAGCCAGCACCTGCACGGCACCGTCCACGTCTCCGACTGGCGCCCGTCCGCGTTGCCGCCGGACCTTGTCGCCGTCGCGCTCTGCGGCGGCGGCGAGGAGGCCGTCACGCCCGCCGAAACGCCGGATCACCGTCTGCACCGTAACTCCCGCTCGACGCGCGACCTCGTCCATGGAGATCTGGTCCGTGGGCAATTCCCAGAAGACGTCGACGGTGGCGTCCAGGATCCGCTCTGCGGTCGCCGCGGAGGCCACAGCTCGGGCAAGCATGTGGTAGGGCCGGCGACGGGTTTGACTGTTGATGTTAGTTAGGTTAACATTAAAGTCGGTCACGGGCCGGTGTCATTGCGTGGGAGGTAGTAGTCATGGCTCGTATCAGGATCGTGCCGTCGAACGCCGGCGGGTTGCGCGGGGTGCTGCTCAGGTTCGCCGGCAGGTCGTCGTACGGCTATGTGCCCGGCATCGCGCAGGTCCTGATGCCCGACCTCTGGGTGACAGCCCTGGTCGGCCTCCTATATAACCGAGTCCACCTGGCGAGCTCCTCGTCGCTCAGTCGGCTCCAGCGCGAGATGGTCGCCACGGTAGTCAACGCCAAGATCGGTGGCGCACCTTGACTCGGGCTGCACACAACGGCCGTGCGCCGGCTCACCCAGAACGAGCACCTGAGCGCGGAGTTCGCAACCGAGTGGCCGCTCTACGACCTCGACGCGAAGACCAGAGCGCTGTTGTCCTACGCGAGCAAGCTCACCGACAACCCCGCTTTGATCGACGACGCGGATATTGCAGCACTTAAGGCGGCCGGCTGGGACGATCGCGGGATCTGGCAAGCGACAGCACAGATATCGTTCTTCAACTTCACGGGCCGAATGGAAGCGGCGTCCGGGCTCCCACCTGACGAGGTCCCGGCTAAGTCTCGGCTACAGGAGGCAAGACCCGACAAGCACGGGTTTGTGGGGCTGAGCCGCCGCTAAGCACGTAGCCGCTGTGCTGCGTGACCTGGAGCGAACGAAAGAGACCTGCTGCGCGCTCTAACCTTCGACCTGGATTGGAATTACCAGCCGCTCGGAGGGCGATGGCCTGTGCACAATGTCTTGCAACAGATGTCCACGATGTCGTGAGACACGACAAGTGGTGGCCCAAGCGGGAGGAGAGTAGGCGACTGGTTCAGCTTGCGCCTTGCCAGCCGCCCCTCATCAAACCGGACGTGAGGTTTTCCCTCATCCGGCTTTCCGATGGTGTTGACGCGGATGCTGTCGCAGCAGTGCCGTAACGGAC
>DASWDZ010000057.1:0-31522 GCA_036395015.1 Candidatus Dormiibacterota bacterium | reverse complement strand
CTGCCCGCATGACCCACGCCTCGATCCCGGCCGCCGAGCGGCAGCGTTCCGGGGTGGGGGATGGGCTGATCCGGCTGTCGGTCGGGGTCGAGGACGCCGGCGACCTGATCGCCGACCTGGAGTCGGCCCTGGCCTAGAGGCGCGGCCGAGAAAACCCTCGACGGATCTTCGGCGCCCAATGCGGCCCATCTGCGGGCTCACTTCCTGTGCTGCTCGCCTACGAATCGACGGATGCGCTCGCTGCGCTGCTCGTCGCTTCGCCCGCATCTGGGCCACCTGGATCGCCGAATCTCTCGCCGAGGGTTTCCGGCCGTGCCTCTAGCGGCGGCTCAAAAGCGCCAGGGCGAGGCCTGCCACCACGGCCAGCACCATCAGGGCGCCGCCGAAATAGCCGATCGGCTCGTCCGACGGAGTTTCGGCGGCGGTCAGCGTCACCGGTGAAGGCGATGGGCTGGGCGACGGGCTCGGGGTTGGCGATGGTGACGGGGTCGGCGTTGGGGTCGGGGTTGGCGATGGCGTGGCAGCCACCGTGTAGGACAACGACGCACTCCCCTTGCACGTCGCGGTGATCGTCCACTGGTACGCGATCGAATGCGTGCCGGCAGCGAGCGTCGAGATGGCCAAGACTTCCGTGCGGTTCAGACCGCTACGCGTGTAGGTGCCGTTGTAACGCTTGCCGTCGATCGTGAAGTAGTACGACGCCACAGTCCCCGTGCACGAGGGCGTGAACTTGGCCGTAAAAGTGACCTTCTGCCCGACGGTGGAGCTCGTGGGCGAGGCGGTAAGGGTCGTCGTGCTTGCGTGGACGGTCGTCACCGTGCCGAGGGCGAGCACCAGCACCAGGATCGCTTTCCGCATCGCGAGCGCGATTATCTCTGCTTGGACCCGGAAATTCGCTCTGTAACGTTTCCGCGTGCTCATGCGCGTTCTAGCGGCCTGGCGCGGATCGCGCTCGTCCACGACATCGCGGGGATGGCCGGCCACGACGTCGACCACATCTGCCCGACTTCGGCGCCAGGTTGACCTTCACCGTGCGCTGTCGTCACACTCACCGACGTGTCCGTCGCCGCGCCGGGGCCGCGAACCGGGTCGCAGCCAAAGGGTGAGCCGTGCGCCGTCACGGTGGTGGTCGCGGCTCGGGATGAAGAGGGGTTCATCGAAGCGTGCGTACGCTCGCTTCTCGACCAGGACGAGCCGCCCGGGGGATTCGAGCTCATCGTCGCCGAGGGTCGAAGTGACGACGGAACGAGGGCGATTCTCGAGCGACTCGGTGCTGCCGAGCCCCGGCTGAAGGTCCTGACCAACGAGCGGAGGATCGCCCCCGCCGCCTGGAACGTGGCGATCCGGCAGGCCCGTGGACGGTACATCGCGATCATGGGCGCGCACGCGAGGTACCCGAAGGATTACGTGACGCGATGCTTTGAGATTGCCGAGCGTACGAAGGCCGACAACGTCGGCGGTCCCGCGATCGCCGAAGCAGACGGCTACCTGCAGCGATCGAATGCCGCGTCCCACCACAGCCCGTTCTCGGTGGGCGGTGCGAGCTGGCATTCCCTCGATTACGAAGGCAAGGCGAGAACCGTCTTCGGCGGCTTCTACCGCCGCGACGTGTTCGATCGGATCGGCCTTTTCGACGAGGACCTGGTCCGTGACTCCGACGCCGAGTTCAACTTCCGGCTCGAGCGCGCGGGCGGGACCATCTGGCAGTCGCCTCTGATCCGTTCGTGGTACAAGCCTCGGCGCACCCTCGGCGCGCTCTTCCGGCAGTACCGGCAGTACGGGTACTGGAAGGTCCGGATCATGCAGAAGCACGGAACGACGCCGGCGGTCCGCCAGTACGTCCCCGCGGTGTTCGTCAGCGGGCTTGCGGTCCTGGTCGCCCTGGCCGTGGTCAGCGGGATCGCGGCGTTCGCGTCACCCCTGGCCGCCTTGAGCCGAGACGCGCTCCTGGTGGTCACCGGCAGCTATGTGCTTGTGCTCCTGATCGCGTCGGTGACGACTGCGGCGCGCCACGGATGGGATCTGATGCCGATCCTGCCCCTGACGTTTGCGAGCTACCACTTCGGCTACGGCATCGGGTTTCTAAACGGCGTCCTCGACTTCGTGGTCCGCAAACGCAAGGACCCGCGGCCCGCGATGACCGAGCTGACTCGCTAAGTGGTGGGAACTCCGATCGCGAGGTAGGTCGCCCCCGCCTCGCGAACCGCGTCGGGATCCAGGGAACCGCGCCCGTCGAGCACGACCGCAAGCCGCTTGAACCGGCCCCAGTCTATGTCCCGAAACTCCCGGTGCCAGGCCTGCACGACCACCGCATCCACGTCGGTGGCGGCATCCGACTTCAAGTCGACGACGTGGGCCTCAAGACCTTCAAGCTCTTCCGGCTCGAAATGAGGATCGTGCAGGAGGACGGTCGCACCAGCCTGGTGGAGTAGCTCGACCAGGGGAAACACTGTCGAGAACGCGAGCTCCTTGACATCTTCGCGGTACGCGGCGCCCAGCACCAGCACGCGCCGTGCACGCAGACCGCCAAGGGTCTCCGCCAGCTGACCGATCCCGACCTCCGCCATCCGATCGTTGGTCTGGCGCCCGTCGCGCACGAGGCTGAGCTCGCCGTCGGTCGCGTCGCCAAGGAGGAAGTGCGGATACACGGGGATGCAGTGACCGCCGACGCCCAGGCTCGGCCGGTGGATGTGCGAGAACGGCTGTGAGTTGGCGGCCTTGAACGCGTCGGTGACGTTGACGTCCCGGCTCGCGCCGTACATGGCGAGCTGGTTGGCCAGCGCGATGTTGACGTCGCGATACGTCGTCTCGGCCAGCTTGGCGAATTCCGCCGTCTCCGTGTTTGCGACGGGCCACACCTCGGCGTCGAGAACAGAGCGGTAGAACTCGACCGCCTTCTCGGTACTCGGGCGATCGATACCTCCCACGATCTTCGGGTACTGGCGCAGGTCTTCGAAGATGCGACCCGCGTAGAGGCGCTCAGGGCTGAACGCGAGGTAGAAGTCCTTGCCGGCCTGAAGGTCGGACGCCTCCTCGAGCATGGGGCCCAGACGCTGCCTTGTCGTGCCCACAGGAAGTGTCGTCTCGTAGACGACCAGCGCGCCGCGCTGCAGGCCGGCGCCCACCGCGCGCGTGGCGGCGTCGATGTTCCGGTAGTCCATCGCGTGGTCCGGACCGACGACGAGGGGGACGATGACGACCACGACGTCGGCACGCTTGGCCGCCGATGCCGTGTCGAGTGTCGCGCTCAAGACGCCCCGGCTGACTGCGCCCGCGACTGCGTCTTCTAGACCGGCCTCTTCATGGATGTGGGACTGACCCGCGTTGATGGTCTCCACCACATGAGCGAGCACATCGCAACCGATCACATTCATGTCCTTGCTTGCGTACTGCGCCGCCAGCGGCAAGCCGATCTTGCCGAGGCCGACCACGGCCACCGTCTTCACAGACCGCAGCATAGCGACGCAATGCAAGTGTCCGTGAAGCCTCCACATTCACAATGTGTGGCAAGCTGGAGCCGCCAATGAGCCCGGAACGCCGATGCATCTTCTACCGGCCCTCCCCACTCGACGAGGATTCGCGCTCTGGTTCGGGCATGCGGCCGGCGAGCATGCTGCGCGCGTTCAGGCAGCTTGGTTACGAGGTCGACGTGGTCGCAGGTCGGGCAGTCGACCGAAGGAAGCTGGCGCATAACGTGCGCAGCAAGCTGAACTCAGGGGTGCGCTACGAGTTCCTCTATGCGGAGCCGCCCACGACCCCAACTCTGCTGACGGAGCCGCACCACATACCGACCCATCCCCTGATGGACTATATGCTGCTGCTCGCCTGTCGCTCGCATCGTGTGCCGGTGGTGCTGTTCTACTGCGACGTGCACTGGCGGCTTCCGCATTATCGCCGGCGGGTCGGGTGGCTCAAATACCTTGCGCTTCTGCCGTTCTTCCACCTGGACCTGCTCGCGTATCGCGGGTTGGTCGATGCGCTGCTCGTGCCCGACGCCCGGATGCTGCGGCGAATCGCGTCGTGGGCCCCGCGCAAGCCGCATTGGACTTCGATGCCGGGTTTTGATGACGGCGAGGCGCTGCACGACCGTCATGATGTGGCCGGAGCGCCGCTGCGCGTGTTGTACGTCGGCGGTGTGGAGCCGCCGGTCTACGACCTCATCCCGCTCCTGCGGGCATCGGCGTGGGCCGTTGCGCACGGAGCGGACCACACCGTCACGATCTGCAGCCGGGAGCCGGAGTGGATTCGGGGCGGGGGCCGGTATGCGAAGTACATGTCAGCGCACGTCAAGGTCGTTCACAACAAGACGCGCGCCGAACTCCTCAACCTTTACGCCGCCCACGACGTCTCGGTGATGCCCTACGGAACCCTGAACTCGGACTGGGCGATGCCGATCAAGTTTGCGGAAGCGATCGGCATGGGGTTGCCGGTCCTTGCCGGCAGGGGCACGGCGGTGGGTGGCATCGTCGAGCAGGAAGGCATCGGGTGGGTCGTCGGCGAGGCCGAAACCGACCTCGCCGATCTCCTGCGACGGGTGGATGCCGCCGAGCTGGAACGCGCGCGAGCAGCCGTGAGGCGGCTGCGGCCGACCTACTCCTGGGTCGAACGCGCCCTCGAAATAGTTGCGATCGCGGAGGCGGTGCGGGGGGGCGGGCTAGCGTCCCTTCCGGCTGAGCAGCGTGCCGAAGGTGCTGAAAAGGATCTGCATGTCGAGGCGAAGTGAGCGGTTCTTGATGTAGAAGAGGTCGTACTCGAGCTTGCGAGTGATCTCCGGCAACGTGCTCGCGTAGCCACCTCTGATCTGCGCCCAACCGGTGAGACCTGGTTTGACCAGCAATCGCGAACGGAAATGGGGAACCTTGGCCTCGAGGTCGCTGACAAACTCCGGACGTTCGGGCCGCGGTCCTATGAAGCTCATTTCTCCGCGGATGATGTTCAGCAGCTGCGGGAATTCGTCCAGCCTGACGGTGCGCAGGAAGCGTCCGACCCGCGTGATCCGCGGATCGTGCGCCGATGTGTACCGGGCGCCGCCAGCCTCCGCGTCGACTGTCATCGTCCTTAGCTTGAGGAGGCTGAACTCGTGCCCGCCCTCGCCAACGCGGCGCTGCGTGAGCAGGACCGGGCCGCGCGAATCCACCTTGATAAGGGCCGCGAGCAACGGGACCAGGACCAGGAACGGGATGCCCAGGACAACGGCGAGGAGTAGGTCCGTCAGCCGCCTTGCCGCCGCATATGGCCTCCTCCAGACATCGCTGTCGGGCAGACCCAGGTACCAGTGCACGTCGACCGAGTCGATCGGCACGCGGCCCAGGTAGCGTTCGACGATGTCACTCGCCGTGACCAGGCGCACATCGTGCGTGAGGCATTCCTCCACCAAGCCCGGCACGAGCCTCAGCTCGTTGCTCGTGACGATCACTTCCTCGATGCCGGTCTTCTCGAGCATGGCGCGTAGCTGCGCGACCACATCCTCGCCGGCCGCGCCGCCGCTGCCGCTCCTGATGAGCATTTCCACGACTCGGTACTCAAACCTTGCGGTCCGGAGCGCGTTGACGATGTCCGCACCTGGCTCGGTGTCGGACAGGAGGATCACTCGCGTGGCGAGCGACTCATGGAGCAGCAGCCGTGCCGCGGTGATCCTGAACACGATCAGCATCGTGGTGCCGAGCGCGAGCGCAAGCACGATGACCGGGCGGGTGAGCACGTACGGATGCAGGAAGAAGACCAGCACGGTCAGCAGGGCTGCGATCGGGGAAGCCTTGACCACCGCGAACCCGCTCTCGGCCCGACTGCTGGGTATCTGCGACGCGTAGCCATCAGCGATCAGCAATGCGACCACCCAGAAGGCGCCGATGATCAGGGGGTCGGAGACCTCGAGCTCACGCAGATGCGGGTGACTCACGACAACGAACGCGATGTAACAGGCCAGCGCACCGATGACGAAATCGGCTGCCGCCAACAAGACACGGCGCTCCCGAATGCTGAGCGCTAACCTTCGCCTCGGCTCTGCGGCAGCACTCACCGCAAGGCTGGGGGTCGGGTCTGTTGATGGCCCAAGCTCGAACGCTTTCATCGTTAGGCAGCCATCCAGGCTCTTGATTCTGATGGTAGCCGTGCCGTGGAAGAGCGTCAAACCGACCTTCTGGCATTCCTTGGGTGTTTTTTGCTGCAGGCAAGTATCAGCGATCTCGATTCCCCGCTCCCGTGGGCGGTCGGCCGCACGGAGCCCATGGCGAGATTGCGCAGGGCGATGAGCTGGAAGCCGAGTCACTCAGGACAGAGCGCGCAAGGTCTGCCTGCCCTGACCCCGGACCCTGGATGTGCCGTGCCAAGATAGGCCGCAGTGACAGACGCCAAGATCTACATCCATCCGACTGCGGACGTGTCGGCTGACGCCAGCATCGGCGACGGCACGAAGATATGGCACCAGGCGCAGGTCCGCGAAGGCGCTGTGATCGGTCTGCAGTGCATCCTAGGCAAGGGCGCTTACGTCGACAAGGACGTGCGCATCGGGGACTTCTGCAAGCTCCAGAACGGCGTCTTCGTCTTCCGCGGCTTCAACCTGGGGGCCGGCGTT
Organism: Candidatus Dormiibacterota bacterium; assembly: GCA_036395015.1. GTDB lineage: Bacteria > Chloroflexota > Dormibacteria > Dormibacterales > Dormibacteraceae > 40CM-4-65-16. Next base: position 24,948 of record DASWDZ010000057.1, on the reverse strand, counting down.
TTCTTGGGGCCGGGGGCGATGCTGCTGAACGACAAACATCCCCGCGCGGTCAACCCCGACGGCTCGCCCAAGTCGGACGAAGACTGGGTCGTCAGCGAAGGCGTGGTCGAGTACGGCGCCGCGATCGGCGGTGGCGCCGTGGTGCTGCCGGGCGTGAGGGTCGGCCGGATGGCCCTTGTGGGCTCGGGGGCTGTGGTGACGCGCGACGTCCCCGAGCGCGGGATCGTGGCCGGCAACCCGGCGAAGCTGCGTGGCTTCGCGTGCGACTGCGGGCGGCCGCTCGCCAAGAGCGGTCTGGTCTACACCTGCGCACACGATGGCCGCACGTACGACATCCCAGAGGCAGAGGCGAGGAAGGTCGAGGCCACCGCCGGGACGTGAGCGAGACGGATCGCATCGCGCGCGCCTACTCCGAGATGGAGGGCGTGGGTGACCGATGGAGCCTTGCGAATCGTGGCAACCAATGCATCCTCGCCGAGCGGCGGAGCGCGAGCTCGTACATCCGTGTCTGCGGAGCGTCGACCTCCCGCGAAAAGTAGTGCGTGGGGATTGTGATCCTCACCTCTCGCTAGACTCCGACGGGCAGATGCTCCACGCATGAGGGTGCTGACGGTGCTGGGCGCCCGGCCCCAATTCATCAAGGCCGCGCCCGTGTCGCGGATCCTTCGAGGGCGCCACCAGGAGTTCCTTCTTCATACCGGGCAGCACTACGACGACGCGATGTCGGAGCTCTTCTTTCGCCAGCTCTCGATTCCCGCCCCGAACAAGAACCTCGAAGTCGGATCGGGACCTCATGGGGCGCAGACTGGCGCCATGCTTGCGGGAATCGAGGCGGTCGCGAGCGAATTCGCGCCGGACTGGCTGATCGTCTATGGAGATACCAACTCCACGCTGGCGGGCGCACTCGCCGGCGCCAAGCTTCGCATCCCCGTCGCCCATGTCGAAGCCGGATTGCGAAGCTTCGATAGGCGCATGCCCGAAGAGATCAACCGGGTAGTGGCCGACCACCTGAGTGACCTGCTACTTTGCCCGACCGAGACGGCGGTGCGGAACCTGGCCCGCGAGGGAATCGACCAGGGAGTGCGCATGGTCGGCGACGTCATGTACGACGCCTTCCAGCAAAACCTGGAGGTTGCCCGCCGCGAGAGCCGGATCCTGGCTGAGCTCGGGCTTGCACCGTCGGGCTATCAGCTGCTCACCGTGCATCGGGCGGAGAACGTCGACCACCCCGAGCGGCTGGCGGCGATCTTCCGCGGTGTGGCCGATTCCGGTCGCCGTGTTGTCTTTCCAGTCCACCCACGCACCCGGGCTGCGCTGTCCGTGGAGAGCCCCGGTCCCGGCGGCAAGGTGGTGCTCATCGATCCGGTCGGGTATCTCGAGATGCTCGTCCTCGAGGAGAACGCGGAGGCGATCGTCACCGACTCGGGCGGCGTCCAGAAGGAGGCCTACTTCGCGGGAAGGCCGTGCATCACGCTCCGCGAGTCCACGGAGTGGACCGAGACCGTGGCGGCCGGCTGGAACATGCTGACCGGCACCGAACCCGCAGCCATCGCGAAGGCGATGCGGGAGTTTCGGCCGGCAGGAGCACGACCGGCTCTGTTTGGCGACGGCCACGCGGCCGACGGCGTGGTCGCGGCCCTGGAGACCGGCAAACGAGTCAACCCATAACATGGGGCTGAATTGGAAACGCTGAAAACGATCCCAGTCGCCATGCCCCAGATCGGCGACGAGGAGAAGTCAGCCGTGCTGGACGTGCTGGGGAGCGGCCAACTGGCGCAGGGGCCGGTGGTGGAGGCCTTCGAACATGAATTCGCCGCGTGGTGCGGCGCCGCCCACGCGGTTGCCGTCAACTCGGGCACCGCCGCCCTTCATCTCGTGATGCTCGCCTACGGGCTGAAGGAGGGTGACGAGCTGATCACGAGCCCATTCACGTTCATCGCTTCGGCCAACGCGGCGCTGTTCGCGGGGGCGCGCCCGGTGTTCGTGGACATCGAGGCCGACACCTACTGCATGGATCCCGCGAAGGTCGAGTCGGCGATCACAGAGCGAACGCGGGCGATCATGCCGGTCGACCTTTACGGCCATCCGGCCGCAATTCCAGAGATGAAAGAGATGGCGGACGCCCACGGTCTCGTCCTCATCGAGGACGCCTGCCAGGCGCACGGGGGGGCGATCGGCGCGCGCAAAGCAGGGGGAATGGGGGTCAGCGCAACATTCTCTTTCTATCCGACCAAGAACATCACCACCGCCGAGGGAGGAATGGTGACGACGGACGACGCCGAGGTTGCAGAAAGAGTCGGCTTGCTGCGGCAGCACGGTGCGGCCCGTCGCTACCACCACGACCTGCTCGGCTACAACTTCAGGATGACGGACATCGCCGCGGCCATCGGGCGCGCGCAACTGGCCAAGGTCGACCGTCTCAACGAGCGACGCCGGCGGAATGCCTCGGTGCTGGATGAAGGGCTGGCCGGGATCAAGGTCGTCTCGACACCACGTGAGCGGCCCGGCTACCGCCATGCGTACCATCAGTACACAGTCCTGATCCACGGAGATCGCGACCGGTTTCAGCAACTGCTGCGCGAGCTTGGGATCGGCACCGCTGTCCATTACCCAGTCCCCGTGCACAGGCAGCCGCTGTATCTCAGCCTCGGCTACGGAGAGGTGTCGATGCCTGTCGCCGAGGACGCCGCGGACCATGTGCTTTCCCTGCCGGTCCATCCGGGCCTTTCGGACGAGGACCTCGACCGCATCATCGACGCGGTGCGCAAGGTCGCGGCATCGACGTGACGCGCGTCGCGCTCATCGGTCTTGGCGCGATGGGGCGCAATCACCTGCGGGTCCTCAGCGACCTCGACGGCGTCGACCTTGCGGCTGTCTGCGACCAGGACGCAAGCGCGGTCGAGCAAGCCGGTCGCAAGCACTCCGTCGCCGGCTACACGTCGCTCGAGGAGATGCTCGAGCGCGAGCGGCTGGAGGCAGTGGTGGTGGCGGTTCCAACGCGGTTCCACGAACGCGTCGGCCTCGAGGTCCTGGACCGCGGACTGCACGTCTTCATCGAAAAGCCCATCGCCTCGAACCTTGACGAGGGCCGCACCCTGGTCTCCGCGGCCCGACGTGCACGCCGACTCCTTGCCATTGGTCACATCGAGCGCTTCAACCCCGCGGTACGCGAGCTGCAGCGCCGGGTCGCGGCGGGTGAGGCGGGGAGGATCTATCAGCTGCAAGCGCGCCGCGTCGGCCCGTTTCCAGCCCGCATCCGAGACGTCGGCGTCGTGATCGACCTGGCGACACACGACGTCGATGTGATGCATCACCTGGCGGCCTCCGATGTGCAGCGTCTGTACGCCGAGACCGAACAGCGCATTCACACGGACCACGAAGACATCCTCAATGCGCTCCTCAAGTTCGAGAGCGGCGTCCTCGGGGTGCTCCAGGTCAACTGGCTGACACCCACCAAGATCCGCGAGCTGAGTGTCCTCGGCGAGCGGGGGATGTTCGTCTGCAACTACCTGTCGCAGGAGCTGACGTATTACCGCAACGCGGACATGCCGGTGACTCCCGATGCAGAGGTCCACCCCCGAGCCGTCAGCCAGGGCGAGGCGGTGACGTTTCCCATCGCCCAGGCGGAACCGCTCCGCCTCGAGCTGCAAGCGTTTGTCGAGGCCGTGCGCGGCGAGCGTCCGCTGGAGGTGGACGGCGAGTCTGGACTGCGGGCGCTGCACCTGGCCCAGGCGCTGGTCGCGTCCGCCGCCACGTCTCGCGTCATCGAGAAGGGTGAGCTGGAGTCGCTATGGAGCGGCGCTCGCGCTCGCGTTGCGCGGGGAGCCGCTGGCGCTGCGAACGGCGACGATCTGTAGGGCGGCCAGCAGCCAGAACTCGACGCTGAGGTCGTTCTTCCAGTAGGGTGAGTCGAAGAGGCCGTGCACTGTGTAAAGCACGAGGGCACCGACCGCGCCCCATAGCAGCGGGCGATAAAGTCCCGCTGTCCGCGGGAGTGCGCGCGCGCCTGACCATATCAAGCCGAAGAAGATCACCGCGAACGTGAAGAGGCCGAGCAGGCCGAGCTCGCTCCAGGTCGTCAGCCAGACATCGTGGGCATAGAGGTGGATGGGTTGATTGGGAGGCCGGAAAGGCGCGACGCGTGTCGCAAAACCGCTGATACCGGCTCCAAAGATGGGGCGCTCGGACAGCATCTGCAGCGCCTGGTGATAGATCGAGGTCCGATTGGTGACGGATCGGGCGAGGTTCAAGAAGCGCTCGTTGACGAAAGGCACTTCGAGAGTGAGCAGTCCGAGGACTGCGAGCGCCGCCACCGCCCGCAGGCGCCACGTGCGGTGTTGAAGGCTGAGCACCAGCACGATGGCGAGCACCGCCATGGCCAGGTACGAAGCCCGCGAGAGCGTGAGCACGATGGCCACGAAGAGAATCACGAGCATGGCCACGGCCATCCACCTCGCTCTTGGGCCAGACGGAAAGACGGCGAACGCAACCGCAAAGGCCAGTGGCGGTTCGAGGTACATGGCCACCGAGTTGGGGCTGGTGTTCAGGAACGCGGGCGCGCCGGTCAGCTGCAGGTTGCCCTGCGCGAAAACCCACGCGAACGAGATGATCTGACCCACCGCCATCGCGCACGCGCCGAGCCCGGCGATCAGGAGGAATACACGCAGATCGTCGCGCGTGCGTAGAAGATCCACCGCGATGTAGAAGCACGCGACCGCCTCGACGAAGTACGCACGATAGATTCCCAGGGCCCGCACGTGGTCGGGTGCGACGACGATGCCGATGAGCCCCGCGAGCAGCAGCAGTGCGATCGGAACGTCCAACCAGCTGCGCGCGGCCGGGAGGCGGTGCTGGGTGATGAGGGTGGCGACATAAGCACCCGACGTGACCAGGATCAGCAGCTCGAGGAGGGTCGTCGGCAGAGGCCCAATGTGCCATCGCACGACGTAGAGCGGGAGGCATGCGGCCGTAAGCGACAGCGACCAGAGTGTGAATCGCCTCAGGCTGTGCGCCCGGCCGGCCGCCCGCAGATTCGTGTCCACGCCGGTCGACTGGATCGCCTTGATGCTCGAAGCTTAAGCGAACACAATCTGTAACATCGAGCGATTCAGTGGCCCGAATAGCCCTCGTGCATGACGTTGCGGGTGTGGCGGCGGTGCAGGCTGGGCTTCTTCGCAGCGCCGGTCACGATGTCGATTTGATCGAACTGCCTGACACTGGCGCCAGATGGAGGTGGCCGGTCAAAGCCCTCGCCCTGCCCTTTCGCGTCGCCGCGTATCTTCCCGCGGTCAACCGACTGCGCAAAGGGGACTACGACGTCGTCCACATTCACTGGATCGCGAACGGAATCGTCGGCCTGATGGCGGGACGCGGATTCTTCGCGCAAGCACACGGCTCCGACCTCCACGTGAACTTCAACAATCCCCTGTATCGAGCGGTGTCGAGGTCGGTGTTGAAGAAAGCGAGGAAGGTCTTCTACGTAACCCCCAACCTCCGCAGCTATCTGCACGAGGTCGACGCCAAGGCCGTCTATCTGCCGAACCCGGTCGACATGCGGGGCATCGGCGCCCCCTTTCCAGCGCCCACCCAGGTGTCCAAGGTCTTGATCTTCACCCGCCTGCACCCGGTCAAGGGAGTGGATCGGATCTTTCCCGCCGTCGAGAGCCTGGTCCGCACGGTCGACGTGACCGCACTCGACTGGGGACCGCTGGCGCGTGATTACATGAAGCGGTACGGGGACAAGGTGCATTTCGTGCAGCCGATGCCGCATCCGGACGTCGGCACTTTTCTAAGCGGGTTCGACGTCGTGATCGGCCAGATGCACCAAGGAATCCTGAGCCTGATGGAGATCGAGGCGCTAGCCACGGGCAGGCCGGTCATAACAGCGATCGACTGGAGTCTCTATCCCACCGACCCTCCTCCCGTGACAGCCGCGTCCAACGCCGTCGAGATCGCGCAGGCTGTCGAGGATCTTCGCAAGCATCCCGATCGGCTCGCCGAGATCTCGCGGCTGGGCCGCGAGTGGGCGCTGCGCAACCACAGCTATAGCCACCACCTGCAGCTTCTCGAATCGGCCTATTTCGGCAGCGCTCAGCACGCGGCGCCGCGCGAATCAGTTTCTGCGGGCCAAGCGGAGCGTCAAGACCTGTAGGGGGCGACAAGCCGGTCGAGAATGACTGCGCCTGATCCTTAAGGTGTATCGACCCTTGTCTTAGGGTGCTTCCAAAGCAGCCGGCATGCCGCTCAGGGAGGCGTCGATGACACACGACCAGGCGTGTTTGCGCAGCATCGGTATGGCTCGAAACACGCCCCGATCGAATGCATCAAGCAACGAAACGACTTTTGGAAATGCCCGCGATTTGCGCAGCGGGAGCGCCGCCAGGGTCGTCAGATGAAACGTGCGGACGGTGACGCTGTCGAAGTGCCGCCTTATCAGTCGAAGGTCGTGCTCTCGAAGAGGATGTTCATCGCTGGATCGCAGTTGCGGCGTTCGGTGCCGATACCAGTTGATGATCGGATTGTGCCCCAACGCCTCATAGAAGACCGCCCGGCCCGACGGCTTCAAAACGCGCTTCACCTCGGGTACGGCACGACTCAGATCGAGATGGTGAAGGATCGCGCTCCCGCAGACGAGGTCGAAGGATGCATTCGGGAGCTCGAGTGCTTCGGCGTTCATCACGCGCCACTCAATGTCGAGCCCGCGATCGACCGAAGTCTGTCTGGCCAGCGAGATGGCTACCGGTGAGATGTCGATGCCGGTGACATGTGCACCCATCTCGGCAAGGTGGAATCCATAGCTCCCAGGGCCGCATCCATATTCGAGGATCGACTTCGTAGCGCAGTCGCGTGTAATCAACCGCCTGTAATAGCCGCGGCTCGCGCCGGTGATGCTGTAGAAGCGTTGCAGCTGAGATCGAGAGTGCTCCGCGAAGGTTCGATCATGGAATTCAGCCTCGCGTCGATAGCGATCCGTATCGGCCATCGCCCAGGGAGTCTACATCGGGCGACGGTTTCGGCAGGCGGCGTCCGAAGGCAGCGCCACTCGGTTTCTGCGGGCCACGCGGAGCGTCACGACCTGTAGGGCGACGAGGATCCAGAACTCGACGTTCATGTCGTTCTTCCAGTACGGAGAGTCGACAAATCCGTGCACCGAGGAGCGTGGTGGGGATCAGACCGAAGCGCCAGCGGACGAGGCAGAGGGGCGCGGCGGCAACGCTCGCGGCGAACGCCCAGCGCGCCAGCCACAGAAGCAACGGATCTCGTGTCAGGTCACTCGCAATCGTAGCCCGCGCTAAGCTTGCGCGCCATGGCGCGCGATCTGCCGAGCCGCATCCTCTATCAAGGTCGCGACCGCGCCGCCGCGCGTTCGTTCCTGTACGCGATCGGCCTGACCGCGGAGGACATCGGCAAGCCCTTCGTCGGCGTCTCCAACGTCTGGACCGAGACCATGCCGTGCAACTTCGGGCTACGGGACCTGGCCGCGCCTCTCAAGCGAGGCATCAAGGCCGCGGGCGCCAACCCGATGGAGTTCAACACGATCGCCATCTCCGACGGCATCACCATGGGCTCCGAGGGCATGAAGACCTCGCTTGTGAGCCGCGAGGTCATCGCCGACTCGATCGAGCTCATAGCGCGGGGTCACATGTTCGACGCGCTGGTCACGCTGTGCGCCTGCGACAAGACGATCCCGGCGTCGGCGATCGCGCTGGTGCGCATCGACCGGCCTGGATTCCTCTTGTATGGGGGCTCGATCCTGGCCGGCACCTGGCGCGGCCGGCAGGTCGCGGTGGGTGAGGTGTACGAGGCGATCGGCGCCGCGGCGGCAGGCAAGATCTCGGATGCCGACCTCGCCGAGCTCGAGGCGGTCGCCTGCCCCGGCGCTGGCGCCTGCGGTGGCCAGTACACGGCCAACACGATGTCGATGGTGATGGAGGTGATCGGCCTGTCGCCGGTCGGCTTCAACTCGATCCCGCAGATGGACCCCGCCAAGCACGTCGCGGCCGAGCGCATCGGCAAGCTCGCGCTCGAGATGCTCGACGCCGACCGCCGGCCGTCGCAGATCCTGACCCGGCACGCGTTCGACAACGCGATCGCCGCGGTCGCGGCTTCGGGTGGTTCGACGAACGCCGTGCTCCACCTGCTCGCCCTGGCACGGGAGGTCGGCGTCGAACTCGACATCGACGACATCGACCGCATCAGCCGGCGCACGCCGTTACTGTGCGACCTGAAGCCGGGCGGGCGCTTCGCCGCTGTCGAGCTGCACAAGGCCGGCGGCATCGCAGTGCTGACGCAGCGGCTGATCGAGGGCGGCTTCGTCGACGGCGACGCGATGACCGTGACCGGACGCACTTTGGGTGAGGAGTGCGAGTCGCTCAAGGAGACCCCGGGGCAGGAAGTTGTCGTTCCGCTGGCGAAGCCTCTGCGCGGCGAGGGCGGCCTCGTGATCCTGAAGGGCAACATCGCGCCTGAGGGCTCGGTGGTCAAGGTCACGCACCACACCCCGACCTCTCACCGCGGCCCGGCGCGGATCTTCAACCGCGAAGAGGACGCGCTGACGGCCGTGTTCAATCGACAGATCAAGCCCGGGGATACCGTCGTGATCCGCTACGAGGGGCCGCGCGGTGGCCCGGGGATGCGCGAGATGCTGGTGGTCACGGCGGCGATCGTCGGCGAGGGCCTGGGCGAGTCGGTCGCGCTGGTCACCGACGGCCGCTTCTCCGGCGCGACGCGGGGGCTGATGATCGGGCACGTGGCGCCGGAGGCGGCGGTTGGCGGGCCGCTGGCCGCGCTGCATGACGGCGACATCATCGAGATCGACGTCGACTCGCGCAGGCTCGCGGTCGAGGGCGTCGACATCGACGCGCGGCTGAAGGATTGGTCGCCGCCCGAGCCGCACTACCGGAAGGGAGTGCTGGCGCGATACGCGATGCTGGTCGGCTCGGCGTCCGAAGGAGCGGTCCTCAAGCCGTAGCAGCTCTGTCGCCGATATTGCGGTGGTCGACCTCCGCACTGTTCAAGGCCTCCCGAACTGTGCGGTGGTGCACCAACGGCGAGGTACTCCTGATCGGACGTCCCCCTCCCGCCGGGCCGCTCGGCGGCCGGGCCGACTCCCCCGGCAAGCGGGGGAGTGAAGATCCTCACCTGACGGCCGGCAGCCACTCCGCGCGCGTCCTTTCATATGCGCTGATGTCAGAGTCGTGCCGCTCGACCAGGGCGATCTCGTCCAGTCCCCCAAGAAGCATCTCGCGCGCGAAGGGGTCGATCTCGAACCGGTAGCTGAAGCCCTCGCCCCGCACCTGCTGCGCCTCGAGGTCGACGGCCACCTCGACGGTCGGGTCCTCGGTCACCAGGTCGATCAGGTGCCGCACCTGCGACTCAGGAAGGGTCACCGCCAGCAGGCCGGTCTTGTAGCAGTTGGCGCGGAAGATGTCCGCGAACGAGGGCGCGATGATCGCCTTGAAGCCGAAATCACGCAGCGCCCACGGCGCGTGCTCGCGCGAGGAGCCGCAGCCGAAGTTCGCGCCCGCAACCAGTACCGACGCGCCCGTGTACTCAGGGCGGTCGAGCACGAAATCGCCGCGCCGCCGCCAGTCATAGAAAAGGAAGGGCCCGTAGCCCGTGCGCTCGATCCGCTTCAGGAATTGCTTGGGGATGATCTGGTCGGTGTCGACGTCCGCCAGGTCGAGCGGTGCCATCCGTCCCGTGACCCGCTTGACAGGCTCCATCCCTAGATCAGCTCCCGCACGTCGACCAGGTGGCCCGTGAGCGCGGCCGCGGCGGCCATCGGCGGCGACATCAGGTGCGTGCGGCCGCCGGAGCCCTGCCGGCCTTCGAAGTTGCGATTTGACGTCGACGCGCACCGCTCGCCCGGGGCCAGGATGTCGGGGTTCATGCCCAGGCACATCGAGCAGCCGGCGTTCCGCCACTCGAAGCCCGCGGCCTTGAACACGGCGTCCAGGCCCTCCTCCTCGGCCGCGCGCTTGACCGACGTCGACCCGGGGACGACCATCGCGCGCACCTTCGGGTGGACGTGCCGTCCCTGTATCACGCCTGCCGCGGCGCGCAGGTCCTCCAGGCGCGCGTTGGTGCACGAGCCGATGAAGACGCGGTCGATGGCGATATCGGCCAGCGCGATGCCCGGCTTGAGGTCCATGTAGCGCAGCGCGCGCTCGTCGGTCTCGGAGTGGGGGACGGGCACACGCCCGGTCACCGGCACCACCTGCGCCGGCGTGGTGCCCCAGGTCACGTGCGGCTCGAGCCTGGTCGCGTCGAGCTCGATCTCGCCATCGAAGCTCGCCCCGTCGTCGCTCTGCAGCGTCCGCCAGTGGTCGAGCGCCTTCTCCCACGCCTCGCCTTTCGGCGCGTGCGGCCGGCCGTGGACATATTCAAAGGTCGTGTCGTCAGGCGCCACCATCCCCGCTCTGGCGCCCCACTCGATCGACATGTTGCAGATGGTCATCCGGCCTTCCATGGACAGGCCACGGATCGTCGACCCCCGGTACTCGACCAGGTGGCCCTGCCCGGCCGAGGTGCCGGTGCGGCCGATCAGCCCGAGGACGATGTCCTTGGCCGTGACGCCAACCGGCAGGGAACCATCCACGTTCACGGCGAGATTGCCCTGCCGCTTCTGGGGCAGGCACTGGGTGGCGAGCACGAGCTCGACCTCGGAGGTGCCGATCCCAAACGCCAGGGCCCCGAAGGCGCCGTTGGTCGAGGTGTGGGAGTCGCCGCAGACGATCAGCATCCCGGGCTGCGTCAGGCCGAGCTCCGGGCCGATCACGTGGACGATGCCCTGGTGCCTGCTGCCGATCTGGTGGAGGGGGATGCCCGCTCCCCGGCAGTTCTCGGCCAGCACCTCCATCTGCTTGCGCGAAAGCTCGTCGGCCGCCCGGGCGCCGCCCAGCGTGGGCACGTTGTGGTCCATCGTGGCCACCGTCAGGTCGGGCCGGCGGACCCGCCGTCCGCCCATCCGCAAGCCCTCGAAGGCCTGCGGTGAGGTCACCTCGTGGACGAGGTGGAGGTCGACGTAGAGCAGGTCGGGCTCCCCCTCGGCGGTTCGGACAACGTGGCTGTCCCAGAGCTTCTGTCCAAGCGTTCGAGCCACGAGAGCGACAACTTTACGGAGCGCAAGGCGCGGAATTTTGTGCATCGGATACAACCCGAAGCGACTGTTGGCTCGTTAACATCCTCATCCACATGTCGCAATCCCGCGTGCTCGGCCTCGTACTTCTGGGCCTTCTGGGCCTTATTGGCATTCGCATGGGGGCACGCGCGACCTAGTCAGAACCGCCGGATAGATCGCAGAAGCCCCCGACCGAGAGGCGGGGGCTTCTTCATTTGTGAGCAAAGAGGAGCCCGCCGAACAAGTTGACCGGAGCCGACATGATCCTGGAAGCGCTGGAGCGCGAGGGTGTCGAGTACATCTTCGGCTACCCCGGCGGCGCCAACCTGCCGATCTACCAACACCTTCACGAGCACCCGCGGCTCAAGCACATCCTGGTCCGCCACGAGCAGGGCGCCGCCCACATGGCCGACGGCTACGCCCGCGCCAGCGGACGGCCGGGCGTCGTCTTCGCCACCAGCGGGCCGGGCGCCCTCAACCTCGTGACCGGGCTCTGCACCGCCTACATGGACTCGGTGCCGATGATCGCGATCACCGGCCAGGTCATCAGCACCCAGGTCGGGCGCGACGCCTTCCAGGAGTCGGACGTCATCGGCGCCACCTCATCGGTGACCAAGCACAGCTACCTGGTCACCAGGATCGACCAGCTGCCGCGCGTCATCCACGAGGCGTTCCACATCGCCACCACCGGCCGTCCGGGCCCGGTCCTGATCGACATCTGCAAGGACGTGCAGCAGGCGGACGCCGAGCGCGTGATCGCGGACCGGCTGCACCTGCCCGGCTACAAGCTCAACGGGCACGTCGACCTGGACCAGGCCAGGCACGCCGCCCAGGCGCTGTCCGGCGCGGAGCGACCGGTGATCCTGGCCGGCCACGGCGTGATCCTCAGCCACGCCGAGCCTCAGCTCCAGGAGCTGGCCGAGGCCGCGGCGGCGCCGGTCGGCACCACCCTGCTGGGCATCGGCGGCTTCCCGGTCAAGCACCCGCTCTCCCTGCACATGACAGGCTTCATGGGCACCGGCTGGTGCCTCAAGGCGGTCCAGAACGCCGACGTTCTGATGATGGTCGGCATGCGCGTGGACGACCGCGTCACGGCCAAGCTCGCCGAGTTCGCGCCCAGGGTCAAAACCTTCATCCACGTCGACATCGACGGCTCGGAGATGGGCAAGAACGTGCGCCCGCACATCGAGCTGGTCGCGGACGCCAAACAGGCGCTGGCGGCGATGCTGCCGCACGTCGGCCGCGTCCGCGAGGGCCGCGGCACGTGGCTCGCCCAGATCGACGCCTGGCGCGAGGAGCACCCGCTTCGCTACAAGCACTCGAACGGCCAGCTCCAGCCGCAGGACGTGCTGATCGACATGTACCGGCGCGCCAACAGCGAGGCGATCGTGGTCGCCGACGTCGGCCAGAACCAGATCTGGGCGGCTTTGTGGTGGAACTACGACCGGCCCGGTCTGTTCATCAACTCGGGCGGCGCGGGAACGATGGGCTTTGCGCTCCCTGCCGCGCTCGGCGCCAAGTTCGCTCGGCCCGACGTGCCGGTCTGGTGCGTGGCCGGCGAGGGTGGTTTTGTGATGACCGCGCAGGAGCTGTCGGTCGCGGTCGAGCACCAGCTCGACGTGAAGATCGTGCTCCTCAACAACTTCTCGCTCGGCATGGTCCGCCAGTTCCAGGACGACTTCTACGGCGGCGTGCGATCGCAGGTCGACCTGACCCACATGCCGGACTTCGTGAAGCTGTCCGAGGCCTACGGGATGCCGGCGCTGCGGGTCGAGCGGTTCGAGGACATCGGCCCCTCGCTCGACGCCGCGCAGCGCACCAAGGGTCCGTTCCTGATCGACTTCCGGATCGACCCCGAGGCGAACGTCTACCCGATCGTGCCCCTGGGCAAGAGCCTCAACGAGTTCTGGGAGGCACCGTCAGATGGCTGAGGCCGCACCGCCCCTCCGGCCGGCTTCGCCGGCCACCTCCCCACTGCGTGGGGAGGAGTTGCGTCCCGCGCCCCTCCGGCCGGCTTCGCCGGCCACCTCCCCACTGCGTGGGGAGGAGTTGCGTCCCCCGCCCCTCCGGCCGGCTTCGCCGGCCACCTCCCCACTGCGTGGGGAGGAGTTGCGCAGAGTCCGGGTCCTTTCGGTTCTCGTCGAGGATGGCCCCAACACGCTGACCAAGGTCTCGGGCGCGATCCGGCGCCGCGGCTTCCACGTGCGCGCCATCTCCGTCGGCCCCAGCCGCGAGCCCGGCCGCTTCCGGATCACCCTGCAGGTCGACCACGGTCACGCCGAGGCCGACCAAGTGCGCAAGCAGCTAGAGCGGCTGGTCGAGGTGGTCGAGGTCGAGGACCTCACCGGCGATGACGTCCACAGCCGCGAGCTGGTGGTCGCCAGGGTCACCGCGTCTGAGCTTGACGCGCTGGTCAAGCGCGGAGGCAGGGTGCTCTCGACGGGGGCTGACGGCACGACGGTCGAGTTCTCCGGCGAGCGCGATGAGGTCGGTGATTTCGTCGACGAGCTGGCCCGCCACGGCGTCGTGGACGTGGTCCGCTCAGGCCCGGTGGTGATGAGGAGACGCGCATGAAGATCCACTACGAGAGCGACTGCCCGCCGCAACTGGGCGAGCCGGTCGCGGTGATCGGTTACGGCAGCCAGGGTCGCGCGCACGCGCTCAACCTGCGCGATTCGGGCGAGGACGTTCGTGTGGGCCTGTACCCGGGCAGCAAGTCGATCGAGCGCGTCGAAGCCGACGGCCTGCGCGCGGTGCCGGTGCCCGAGGCGGTCTCCGAAGCGACGGTCGTCATGGTGCTCACGCCCGACGCCGGCCAGGGCAAGCTCTTCCGGGAATCGATCGAGGAGCACCTGCAGCCGCGCTCGCTGCTTCTGTTTGCGCACGGCTTCTCGATCCACTTCGCGCAGATCAAGCCGAACCCGGACATCGACGTGGCGATGATCGCGCCCAAGGGCCCGGGTCACCTCGTGCGCAGCACGTACGTCAACGGCCAGGGCGTGCCGGCGCTGATCGCAGTCCAGCAGGACGCGACAGGCAAGGCCTGGCGGCGCGCGCTGGCCTACGCGCGGTCGCTGGGCGCGGGCCGCGCCGGTGTTCTCGAGACCACGTTCAAAGAGGAGACCGAGACCGACCTCTTCGGCGAGCAGACGGTGCTGTGCGGAGGTGTCGCCAACCTCGTCAAGACCGGCTATGAAACGCTGGTCGAGGCCGGCTACCAGCCCGAGCTCGCGTACTTCGAGGTCCTGCACGAGCTGAAGCTCATCGTCGACCTCATGTATCGCGGTGGCCTGGGCTTCATGCGCTACTCCGTCTCCGACACCGCCGAGTTCGGGGACTACGTGTCCGGCCCGCGAGTCATCGACGACCACGTCCGCCAGACGATGCGGCAGGTGCTGGCGGAGATCCAGGACGGGAGCTTCGCCGAGCGCTGGCTCGACGAGAACTCGAATGGCCGCAAGGAGTTTCTGGAGATGCGACGCAAGGACGCCGACCACCAAATCGAACAGGTCGGGCGCGAGCTGCGCTCGATGATGACCTGGCTGGAGCCTGTAGAGAAATGAGAGATCCGAATCCCGACCGCGTATTCATCTTCGACACCACGCTGCGCGACGGCGAGCAGTCGCCGGGGTTCCACCTCGACGCGAACTCCAAGCTGCGCATCGCGCGTCAGCTCGAAAAGCTCGGCGTCGACGTCATCGAAGCCGGGTTCCCGATCTCGTCGCCGGGCGATTTCGAAGCTTGCCGGCGGATCGCGCGGGAGATCCGCGGCGCCACCGTGACCGCGCTCGCACGCGCGGTGCGTGAGGACATCGACGCGGTCTGGGGCGCGATCAAGGACGCGCAGGACCCGCAGATCCACATCGTGCTCTCGGTCTCCGACGTGCACATCGACCGCAAGCTG
Organism: Candidatus Dormiibacterota bacterium; assembly: GCA_036395015.1. Lineage (GTDB taxonomy): Bacteria > Chloroflexota > Dormibacteria > Dormibacterales > Dormibacteraceae > 40CM-4-65-16. Next base: position 9,922 of record DASWDZ010000057.1, on the reverse strand, counting down.
GGCATGACCCGCGAGCAGGTGCTCAAGCGAGGCGCCGAGATGGTGGAGTACGCGCGCTTCCTTTGCGACAAGGTGGAGTACTCACCGGAGGACGCGGGCCGGGCCGATCCCGACTACCTGGTCGAGACGGTGGAGACGATGATCGCGGCGGGCGCGAACGTCATCAACATCCCCGACACCACGGGCTACTGCCTGCCCTACGAGTTCGGCGAGCTGGTGCGCCGGGTCATCAACGAGGCACGCGGCAGCGAGAAGGCACTGTTCTCGGTGCACTGCCACAACGACCTCGGCCTCGCGGTCGCCAACACGCTGGCGGCGCTGGCCGCCGGCGCCCGGCGCGTCGAATGCACCATCAACGGCATTGGCGAGCGGGCGGGCAACACCTCGCTCGAGGAAGTCGTGATGCTGCTGAAGGTCCGCCAGTCGAAGCTGGGCCTCGAGTGCGGTATCGACACACGCGAGATCACGCGCACTTCGCGCCTGGTCTCGGAGCTGACGGGGACGCCGGTCCAGCCGAACAAGGCCGTGGTCGGCGCCAACGCGTTCGCGCACGCCTCGGGCATCCACCAGGACGGCGTCCTGAAGGACCGCCTGAACTACGAGATCATGAAGCCCGAGGACGTCGGCCTCAACGACTCGCGGATCGTGCTCACCGCCCGCTCGGGACGCCACGCGTTCCACCACCGGCTGAACCGACTCGGGATCTCGATCGCCGACGCGGCCAAGGCCGACGCCGCTTGGCAGCGATTCCTGCAGCTCGCCGACACCAAGAAGGAAGTCACCGACGAGGACCTGCGCAAGATCGCGGCGATGTCGGAGAGCAACGGGCACGAGGGCAACGGCCATCCGCCCGTGACCGACCAGCTCCACGACCACAACCACGTCGCGGACGCGATGCGCCATCTCATCTTCGGGTGAAGGTTGCATACCAGGGGGAGCCCGGCGCCTACTCCGACGAGGCGGTATCCGCGGTCTTCCCCGACGCCCAGGCGGTCGGCTTCCCCACCTTCCGACTGACGTTCGAGGCGCTCGCCATGGGCGCCGTCGACTCCGCGGTGCTTCCCGTCGAGAACTCGAGCGCGGGCGTCGTCCAGGAGGTCTCCGACCTGCTGTGGGAGCTGCCCGGGCTTCGCATCGTGCGCGAGCACGTGCAGCCGGTGCGCCACTGCCTGCTCGGCTGGCCGGGACCGGTGGAGCGCGCCCTCTCGCACCCGCAGGCTCTCGCTCAGTGCGACCGCTACCTCCACTCGCGCCAGATCCGGCCGGTCGCGTTCCACGACACGGCGGGGGCCGCCCGCGCGGTGGCGGAGCAGCGCCAGCCGGGCACCGCGGCGATCGCCAGCAAGGCGGCGGCCACGCGCTACTCGCTCTACATCCTGGCCGAGTCGATCCAGGACGACTCCGAGAACCGGACCCGTTTTGTGGTGGTCGAGAAGGGGGCGCCGACCCGGCCGCGCGACGCCCAGACCGGTTGGAAGGGCTCGATCGCGTTCGTCACCGCCCACCGCCCCGGCAGCCTGGCCCACGCGCTGGCCTGCTTCGCCGAGCGGGGGGTCAACCTGACGCGGCTGGACAGCCGGCCGATGATCGGCCGGCCGTTCGAGTACCGGTTCTACCTGGACTTCGCGATCAATGGGGAGTCGGGATCTCCGGCGGCCGCGGAGGCGGCGCTCAGCGCCCTGGAAGAGGCAAGCGCGGACATCAAGCTGTTCGGGACGTACCCGGCGGCTTAGGCTTCGGTGACCTAATCACCACCGGCTTGGGCTCCTCCGGCCCCTCCGGCCGGCTTCGCCGGCCACCTCCCCACTGCATGGGGAGGAGTTGGAAACAAACAAGCCGCGGCGGGAAGCACTCTGACCGCGGCTTGCACAGCCAGTTTAACTTAACAACGTTAAGTATGTGAAGTGACGGCGAGAAAACGACCGGTCAGCTTGAAACGAGCGTTTCAGGAGTCTGTGACGACACGAATGAAGGGTTTCGTATAAAGTGACGAGCCGTGGCCAGCGGGCGCACTGACGCAGCCGTTGCGGCAGATGCGCGCTCCAAGCGTCGGCGCCTCCCTGGCGTCAACGTCCGACCAGGCTCCGTCAAGCAGGCGCGCACGGAAGCAGGACTGAGCCTCGCCCAGCTCGGCAAGGGCCACGTCACCGCGCCGGCGATCTACCTGGTCGAGACCGGGCGCACCCGGCCGTCGATGCCGACCCTCGAGCACATTGCCCGGCGCACGGGCAAGCCCGTCGAGTTCTTTCTCGCCGAGCCCGCCGGCGCAACCGACGACATCCAGGCCAGGCTTCTCGAGCTCGAGGCGCTGGTCGCCGACGGCCGTCACGCCGAAGCCATCACCCTGGGCACCGCGCTCCTCGACCGCGGGCCTTCCGCCTTCCGGCTCGGCCGGATCCGCTACGTACTGGCCCACGCCTATCTTTCCACGGCCCAGGTTGACCGCGCCGCACCACTGCTGGCCGACGCGCGATCGCACTTCGAAGCGGTCAACGACATCGCGATGCTGGCCGAGTGCATCGGCGCCCAGGCGACGGTCGCGACCATGACCCAGGCCAAGGACTCGACCTTCCTGGCCGAGCAGGCGCTTTCCGTCTGCCGGCGGCTCAAACCGGTTCCCGCGCCGACCGAAGCGCGCCTGCTCGGAATCCTGGCCGCCGCGCATGTCGCGAACCGGGAGTGGGACCAGGCGGTCGCCGCCTACGAGGAGGCGATCCAGGTCGGCAGCGCCGTGTCCGACCTCCGGCGAGCGGCCCGTGGGTACGCCGCCCTGGGCGCCGCCTACCGAGCCGCGGGTGACATCGAGGCAGCGGCTCGGTTCACCAGCCGTTCGGTGGCCCTGCTCGAGCTGTTTCGCGACCGCGACGCCCTGGCCAAGAGCGAGCACGACCTCGCCCAGGTCCTGATCCGGCGTGGGGATCTCGCCGCGGCGCGCCTTCACCTGGACCGGGCGCTCGAGCTGTGCAGCGAGTTCGACCTTGGATGCGGGCGCAGCCTGACCTTGCTCGGCCTCTCCGAGCTGTCGATACGCGAAGGGGACATCGATCGCGCGCACGACCTGGCGAGCGAGGCGCTCGAGCTGGCCGAACGTCTGGAGGAAGCGGCCAGCATCGCCGAAGCGCATGTTGCGCTCGGCCGCATCGCCGACCTGAGCGGGGACGCTGACGAGGCCGACCGCCAGCTGGAGGACGCGATCCGCGGTTTCGAGGCGATGGGCCTGCGCGAGCGACTCCTGCAGTGCCACGGCATCTACGCCGAGATACTGGAGCGCCGTGGAGAGCTGGCCCGAGCCTACGTGCACATGAAGGAAGCGCTCCAGGCGAGCCGCCCGGGCCTGCTGCGCCGGGAGCATGTACAGGACCGGCGGCTCAGCTCGGCCTAGCCCTGCCCCTCCGGCGCCTTCGGCGCCACCTCCCCATAAATGGGGAGGAGTTAGAGCCCTCGATATCGCGTGTTAACGTAGTTTTGGCCGCGTAGCGGAAACTATGGCGAAAGCGCTTCGCAACTCGAAATTCACCCTCTCCGCCGAAGCCATCGTCGCCGACTACCGGCTGGCCTACAGCAGCCGCCGGGCGAGCGTCATCGGGCGGGCTGAGGTCCTGCGCGGGAACGCGACCTTCGGCATCTTCGGCGACGGCAAAGAGGTCGCGAACATCGCCATGGCCAAAGCCTTCCGGCCCGGCGACTGGCGCGCCGGCTACTACCGAGACCAGACCTTCATGTGGGCAACTCGGATGTCCAACGTGCGCGAGTTCTTCGCCCAGCTCTACGGAACCGCCAACACCGACGCGGACCCGGCGTCCGGCGGCCGGCAGATGGGCAACCACTTCGCGACACGCATTCTCGACGCCAGGGGCACGTTCGAGCGCAGCGTGGACACGCCGAACTCGAGCGCCGATGTGTCGAATGTCGCCGGCTGGATGCCGCGGCTGATCGGGCTGGCGTACGCGTCGAAGCTGTATCGCGACAACCCCCAGCTCAAGGAAGTCCAGGACGGCTTCTCGGTCGACGGCAACGAGGTCGCCTTCGGGACCATTGGCGACGCCTCGACGAGCGAGGGCCTGTTCTGGGAGGCGGTCAACGCCGCAGGCGTGCTCCAGATACCGGTGGCGCTGTCGGTGTGGGACGACGGTTATGGGATCTCCGTTCCCATCACCGCCGAGACCACCAAGGCCTCGATCTCCGACGTGCTGCGAGGATTCACGCCCGACGACCGCCCGGGCATCGACATCTACGTGACCCGCGGCTGGGACTACGCGGGTCTGGTCGAGACGTACGTGACCGCGGTCGACAAGGTGAGGCGCGAGCACAAGCCGGCGCTGATCCACGTCACCGAGATGACGCAGCCGCAAGGACATTCGACCAGCGGCAGCCACGAGCGCTACAAGTCGAAGGAGCGGCTTCGCTTCGAGGGCGAGTACGACTGCGTGGCGCGCATGCGCGACTGGATCATCGAGTCCGAGGTCGCGAGCGAATCGCAGCTCGAGGGGTGGGAGGCCGCCGACAAGGAGGCGGTGGAGGCGGCGCGCGACCTGGCGTGGGAAGCGTTCCAGTCTCCGGTCCGGGCCGAGCGAGATCGCGCGGTCGCGATTCTGCGGCGCGTGGACATGCCCGAGGTGGCCGAGATCACCAACGCGCTCGATGAGGCCCACAAGATCACGCGGTCGTTCATCATGGCAAGCGCCACGCGCGCGCTGTTCCAGCTGCGCGGCCTCGAGTCCCCGGCGCGAGCCGAGCTCGCCAGGTTCGTCGAGGACTACCAGCGCGAAAACCACGAGCGCTACAACTCGCACCTCTACAGCGACTCGCCGGACTCGCCGCTGAACGTGCCGGTGGTGCCACCCGTCTACTCGGACCAGTCGCCAACGGTCGACGGCCGGCAGGTGCTGGTGCGGAACTTCGACGCGAACTTCGCGCGCGACCCGCGGATCTTCGTCATCGGCGAGGACGTCGGCAAGCTCGGCGACGTCAACCTCGTCTTCGAGGGGCTGCAGGCGAAGCACGGCGAGCTCCGACTGACCGACACCGGGATCCGCGAGGCGACCATTTTGGGCCAGGCGATCGGCGCCGCGATGCGCGGGCTGCGGCCGATCTGCGACATCCAGTACCTCGACTACTTCCTCTACGCGCTCGAGGTCGCGTCCGACGACCTGGCGACGCTGCACTGGCGGACGGTCGGGGGCCAGAAGGCGCCGGTCATCATCCGGACGAAGGGACACCGGCTGGTCGGGATCTGGCACTCGGGCTCGCCGATGTCGGTGGTCCTGAACGCACTGCGTGGCATCTACGTCTGCGTGCCGCGGAACATGACGCAGGCGGCCGGCTTCTACAACACGCTTTTCCAGGGCGACAACCCCGGCCTGGTGATCGAGGTCCTCAACGGCTACCGGTTGAAGGAGCGGGTGCCCGACAACATCGGGATGTATACCGTGCCGCTGGGGGTGCCGGAGGTGTTGCGCGAGGGAAGCGACGCGACCGTCGTGACCTACGGAGCGTGCTGCGCGATCGCTCTGGGCGCCGCGCTGGCGCTGGAGGAGCTCGGCCTGTCCTGTGAGGTGATCGACGTGCAGACGCTTAACCCGTTCGACGTCAACCAGATGCTGGTGCGGTCGGTGGAAAAGACGCACGCGCTGATCTGCGTCGACGAGGACGTGCCGGGCGGCGCGTCGGCGTTCATGCTGCAGCAGGTCCTGGAGGCGCAGAACGGGTGGTGGCACCTGGACGCAGCGCCGCGGACGCTGTCGGCGTCACCGAACCGGCCGGCGTACGGGCCGGACGGGGACTACTTCACCAAGCCGAACCGGGAGAGCATCGTCAAGGCCGTCTACGAGGTCGTGCGCGAGCGGCAGCCCTGGAGGTTCCCAGCGCTCGACTGACACCTCGAATCCTGCGACTGCCGGCATTCGCGCCTTTGAGGGTCGGCTGAATCCCGCGAGTGCCGGCGCTCGCGGCAAATCACCGCTAGGTCAGGTCGCCCGGGAGGTATTCCATGACCGCCAGTGCGGGTGCGCGGCCCAGCACCTTGAGCCCTTCGAGCATGTAGCCGAACCACCCACCGGCGGCAGCGGGCTGCGCGAGAGGCGGGATCATGCGCCGCGGCCCGCGGACCTCGCGCAGGGGCACGCTGTCGGTCAGGTTCGCGAGCGACCTCGCCTTGGCCACGCCGGCGTCGAGGCCACCAAGCTCGTCCACGAGCTTGCGCTCGAGCGCCTGCCGGCCGGTCCACACCTTGCCCTGCGCGATGGGCTCGACCTCGTCGGCCGTCATCTTTCGCTTTTCCGCCACCAGCTTCGTGAACGCGCTGTACATGCGGTTGATTTCGGCGCGCACGATGCCGCGCTCCTCGTCTGTGAACGGCCGCTCGTCGCTTTCAAGCAGCATCCGATCGCCGAACGCGATCGTCTCCCGGTTGAACAGCAGCTTCTGCCACAAACCGCCGGTGACAAATTTGCCGCTGAGGACGCCGATCGACCCCGTCAGGGTCCCCGGGCGCGCGACGATCCACGATCCCGGAGTCGACACCCAGTAGCCGCCCGATGCGGCCACGGGGCCCATCACGACCACGACCGGCTTGCGCGCCGCGATCACTTGCACCGCCTGGCGCATCGCCTCCGACGCCGTCGCCGATCCGCCGCGCGAGTTGACGTAGAGCACGACCGCAGCGGCCCGCTTGTCGGACGCGACTTGGCGCGCCACCTGGACCACGCTCAGGTCCCCGGCGCGGTCTTCGCCGACCAGCGGGACCTCGACCGGCGGCCTTGCCGGGAGGCGCGCCGAGCGGCCGTCGATGATCGTGCCCTCGATCCGCATCAGGGCGACGTATCGGCCACGACGGAAGGTTGGCGCCGGCGTCCGCATCTTGCGGGCGGCCCGCTCCCACGTGCCGATGGCGGCCCGGCCCAGGTGCGCCGGCAGCTCCTCTTCGGCGACCACCTTGTCGACCGCGTGGTTCTCGACGGCGACGTCGTCGCCGTACGGCGAGCAGTCGACCAGGTTTCGTGCCCCGGCCTCATCGAGGTGGCGAGACTCGGCGATCGCGCTCACGAGCTCCTGGTGCTGCGACTCGAGCAACCACGTCAGCTGCTCGCGATACTCGTCGGACATCTTCGACCTGGTCAGCGGGTCGGCCGCCGACTTGTAAGGCGAGATCTGGACGAAGTCAGCGCCCAGTCCGAGGCGCGCGAGGCCTTCGGCGAGAAACACGCCGGTGCCGGCGAAGCCCAGCGCCCGGATCGACCCCACCGGCATCAGCAGGATCTCGTCGCACGCGCACGCGAGGTAGTAGCTGCCCGTGTCGTAGAACGGCGCCCATGCGACCACCCGCTTGCCTGCCCTGCGCAGGTTGGCCACCAGCTCGCGGAGATCCTGGAGCGCGGCCATCGACATGCCCGCCGACCGCAGATGCAAAACCACGCCTTTGATCCGTGCGTCGCCACCGATCGCGTCGAACCGCTCGCCCAGCTCCTTGACGCTCAGCCGCGGCCTGGACGCGAAGCGCTGCCACCACGGACGCGGCGGGTCGGGCAGCGCCGGCAGGCTCTCCTCGAGGACGAAAACGACGTAGTCCGGCGGCCTTCCGATCGAGCGGCGGACGCTCGATATGAGCCACAACAGATATCGAAACGGGTACAGCAGCACGCCAGCCCTCGAGGCTGAGTTTATCGGCCCCTCCGGCGGCTTCGCCGCCACCTCCCCATGAATGGGGAGGAGTTAGACGACCTTGGAGACCTCCAGATGGTCGTCCATCTCCTCGCTCAGCCGCGATGCGCCGTACACGTGGCCGACGTGGTGGTGATAGGGAACTCCGGTGAAGAGGTGATGCGAGCGCGTCGGAATCTTCGCGCCGTCCGCCCACTCATTCCGCTGCAGCGCCATGTAGCCCTCTTCCTTGTCGTGCTTGAGCCCCTCCAGCAGTGTCGACATGCCGTGGCCGGCCGCGTGCTGCAGCGCCAGCGTGATGAAGATGAAGCCGACGCCGAGCTGTCCCAGCTCGTCCCATGTGATCGGGTTCTTCTCGTTGAACCACTTGAACGAGGAGGAGTAGTTGAAGGCGAACCGCGCCTTGGGGAAGCGCTTGCGGATCTCGGTGCAGAAGGTTTCTGTGGGCCCACGCTCCGCGGTCGGGAACTCACACCACAGGAGGTCGGGCACACCGCTCTCCAGGTAGCGAAGGCCGCGGTCGATGGCCAGCTCGAGGCCGCGCTTCGACTCCGGCGCCTCGCTCGCCGACACGCCGTCGGTGCGGGCGATGACGATGAAGTCGGGGTGGCCGAGATCGTCGGCCGCGCTGCGCATCATCCTCAACTTGCCGATGAACTCGTCCGCGGAGATGAGCGCCTTGCCCGCGATGTGACCGCAGCGCTTGGGCATCACCTGGTCCTCGAGGTGCGCCGCCGCCACGCCGGCGTTGACGTAGAGCTCGACCGTGCGCTGGACGTTGAACAGGTTGCCGTAACCCGCGTCCATGTCGACCACCACCGGCGGGATCTCCAGGTGCGTTGGCGCGACCTTCTTCTCGGGATCGCCCATCGCCATGGTCAGCTGGAACTTGCGCAGGGCGCTCACCGTCCGGCGCGCGCCATCGGCGATCTCGACCGACGAGTAGAGGTCCATGTCCGTGGTACCCAGGTGGCCGATCGCAAATGAGTAGCCGCTGAAGTACACGGCGTCGAAGCCGTGGTACATCACCAGCTGCGCGCCCATCGGGTCGTAGACGCCGGGCGCGAAGACGTACGGCTTCTCCGCGAGCATCTTGCGCAGGCGCTTGCTCGGCGGCTCGTTTCGCGAAGCCGGCACCTTGAACCCCTCCGGCAGGAGAGGCGTGGAGACGAGTTCCATCAGGGCCTCCTCAGTTATTCGTTTTCGTGGTCGCAGTTGCAGGGCTCGGGGCACTCGCACTCGTGCGAGGTGGCCTCGGACTCCCGCTCTTGCGATAGGGATTCTTGATCCATGTATAAGAAACTATCAACGAATCCGATATACGTCCAATCAATTGATCTGATCGGCCCGATCGGAACAACCGATGTAGAAACGGCGCGGCTCGCGCGTTCTATTTGCCCTGGAGCAGTTCCAGGAACGCGGCCACGATGCCTTCGGGCTTACCAGCGTCGCGGCGCCGGTAGGCGACGATCGTGTTCTGCATCGGGGGCGCATCCTTCATCTTCACTGCGCGCAGCGTGCCGCCCGCGATCTCGCGAGCCACGGCGGTTCCGGGCAGGAGGGCGACGCCGAGGTCACGCTCGACCATCTTCTTCGCCGCCTCTATGGAGTCGAGCTCCATCAGACCGCGGAGGCTCACGCCGGCGGACAGAAACGCGCCCTGCGTGATCTCGTAGTAACTCGACGTGCGGTCGAACATGATCAGCTTCTCGGCCGCGACCTGGGGCATGGTGACCGACGACAGCTGCGTGAAGGGATGGTCCGGCGCGGCCACCAGGACCAGGTCCTCGGTGTGAAACGGGCGCAGCTCCAGCTCGGGGTGCTTGATGGCGCGACCAAGGCCGATCTGGGCTTCGTCGCGGAGCACGAGCTCGACCACGTCCTCCGAGTGACCCGTGCGCACGGACACCTCGACGCGAGGATGCGCGGCCACGAACCTTTCCAGCATGTCCGGCAGCACGTAGGTGCTGACCGCCGGCGCGGCCGCGAGCATCAGGTGGCCCGCGGACGCGGTCATCAACTGCTCCAGCGCGTCGCGGCCGTCGACCAGGGCGCGTAGCGCCCGCTCCGCGTAGGGGATCCAGGCCCGGCCCGCGTCCGTCAGCCGCATCCCGTTCGGCGTGCGCAGGAAGAGCGGCGTCCCGAGCTCGCGCTCCAGGCCCTGGAGGCGGGCGGTCAGGGTGGGCTGGGTGATGAACAGCGCCTCCGCGGCGCGGCTGACGCTGCCCCGGCGGGCGACCTCCAGGAAGCCCTCGACCTGGGC
>DASWDZ010000056.1:0-18918 GCA_036395015.1 Candidatus Dormiibacterota bacterium | reverse complement strand
ATATAGAAGGACGCGAGGGGCTCAGGTAGTCGCCGCACCCGCCGGGTTAATCACATGAGGGCACCGCTTTGGCGGAGCAATAAACCTACCTGGAGGTTCAGAGATGGAGTTCATCGGGTTCATCATCATGGGGGCCATCGTCGGCTGGCTCGCCGGGAAGATCATGAGCGGCCACGGCTACGGGATCATCTGGGACATCGTCCTGGGGATCCTCGGGTCGTTCCTCGGCGGCTGGCTCTTCACGCTGATCTTCGGCACGCAGCCAACCGGCCTGATCATCTCCTTCATCGTCGCCCTGATCGGGGCAGTAGTCCTGGTCGCGATCGTGCACATGATCAAGCGCGAGCCGGTGCGGATGGGCTGAGGGTCGATCGAGTTCTTTCGGCCTGGAAGGCGTTTGGACCGGGCCAAAACGCGGCAGTAGTCGGGCCGTCTGGCTTGTTACCTGAATAGGTGGAGACGCCAATCAAGAAGAAGGAGGTGCACAACCCCAGATGGTTGCCGCTCTGATCGTCCTCGTCCTGCTGCTGCTCATCTTCGGAGGTGGCGGCCTGGTCTCAGGCGCCGCGAACATCCTCTGGACCATCCTGGTGATCGGGCTCATCCTGTGGGCCCTCGGATTTGTGTTCCGCGCCGCAGAGGGCGGACGCTGGTACCGCTGGTAGCAGCGATTCGATAGATCGTCACGGGCGCCCCTCGCGGGGCGCTCGTTTTCGTTTTGCGCGGCTCGCCCCCTGACGCCAGTGCCTCATGATCTGCGCATGCCGCGAACGCTTCTCACCGTCACCGGCAAGACGCCGGCGACCAGGGTCGAGGACATCACGAAATGCTTCGACGAAAAACACGAGCAGGGCTTCTGGCTCGACATCGAGGCGCCCGACGAGTCCGACTACGAGCTCCTCGAGAGGACCTTCAACTTCCATCCCCTGACGATCGAGGACATCCAGCACCAGAACCAGCGGCCGAAGGTCGACGAGTACACGGACTACAACTTCAGCGTGCTCTTCGTGGCGGTGCTGAACGGTGACGAGATCGCGCTGCGCGAGCATCACCTGTTCGTCGGCGCCCACTACCTGATCACCGTGCACCAGGAGCCCTCGACCGAGCTCAAGGAGCTGCAGGACCGGGTCCACAAGAGCCCTGAGCTCTCCCACGGCAAGCCGTCGTTCCTGACCTACCTGGCCATCGACACACTGGTCGACGCAACCTTCCCGGTTCTCGACCAGCTCGACGATGTCGTGGACGCGTTGGAGGACGACATCACCGACAAGGCGAGCAGGGAGTCGCTGGCCCGCATCTACAACCTCAAGCACACGGTCAGCGAGCTCCGCCGCTTCCTTGGCGCCCAGCGAGATGTCTTCCAGAAGCTGATCACGCACGGAATTCACCTGCAGCAGGACGACATGACTCTCTACTACCGCGACGTCTACGACCACATGGTCCGCCAGTACGAGACCGCCGACGCCCTGCGCGACCTGCTCACCGGCGCCATGGACGTCTATCTCTCGACGGTCTCCAACCGCCTGAACGAGACGACCAAAGCTCTGACCGTGATCGCCTGCCTGTTCCTGCCCCTGACCTTCCTCACCGGTTTCTATGGAATGAACTTCGCCTACCTGGTCAACGTGCTCGAGTCGCCCTATATCGCGTTTGCAGTTGGCGCGGTGACGATGATCATCGCGACGTTGATCCAGCTCTACTTCTTCCGGCGCCGCGGCTGGATCTGAGGCGTGAGCGACTTGCCCGCCTGCTGCTCGCCCAAGGGCTACCGCTGGGTCTTCAGCGAGCGCAGCGCACGCTCCGAGGCCAGGCGCTACCGGCGCAAGGGCCTGGACGCGACGTCGCGCCAGATCGTCGATTTCTTGAAATCGCAGGGCGTGGAGGGCAGGACCGTGCTCGAGGTCGGCGGCGGGATTGGCGCCATCCAGATCGAGCTCCTCAAGGCCGGCGCGGCGCACGCCACGAGTGTCGAGCTGACGCCTTCCTACGAAGAGGTCGCGAAAAATCTCCTCGAGGAGGCCGGATTCACCGACCGCGCCGACCGCCAGGTCAAGGACTTCGCCGCCTCAGCCGCAGAGGTGGACGGCGCAGACATCGTGGTCATGAACCGGGTGCTGTGCTGCTACCACGATATGCCCGGCCTAGCGGGTGCGGCCGCCGACCACGCACAGCGGCTCCTCATCCTCAGCTACCCACGACGCACGTGGTGGACCCGAGCGTCGTTCGCGGTTTTCAACTGGTTTCTCGCCCTGCTCCGGCGTGAGTTCCACGTCTTCGTCCATAAGCCGCAGGACATCACGGCAACGGCCGGGGCGCACGGCCTGGCGCCCATCCTCGACCGCCGCGGCGCGTTCTGGACCGTCGCCGCGCTGCGCCGAACCGCGTAGCGCCGTTCTCGTATGTTGGCGGGATGACGGACGCGGCCCAGGCCACCGCCGTCGACCCGGAGGTCGTCTACCGGCAGACCACCCCGGGATCACGCGCCCTGCATGAGCGCGCGGTCGAGGTCATGCCCGGAGGGACCACCCGCACCACCACCTACTTTGACCCGTATCCCATCTACATCGAGCGCGGCGAAGGCTGCCGCGTCTGGGACGTCGACGGCACCGAGCGGATCGACATGCTCGGCAACTACACGGCGATGATCCTCGGCCACTCGCATCCGAAGATCGTCGAGGCGATCCGTGCCCAGGCGGCGAGAGGCACAGGGTTCGCCGCCGCCAACCCCATCGAGGTCAAGCTCGCGACCTTGCTGTGCGAGCGCGTGCCGAGCCTCGACGCCGTGCGGTTCTGCAACTCGGGCACCGAGGCCACGATGTTCGCGATGCGGCTGGCCCGAGCCTTCACCGGCCGGCCGAAGATCGCACGCATGGAGGGCGGCTACCACGGCACCCACGACTTCGCGGAGGTCAGCACACATCCTCTGGTCGACGAAGCAGGACCGGCCGACGCGCCGGTGGCGCGGCCCGACTCGATCGGCACACCTCGATGGGCGCTCGAGGAAACGGTCGTCCTGCCCTTCAACAACCACGACGCGTGCGAGGCGATCATCCGCAAGGAAGCGGGATCGCTGGCCGCGGTGATCCTGGAGCCGATCATCGGCGCCGGCGGCGTGATCCCAGCCATGCCCGATTTCCTGCAGCGCCTGCGCGGAGTCACCAACGAGCTGGGCATTCTCTTGATCTTCGACGAGGTGATCTCGCTGCGAGTTGCTCCGGGCGGCGCGCAGCAGATGTACGGGATCACACCCGACCTGACCACGCTGGGCAAGATCATCGGCGGCGGGCTGCCGGTGGCCGCATTCGGCGGCCGCGCGGACGTCATGCAGCTGCTCGACCCCCGGAGCAACCCCACCATCGCCCAGGGCGGGACTTACAACGGGCACCCGCTGGGAATGGCGGCCGGCCTGGCGGCGATGACGGAGCTCACGCCTGACGTGTACGAGGACCTCAACCGCAGGGGAGCGCGCGTGTGCGAACAGCTCTCGGAGGTATTCGCGTCGCACGGTGTGAAGGTGCAGGTCAACGGCGCCGGATCGATGTTCGCGCTCCATTTCACGGACCGGCCCGTCGTCGACTACCGGACGATGGCCGCCGCCGACAAGAAGAAGGCGCGCGACCTCTTCCTGGGCCTCGTCAACCACGGCGTGCTGATGGCGCCAAGGGCGATGGGCGCCCTCTCCACGCCGATGCGCGAGGACGACATCCAGGAGTTCATCGACGCGGTCGATGCCGTCGTCGCCGAGCAGAAGAGACGCTGGGAGGCGGGGTAGGAACCTTCGCCAAGGGCTGTCGTTATCCCTTAGGTCAGGACGTGAATGGGCGCCTTGCGACCTTGCTGTTCATCGCAGTTCTCGGCGCCTGCGGGGAATCACCGACCGCACCGGGCTCGCCATCCCCCGCGCCAACCGTCTCCCCCACCGACGAGGTCGGTCCGGGCGGGATGACGCTGGACGAAGAGGTCGGTGCGGTGATGATGGTCGGCTTCCAGGGGCCGCCGACGGCGGCGATCCTTGCCGACTGGAAGCGGCGTCAGTTCGGCGGGCTGCTGATCGTGAACCTGAACCACAACGCCACGACCGCGGCCGGCATGAGCGCGGTCATCCAGCAAATTCGCGATGTGTCACGGCATCGCTTGATCGCGGCGACCGACCAGGAAGGCGGGCAGGTGTGCATCGCGCTCTCCTCGGTGCCGTGCGCGGCGATGCCGGTCGGCCGCTCGCAGACGACAGCGATGGCAAATGCGCTCCGAGCGGTCGGGTTCGACCTCGACCTCGGCCCGGTGTCGGACGTGTGCTCGGGGCCGGCGTCGATCATGTGGGGTCGGTGCTACGGCACCGCGCCGGGCCCGGTGGCGAGCTCGGTCGGCGCGGTCGTCGATGGAATCCACGACGCCGATATGCTCTCCGCGGCCAAGCACTTTCCCGGCCACGGTGACACCTCGATCAGCTCGGAGACGCGGCTGCCGCGCATCGACGAGAGCCTGGCCACGCTGCGCACCCGCGACTTTCCTCCATTCCAGGCTGCGATCGTGCACGCCACCGACTTCGTGCTCCTCGGCCATCTTTACTACCCCGCGATCGACGCCCACCGATCGTCGGACCTCTCGCCCGCGACGGTGATGCTTCTTCGGTCGGATCTCGGCTTCCAGGGCGCGATCCTCTCCGACGATATGGAGATGGGGGCGATCACCGCCAGCACACCGACGCCCGAGGCCGCGGTCGAGTTCCTGATCGCGGGTGGCGATATGGTCATGGTCGCCCACCACATCTCCGTCGCCGACGCGACCTACGTCGCGATCAAGCAGGCTGTGCTGTCACGACGGCTGCCGCGGGCGCGGCTCGACGAGGCGGTGGTGAGGCTGCAGGCATTGCCCGGCGGCTAAGGGCGGAGTGGCGCCCCGGACCTCGATGGCCCGAGGCGCGCGAAGTTCTCAGACGGCTACGGCCGCGCCCACCTCGTTGAGCTTGCCGGTCCGCACGTCGTACACGAAGCCGCGGAGGTTCGACTTGTTCGGGACGAACGGGCTCGCCTTGATGCGAGCGATCGACTGCCGGACGTCGTCCTCGAGGTCGCTGAACGCCTCGAGCGCGAATGCTGGTCGGATTCCGGTCTCGGACTCGATCTTCTTCTTCAGGTCGTCGTCCTTGAAGGTCAGCATGCCGCAATCGGTGTGGTGGATGAGGATGATCTCCCTGGTGCCGAGCAGGCGCTGCGAGATCGCGAGCGAACGGATCGCGTCGTCAGTCACCGCTCCGCCGGCGTTGCGGATCACGTGGGCGTCACCCTCCTGCAGGCCAAGGATCTTGTGCACGTCGAGGCGTGCGTCCATGCAGGCCACCACCGCGACGTGCCTGGCGGGTGGCAGCGGCAGGTCGCCCTTCTTGAAGGTGCCCGCGTAGGACTCGTTGTTGCGGACGAGTTCGTCGGTAGCGCTCATGTTTGCCTCCTGATGGGTTAGTCCGAAACCGCGTGGGTCGGTCTAACTACAGAGGCAGCTGTTGCAGCCCGCGAAATCGACCGCGCGTCGCCAGGTCAGGATCCGCTGAGGCTGCCGCATAGCGGAACACCTTATCAGTTACTCTGGCCGCGCCGTGGCCGAAGCGACCGGGGCCGAAATCCTCCCGGTGATCCGGTTCAACAACCTGCGCCACGCCGCCCTGGCGAGCCTCTACCTCGGCCTGTCCTTCACCTGGCTCCCTTACCCGCTGGTTGTCCTGCCGAGCGAGGTCCGCGAGTTCTATCCCACCGACTTCAACACCTACATCGGGTACGCGACCGGGATCGGCGCCTTCTTCGCGATCACCGTGCCACCCCTCGTCGGCACCTGGTCGGACCGACTCACGACACCATTCGGACGCCGCCGGCCGTTCATGGTCGCGGGCGTGCTGCTCGGCATCGTCGGCCTGCTCGTCATGGGCACTGCGCACACCTACACGCAGTTCGTGATCGGCCACGTGGTCGCCCAGATCTTCTTGAACGGGGCGGCGGCGGCCTACTACGCGATCATCCCCGACATCGTCCCGGACGACGAGTTCGGGAAGGCCAGCGGATTTCTGGCCGGCATGCAGCAGGGCGGCGCGCTCCTCGGATTTGCAACAACTGCGGTGCTGGCGGGCGTGCACCAGGTGCGCCTGAGCCTGCTGGTGATGGGCGTCGTGCTCACGCTGTCCCTGCTGCCGGTGCTGTGGGCCGCGCAGACCGAAGGCAGGCGACCCATCGAGCAGCGCCCGAGCCGGCCGCTGCTCGCCACCGCCTATGAGTTCTTACGCCCGCTGTGGACGGGCGACTTCGGATGGGTCATCTTCACCCGGACGATGGTCACCGCCGGCGTGGCCGCGGTCGTGTTCTTCCTGTCGTCGTTCTTCCGGGACGTCGTCCACGTCGCCAACACCGACGAGTTCACGTCGATCTGGCTCGCCGTCTCCTTCGCGGCGATGATCATCCCGGGGATCTGGGGCGGGTCGGCGTCCGACCGTCACGGCCGGAAGCGCTTCGTCTACGCGGCCGGCGCCATGCAGATCGTAGTCGCCCTCTACTTCATCGCCTTCTATCCCACGCAGCAGGAGATCGTGCTGGCGCTGGGCGCGCTTTACGGGATCGGCTACGGGCTCTACCTGGCGGTCGACTGGGCGCTGGCTTGCGACACCATCCCCGACCGCGCCAAGGCGGCCAAGGACATGGGCCTGTTCCACGTCGCCCAGACGCTCCCGAACAGCCTCATCCCAGCGATCGAGGGTGGGCTCATCGACCACTTCAACAAGCACGTCGCGCCCAACTCCGGCTACCGGGTCGCGTTCGGCAGCGTGATCCTGTTCTTCACGCTGGGCACGATCTTCGTGTCCCGAATCCGCTCGGTCCGCTAGCGCTTCTTCTTGCGGTGGCCGCCGCCGGTCGGTGCCGGCGCCGGCTCGTTCACGGGCGGCGAATCCGGGGCGGTCCCCGGCAGGTAGTAGTTGCCCCACGCGTAGACGAGGCCTTGCGGCGGCGTGTACCAGTCGACCGCACCCAGCACGGGCAGCGCCTGCTCGAGGAAGGTGTGCCACGCGGGCACGGCCACGTAGTAGCTGTCCGAGCCCTCGGTCATCTTGATCCGCCAGTCGGGGTTGCCCATCCAGACCGCGACCGCGATCTTCGGGGTGAAGCCCACCGTCCATGCGTCGGCGAAGCTGTCCGACGTCCCGGTCTTGACCGCGACGGGCCAACCGGGGATGGTCAGCAGCGAGTTCGCGCCGAAAATCTCGGTCCGGTTGGAGTCCTTCGACAGGATCGTGCTCATGATGTAGGCGACCTTCGGGTCGAGGACCTGCTTGGAGCTGTCCTGGTGCTCGTAGATCGTGCGGCCGCCCTGGTCGACGCGCGCCACCGCGAACGGCTGGTGCAGGACGCCCTTCGCGGCGAGCACGGAGGCGCCGGTCGCCATCTGCAGCGGCGTCTCGCCATAACCACCCAGCGTCAGCGAGGGACCGAAGTCGTTGGTGCCGTCGTTGTTCGTGAACGATCCGTCGGAGTGCTGCTGCCACGGCCCGGCGCCCATGACGCGCGCCATCTCGACGACGTTGGGAACGCCCACGCCAAGCTCGACCTTGACCGCCGGGATGTTGAACGAGTTGCCGACGCACTCCTGGAGCTGGCAGGTGCCGTGGTACTGGCCGTCGTAGTTCTGCGGCGCGTAGACCTTCAGCGAGCCGGGGTCCTGGTAGCGGAACGGCGCGTCCTCGATGGGCGTCGTCATCGTGTAGCGGCCGCTGTTGATCGCGGCCGTGTACGTGAAGATCTTCATCGAGGAACCGGGGTTGCGCGGCGGCCACACCGCCAGGTTGTACTGGCCGCCGTTTGCCTTGG
Organism: Candidatus Dormiibacterota bacterium; assembly: GCA_036395015.1. Taxonomy (GTDB): domain Bacteria; phylum Chloroflexota; class Dormibacteria; order Dormibacterales; family Dormibacteraceae; genus 40CM-4-65-16. The sequence continues at coordinate 11,074 of DASWDZ010000056.1, read as the reverse complement.
GGTTAGCCGACGAGACCATGGCGATGATCGCGCCCGTGCTCGGGTCGATCGCCACCAGCGCACCCTGCTGGACGTTGCGCCACGCGAGGCGTGCCTGGGTGCCGGAGATCGCAGACTGGGCGATGTTCTGGAGCTGGACGTTCAGCGTCGTGTAGACGCTGAGCGCCCCACCGTACGTGGTGGAGGCCCCGAACCTGTTGAGGAGCTGCTGCGTCACGTAGTTCACGAACCCTGGCGCGATGATGTTGTTGGCCGCCCTGAACATGTGGTTGGGCGGGCTGATGTCCTCTTTGAACGCCGCGTCGGCCTGCGCCTGCGAGATCTTGCCCGCCTCGACCATCGCGGCCAGCACGTTTTGCTGGCGCGCCTTGGCCGTGTCCCAGCTCCGAAACGGGCTGTACAGGGTGGGACCTTTGACCAGGCCCGCGAGCATGGACGCCTGGGCGAGGTCGAGGTCGCGCGTCTTCTTGTGGAAGTAGATCTGCGACGCGGCCGCAGTGCCCACGGCGCTGTTCCCGAAGGACACGCTGTTCAGGTACATCTCCAGGATCTCGGCCTTCGAGTAGCGGTGCTCGACCGTGAACGCAAGCAGAGCCTCGGTCATCTTGCGCTGGAGGGTCGGCGCGTTGTCCAGCAGCCGTACCTTGACCAGCTGCTGCGTGATCGTGGACGCACCCTCCACGGTGTCCCGCGCCTTGATGTCGACGATGGCGGCCCGGGCGATGCCGCCCGGGTCGACGCCTGGCTCGGAGTAGAAGTTGCGGTCCTCGATGGCGATGATCGCGGCCGGCAGCAATTTGCCCATGGAGTCCCGGGGCTCGTAGTAGTGCTGGTAGCCGGCCGGGTGGAGGTCGGCGAGCACCGTCTTCTTGTCCGACGCGTAGACGATGGTGTCTCCCGGCACATCGTTGGACAGCTGCACGACATCCGGAAGCGATGCCGCGTAGGCCACGTACGACGGCGCGATCGCCAGCGCGGGCAGGGCAAAGGCGAGCAGGACGGCGATTCGGGTGACGATTTTTCGATGTCGCCGGGCTCGCCTTCTGCTCCAGATCTCCGCCGCCGCCTCCGGCGACGGATACGAGTACGGTCCCCTAGGAAGCCGCTCGATCTCGCCCATCCGGGAATCTGCTGGTGGGTCTGTCCAACACTTCGCCCATTAATGGAAAAACGCTGGCGTCGACCCGAGTAACGAAACCGAAATCGTCAAGAGATTGTCAGGAGAGGAGCCCTGTGAAACGTCTCGTCGGGTGTGGGACGATGTCCGGAAAGACAGCTCAGTTCGGGGAGGTAGTGGGATGCCGGAATTCATGGACGTACACGTAGGCATGACGGGAATCACGCCGGAGGAGTTGGCCGCGGCGCATCAGGCCGACCTCGACATCCAGGGCGACGAGGGCGTCAACTTCAAGCACGCCTGGGCCGATCCCAAGACAGGCAAGGTGTTCTGTCTCTCGGAGGCGCCGAACGCGGAGGCCGTCAAACGGATCCACGAGCGGGCGGGGCATCCGACCGACGAGGTGTACGAGGTGCCGGTCCAGGCCTAAAAGGGTCAGGGCCGCTTCGCCTTCTCCCAGGCCGCCTGGCAGCTGACGCAGCGCACCGCCGACGGCAGGGCTTCCAGGCGCTCGGCCCCGATCTCACCGCCGCAGTCGACGCACCGCCCGTCAGCCGGCGCCGGTTCGGAGTCCTCGGCGCCATGGACGATCTTGTCGATCGCCTCCGCGATCGCCTGTTCGCTCAGGGCCTGGGTGGTGTCGGAGTCTCGAAAGCCTCGGCTCACCGATCCAGATTACGGCTCCCGGCCATGGCCGGCCTTGATTCCTTACTTAACGAGGATCGAATGCGGCCTCCGGGATGGCAGAATCCGGCCACGAAACAGCTCGGACCCAACTCGCTCGGCGCCCTCGCGCGCTTCGGTCTGCTGGCCCTGGTGCCGGTGGTCGCCCTGGGCTTTGTCATCGGCCGGGAGGTCAACCTGGACGTCCAGCAGCGCTACCTCGACTCGGCCCGTCAGAGCGGTACCCTCATCGCGCAGGTGGGCATCCAGCCCCTCCTCAGCGCCCAGATGCTGAAGAGCGGGCTCAGCGAACCGGAGATCGCCGAAGTCGACCGCCGGCTGCAGGGCGCCGCCGTGAGCCAGGAGGTGCGCCGGCTCAAGATCTGGAGCCGTCAAGGCACCGTCCTGTACTCCGACAACCACGCTTTGATCGGCCGGACGTTCGAGATCGAGGAAGACCTGGCGGAGGCCCTGGAGGGCCACTCGGAAGCAGGCATCAGCGATGGGCACGCGCCGGAGAACCAGGGTGACAATCTCGAGGGGCCCCTCGTCGAGGTCTACGTGCCCCTTGTCTTCGAGGGTGATTCCGAGCCCAGCGGGGCGTTCGAGCTCTACCTTCCCTACGCGCCGGTGCAGTCGGCGATCAACGGCGAGCTGCAGCAGCTCTACATCGTGCTGGCCATCGGCCTGACCCTCTTCTATGCCTCGATGTTCCCGGTCGTCGTGATCGCGGACCGCTGGCGGCGGCGCCTGATCCGCGAGGCGGAGAACACTGCGCTCGCCAACCTCGCCATCCTCGAGCGGCTCAACAAGCTGAAGAGCGAGTTCCTGACCCGCATCAGCCACCAGTTCCGGACGGCTCTGGTCGGGATCGAGGGCTTCAGCGAACTGATCCGGGATTCCGAGGACCTCGACATCGACAAGGTCAAGGCATTTGCGAGCGACATCTACAGCGACGCAGAGCGCCTGGACCAGGCCTTCGCCGACATGCTGGAACTGGACCGCATGGAGGCGGGCAAATCGGTGCTCAAGCTCGCCCAGGTGGACGTGAACGAGGTCATCCAGAGCACGGTCGAAAACGTCCGCAAGGACAACCCGCAGCATCCTGTTGCCGTCGACCTCGACCCCTCGGTGCGGTCAGCACCCGCGGACCGCGACAAGCTGTCGCAGCTTCTCACCATCCTGCTCGGCAACGCGATGAAGTACTCGCCCGCCGGCACCGAGATAATGGTGAAGAGCAGCCTCGACTCCAACCACGTCACGGTCACCGTCAAAGACCAGGGGCCGGGCATGCCGGCCGACTTCGACAGCGGTATGTTCGTGGGCATGAACGGAGGCACCGGGCTTGGCCTGCCCATCGCTCGCCAGATCGTGGAGATGCACGGTGGGCGGATCTGGTTCGAGAGCAACCGTGCGGACGGCACCGAGTTCCATTTCTCGCTCCCGCTGAAGCAGATGCCGTTGCGCGAGGTACGGGAGCTGGTTCGGACCTAGGCCTTCTCTGCCAGCGCGCTGGCGTCGAGGTCGTAGATGAAGCCCCGGATCTTGTCGCGGTGGACCAGGCTGGTCTGCTCACGAAGGCGCTCCACGTCCTCGCGAATTGCCTCGATGGGATCCGTGAACGAACCCAGGACGTCGGTGAAGGGGTGATGCGTCGCCGTCGCGATCCGCTCCGCCAGCTGGCCTTCGCTGAACCGTCCCAGCGCGCACTCCGTGTGGTGCATGACCATGATCTCGCGGGTGCCCAGGACCGCCTGCGAGATCGCGAGCGCGTTGATCGCATCGCGGGTCGCCCGACCTCCGGCGTTGCGGATCACGTGCGCATCGCCGGCGCGTAGTCCCAGCAAGGCAGACACGTCGATGCGGGCGTCCATGCAGGTGAGGACGGCGAGCTTCAGCATCGGCTCGATCCTTCGCGCCGCCATCCCAAGGTAGTGCAGCCTCGAGTTCATGACGACCTGGTCGATGGCGTCCATCAGGCAAGAGGGAGATTGACACCAGATCGGGGCATCCGCAACTGCCAGCCGTTGCCATGTAGAGATGGCATTCGACCCCAACGCTCGACTGGACCCCGGCCAGGTCAAGGACGTCCGCGGCACCGGCATCAGCGGCCGCAGCCTTGCGATCGGCGGCGGTGGCGGCCTCGGGCTCGTGCTCCTGGTCGTGTACCTGCTGTTGGGCGGCAACCTGTCTGACCTGGGCTCGGTCGCACCCGGAATCACTGAACCTGGGACCAGCAACCTGCAGCAGGAATGCAGCACAGGAGCGGATGCCAATCGCCGCGAAGACTGCCGGATCGTCGGCTACGTCAACAGTGTCCAGAAGTACTGGAGCGACGAGTTTGCGAGATCCGGCCAGACGTACGAGACGGCGGAGACCGTCATCTTCTCAGGCCAGGTCGAAACCGGCTGCGGAGTCGCGTCGACCGAGGTCGGTCCGTTCTACTGCCCGGTGGACGGCCGCGTCTACCTCGACCTCGGGTTCTTCGATGAGCTGCGGACGAGGTTCGGGGCCAGGGGCGGATCGCTTGCCGAGGGCTACGTCGTCGCCCACGAATACGGCCACCACGTCCAGGACCTGACCGGGCAGCTCGCGTCCGGGTCCGGCCAGCAGGGCGCCGGTGGACAGTCGGTGCGCACGGAGCTGCAGGCCGACTGCTACGCCGGGGTGTGGGCCAACCACGCAGCCTCGACAGGATTCCTCGAACCGCTCACCCAGGACGAGATCAACGATGCCCTCGATGCCGCGGCGGCGGTCGGCGACGACCGCATCCAGAGCGAGTTCCAGGGTCGTGTCAATCCCGAGACATGGACGCATGGCTCATCGGCGCAACGCCAGCAATGGTTCACGATCGGCTACCAGAAGGGCGACCCGGCCGCCTGCGATACGTTCCACGCCGCGCTCTAGCCGTTCCGCAGCGTCGGGTTTGGCATGCGTTTCGACGCCATTCGCGACGGCAAGTTCATCGTCAGCGATGAGATCCAGATCAACATCGAAGGCGAGATCCTGGAGACGGCCGACGTCGAGCCGGCGCTAGCTCAGCTGAATACCGATCGCGAAGGTCGCCCGGTAGCCTGAGCCGGCCTTGCTGACGTTCGCAAGGAGCTGCGCGCCGCTGTTCCCGTTGGACGTGTAGACCATATCGGCCGCGTTGCGCGTGTCGCGGGACCCGCGCGAGCTGTACGGCGCCTGCTGGTAGGCCTCATCCGAAACCGCGTCGTCGAAAAAGATTTGAGACGTGAACTCGAAGGACTTCTGCGCCCCAGAGAAGGTGCGGACCTTGAAGTGGATGTGCACGGCGCGGCCTCGATACCACCCCGGATAGATCGTGTTGAAGGTGACGGCACCATTCGCGTCGGTGGTCTGGTAGCCGCGAAGGAAGCGCTTGCCGACCGAGTTCTCCGCGGCGACGTCTGAATACTGCCCAAGCGCGTCGCAGTGCCAGACGTCGACCTGGGCGCCTTGCAGGGCGGTGCATTGAGAGCCGACCCTGGCCACGGTCAGGGTCAGGGTCAGCGGCGTGCCCGGACGCACCGAACCGTCGGACGGGTCGGTCGTGATGTCGGCGCGGTTCAGCCGCTCGTCGACGAAGTAGGGCCCTTCAGTCTCGGCGGGGGTGACGATGCACGCCGGCGTCGCCACCGGGACTCCCGAGGCGGTGGGGGTGGTGACCGGCGACGTCCGCCCCAATCCGCAGGCTGCGAGAGCAGCCGAGACGACGGCGCCGCCACCGGCGATCAGCATCCGCCGGCGCGAGATCGTCGCCGTCAGCACCATCTCGAGCACGCTCACTCGTCCGAGTATCCCGCCCGATGCTGGGAATCCTCTGAGTCACGGCGTCTGGTATCAAGTGAGGTCAGGGATGCCAAGGATCGTCACCTTCACGAGCGTCACGCTCGACGGGGTCATGCAGGCTCCCGGCCGGAGCGACGAGGACACCCGGGGCGGCTTCATGCACGGCGGTTGGGGGGCGCGGTACGCGGACTCGGTGACGGCGGGCTTTGCGGGCCAGAACATGTCGACCACCGGAGGGCTCCTGCTTGGGAGGCGAACCTACGAGGACTTCTTCTCCTACTGGCCCAAGCAGAAGGACAACCCCTTCACCGAGGTCTTGAACAGGCGGCAGAAGTACGTGGTCTCGAACACGCTGAAGGAACCCCTCGAGTGGAGCAACTCCACGCTGCTCAAAGGCGATGTGGTGGAAGCTGTCCGCAAGCTGCGGCAGGAGGCCGACGGTGACCTCGTCGTGCTCGGCAGCGGACAGCTGGTCCGCTCCCTGATGGGCCACGACCTGGTCGACCAATACATACTCCTGATCCACCCATTGATCCTCGGGACGGGAATGCGCCTGTTCGCGGACGGCGGAACGCCTGCCGAGCTCACGCTCGGAGAGGTCAAGCCGACGACAACCGGAGTTTTGATCGCGACCTATCAGCCGGTTCGCTAACGGCGGTCAGCAGGCATCCAAGCCAGCTGCATCAGCTCCAGCGAGATGCCCGGGCCCAGGCCGATACCGAGCCCATCGCAGCGTCGCGTGGCTCCCTGCTGGATGACCTTCTCGAGCGTAAAGAAGATCGCGGCCGAAGAGGTGTTGCCCACCTCGGAAAAAACGGCGCGTGAAGCGTCGAGGGCGCCGGCGGGCAGTCCAAGGGCCGCCTGGATGGCGTCGAAGATGCGCGGTCCGGCCGCGTGGACGGCGTAGAAGTCCGGTTCTCCCATCTCGCCGGCGGCAAGAAAGCGCTCCACCACCGGCTTCAGCTCCCGGAGCACGATTCGCGGCAGCCTGCGGTCGAGCACGACGTGGAATCCGCCATCGCCGAGGTCGAAACCGAGGATGTTCGCGGTGGCGGGGACAAGGTGGGACGCGGCGCGGACGACCTCCAGGTGGCCAGGCCTGGGCTCGGCCCCACCCAGCACCGCCGCCCCCGAGCCGTCGCCAAAAACGAGGCACGCCGTGAGGTTGTCGACAGACCTGTCCGCCTCCTGAAAGCTGAGCGAAGGCACCTCCACCGCCACCACCAGCACCTTGTGCTCAGGAAAAGCGAGCAGGTGGCGATGTGCGGCGGCGATGGCGGACGCGCCCGCGGAGCACCCAAGCTCGGTGATCGGGAGGCGGAGGATGTCGGACCGGAACCCCAGCGCCTCGCTCATGTGCACGTCGAGCGACGGCACGAGGTAGCCGGTGCAGGACACCGTGATCACGAGGTCGATGTCACGGCCGCGAAGGCCGGCCAGCCCCAGCGCCCGGTGCGCGCTCGCCAGGGCAAGGTGCCTGGCGTGGCGGAGATAGCTGTCGCGGAGCTGGTCCAGTGTTCGCCGCCGCAGCAGCTGCTCGACCGGCTCGCACGTGTAACGCGCTCCGAGCGTGGCGTCCGCTTCCCCGAGCTTGTCGAGCTGCGGCCAGAACTGGCGGAGGTGTCCGACCGCCTCGGCTGGGTCCAGCCTGTGCTCCGGCACGGCCGTCGCCACGGACAGGATCGCGGAGGTCATTCACACCCCCGCAAGCGTCGACCAGTCCCGCAGGCTCAGCGACCAGAGGGAGCGAGTTCCATCGTTCACCTCGAGGAGCCTGTTCAACGTGGAAGGCCGCTGCCGTAAGCGCCTCAGGGCCCGCCGCGCCAGCAACGAGGATCCGGTCAAGGTCAGGGCGAGCCGGTTGACGAAGACCCGCCGGCGCCACTGGCCCGCCTCCCAGCGCCGGTAGGCGCGCAGCGGATCGGGCACGTCCGAGGCGAGGAGCTGCGCGAGCTTCCGCGCCGCGACCAGGGCGTCGCTCATCCCGTCGCCGGTGAGCGGATCCAGGAATCCGGCCGCGTCACCGATCAAGGCCACTCGTCGCTCCGCGACCGTCGCGGGTCGGACCCAGAACGGTCCGGCGCCGTGGATCGCAGCGTCTGCGGGGATGCGCACGTCTCGGTGGGCGGCACAGACGTGCCTCGCGTAGGCATCACGCACGGGCTCGCCATCGGCGCGCAGCCCCGATTTCGATCCGAGCACGGCGACGAGCAGCTCATCCGGCCCGGTCGGGGCCGTGTAGACCTCGCAACCGTCGAGGAGCGTTACCAGCACCCTGTCGGCCTTGTGTGCGGGTGACTCCACGTGACCGACCAGGGCGTAGCGGTGCGGTGGGCGCGGCGGGCGCGACCACCCGACCCATCGCGCCACTCGCGAGCGGACGCCGTCGGCGCCCACCGCAAACCTCGCCGTCAGCGTGCCGTCGATAGTCTTCACCTCGATGTGCGATGGCTGCAGTTCGATGCCAAGCGCTTTGCAGCCGTAGTGGGCCTCGACGTTCCTAGCGGCGGCCGCCCGTTCGGCGAGCAACCGATCGAACTCCAGCCTGCGCACCCCGCGACCTGTCTTCCCATCCATGAACTCCCCTGAGGCGCTACCCGCGCGAGGTACTCGGTACGTGACCCCGCGCAGGGCGGGAAATTGCGCCAGCGGGACCTCGAGGGCTTCGAGCACCTTCACGCCCGCCGGCATCAGTCCCTCGCCGCAGGTCTTGTCGCGCGGAAACCGGGAGCGGTCGAGGAGGACGGCCTTCACGCCGGCCTGGCCGAGCATGATCGCCAGTGCCGAGCCGGCCGGCCCCGCTCCCACGATCACGACGTCGGTGTCGATCGCTGCCACCGTCATCCCCCCACGTCGAGCCTATCTGAAGACCGAGCTTGCGCTCGCCACGAACGCCACCACAGCGACACCCGCGGTGAGCAGCGTCAGCCGAAATGCGATCGCTGGAGGGGTGACGGCGACGCCCACGGTCGAAACCACCGCCAGCAGTGGCAGCACGCTGTGCGTCCCGACAGCGATCGTGGCCGAGCCGGCGGCGAGAAAGAGCGCCGCCAGGATCCCCGACGCGCGGTCGCCGGCGACCTGTGGCAGACCAAGAACTCGCTGCCGGCGATCGCGCTCGACGTCCGGGCGCGCCTGCGCGAAGTGGCCGCCGACTCCGATCAGCGACGCAGAAACCATGACCCAGGGGGGCGGCCAGTGGGGATGCGTGAGCCCGAGCGTGATGAAGGCAGGCAGCAGGCTGAAGCTGACCGCGTAGGGCACGACGCTGAAGACGGTCGCCTTGAGGCCGAGGTTGTAGGCGGTCGCGGACAGGATCGCCACGTAGTGCACGAGGGCCGCACTCAACCCGGAGGCGAGAGACAGCGGGATCGCCGCGACGCCGGCGACGCCCGCCGCGATGGCAACCATGCGCGGCCGGATCGCGTCCTGCGCGATCGGCTTGTCGGACCTCCGCGCCTCGCGGTCGAGCCTACGGTCGAGGTAGTCGTTCGACCAGCCGACGAAGAGCTGGCCGGCCAGCACCGCCAGCACGACCCACACCGTGCCCGGACCGCGACCGGCGAGGGCCGCCAGCAGTCCGCACACCGCGGTCACCAGAACGACAGGCTCTGGATGCGAGCAGCGAGCCACCGCCCAAAGCGTCCTCATCCGGCGGAGTTAGGGTATCGAGGTGATGCGGCCGCCGCTCTGGTTCATCGCCGTGGTGGGCCTCAACGCCGCGATACGGCTGCGCGAGCTTTCGATCTCACGCCGCAATGAACGTGCCGTCCCCGGAGTACGCGCCGCGCCCGAGACGTATCCCCTCATGGTGGGGACGCACGTGGCCCTGGTCGCGCTGCCGCTTCTCGAAGTCTCGGGATATCCGCGGCGGCGGCCCCACTGGGGCTGGGCCGCCGTCCTGGTCGGCGCCACCGCGCTGAGGGTCTGGTGCATCCGCAGCCTGGGGCCCTTGTGGAACGTGCGGGCGACGGTCCCCACGGACTTCGAGCCGGTGCAGACGGGTCCCTACAGGTACATCCGGCACCCGAACTACCTGGCGGTGATCCTCGAGTTCGCCGCCGTCCCTCTGATCGCGGGCGCCTGGGGAAGCGCCGTATTGCTCTCCACGCTCAATGCTTTCGTGCTGGCGGATCGTATTCGCGCCGAGGAGCGCCTGCTCGACGCCTCGCCGACCTACCGGACGGCGTTCGCGAAGCGCGCGCGCTTCATTCCGTGGGTGTTCTGAAAGGGCCGATACTAGGCTCCATGGCCGTGGGCACCGGCACCCTTACGGTGATCGAGCCGGCGACCGAGAAGGTCCTGGCCGAGCTGAAAGAGGCGAGCGTCGAGGACGCCGACCGGGCCGTCGAGAGAGCGAAGGCTGCGTTTCCGGCCTGGAAGTCGGTCAGCCCCAAGGATCGCGCGGCAGCCATGCGGCGCATCGCGGCCGCCATCGACAAGCACCGCGAAGAGCTCGCCCAGCTCGAGGCCCGCAACGTCGGCAAGCCGATCACCGACGCTCGCGCCGAGGTGGGCATGGTGGTCGACGTTTTCACCTACTACGCCGGCGCCCCGGAGCGCCTGTTCGGCAAGACGATCCCGGTCGCGGGCGGCGTCGACATGACCTTCCGCGAGCCGCTCGGGGTCGTCGCCCTGATCGTGCCCTGGAACTTTCCCCTGGCGATCGCCTCGTGGAAGGTGGCGCCCGCGCTGGCCGCAGGCAACACGGTCGTGCTGAAGCCGGCGGGCCTCACGCCACTCACCGCCGTCGAGCTGGGCAAGATTGCGCTCGAGTCAGGTCTGCCCGAGGGAGTGCTGAACGTGGTCGTCGGCGCCGGGCGGGTCGTCGGCGAGCGGCTCGTCCAGCATCCGGATGTCGCCAAGGTCGCGTTCACCGGTTCGACCGAGGTCGGGCGGCGCATCGGCGAGCTGACCGCGCAGTCGATCAAGCGCGTGACGCTCGAGCTCGGCGGCAAGTCGGCCAACATCGTGTTCGCGGACGCGGACCTCGCGAAGGCGGCCTCGTCGGCGCCGCTCGCGGTCTTCGGCAACTCCGGCCAGGACTGCTGCGCGCGCTCGCGCATCCTGGTCGAGCGGCCGGCGATGGACCGGTTCATGCAGGGACTGGAGACCGCCGTGAATCAACTCAAGGTTGGCGACCCGCTGGATGACGGCACCGAGATGGGGCCGCTCATCTCCGCGGACCAGCGATCCAGGGTCGCGTCATATATAGAGGACGAGGCGCGCGTCGCCATCCGCGGCAGCGCACCCAGCGGCGCCGGCTACTGGTTCCCGCCCACGGTCCTGGGGCCGGTCGCCAACTCGGACCGGGCAGCGCGGGAGGAGATATTCGGGCCGATCGCGGTCGTCATCCCGTTCGACGACGAGAACGAAGCGATTCGCATCGCCAACGACACGATCTACGGGCTGTCCGGGTCCATCTGGACGAGTAGCGCCGCACGCGCGATGCGCGTGGCACGGGGCCTGGAGACGGGGACGATCTCGATCAACTCCAAC
>DASWDZ010000055.1:0-7312 GCA_036395015.1 Candidatus Dormiibacterota bacterium | reverse complement strand
CGCTCACGATCAGCGCGGCCGTTCCCGGGCGCGTTTACGCCGGGACCAAGCCCGCGTGCGTGTTCGTCAGCGAGGACCGCGGCGGGACCTGGCGCGAGCTCACGGGGTTCCGGCGCATCTTCTCGCGGCGGTTCTGGTTCTGCCCCGTCGAGCTGCCTTTCAAAGCTTACATGCAGAGGATCGCGCTCTCGCCCAAGGATCCTGACCTCATCGTCGCCGGAATCGAGGCGGGAGCGTTGGTTCGCTCGACGGACGGAGGGCGATCGTGGCAGGACCACCGGCAGGGCGCTATGCGCGACTGCCACCACTTGGTAGCGCATGCTACCGCTGACGGTCGCTTCTACGAGGGCGGATCCGGCGGCGGGGCCTGCTCCACCGACGCTGGGGCGACATGGCGACGTCCGTCGGGACTGGACAGGAAATACGGATGGGCGGCGGCCTACCGGAGCCGCTCGATTTCATGCCTTATGCGCTGATCTCAGGGCCGGCTCCGTGGCAGTTGCTGGCCGGTCTCGCCTCCGGCGAGATGTGGGAGAGTCAGGATCACGGCGACAGTTGGACAAAGATCGCGTTGCGGATGCCGTCGATCGAGCGCTGTCTTGTCCGCCTGCAAGTGTGACCGTCGCGGTAGATGATCGCGATCGCGGCCGCAGTTTCACTACTCGCGAAATTGGTGGACCCGAGGGGATTCGAACCCCTGGCCTCGTGAGTGCGATTCACGCGCTCTCCCAGCTGAGCTACGGGCCCACAGTCACGCTCGCACGGCCGGAGGCTGAGTATACCCGCGCTCCTATACTCGCCCTCCGTGGCCTCGATCTTCAAAAGCAAACGCGTTCCTGAGGGCGTCGACCCGGCCCGCATCCCGCCCGGCCAGACCCTCACCGCCCCCGACCGCTGGCCGCTCCTCCACTTCGGCCCCGTGCCCAAGACCGACATCGCAAGGTGGGACTTCAACGTCTTCGGCGCGGTCGAAAACCCGCTACGGCTCGACTACGGTGAGCTCCGCGCGCTGCCCTCCAAGGACGTCGTCGCTGACATCCACTGCGTGACCGGGTGGAGCCGCCTTGGCGACCGCTGGACCGGCGTTCCGATCCATGACATCCTGCAAAAGGTCAAGCCCAAGCCCGAGGCCAAATACGTGATGGCGCACTGCGAGTACGGCTACACGACCTCGGTTCCCTTGAGCGTGCTCGACGGCGGGGACAACCTGCTCTGCTACGCCTGGAACGGGGAAGACCTCAGCCCCGACCACGGCTGGCCCCTGCGCCTGTTCGTGCCCGCGAAGTACTTCTGGAAGTCTGCGAAATGGTTGCGCGGGCTAGAGTTCATGGAGCGCAACCGGCTAGGTTTCTGGGAGCAACGTGGCTATCACGACGAAGCAGACCCCTGGAAAGAGACAAGGTACTGGTAGCGGCGTAGCCGCGCCGCCGATCGTGACCTTCACGACCGATTTCGGATCCGGCTCGCCTCTCGTCGCGGCGATGAAGGGGGTCGTGCTCCAGGGGTGTCCGAGCGCGGTCCTCGTCGACGTCTCCCACGAGGTGCCGCGCTTTGACGTCTCGGCGGGCGCCTTCATGCTTTTTGCGGGGACGCGCCACTTCACCGGCGGCTCGGTTCACCTGGCGGTCGTCGACCCGGGAGTGGGGAGCGCGCGGCGACGGCTCATCGTCCAGGCCGGAGGCCGCTACTACATCGGCCCCGATAACGGGCTTTTCGCGATCGTGATCGACGAGGTTGGCGTCCAGGCCGTGCACGAGCTCGCTCCCCGTCCGCACGGCGCGCCCACTTTTGAAGGCCGCGACGTGTTCGCCCCCGCAGCGGCCTCGCTCGCCGCGGGCATCCCGATCGCATCCCTCGGACCTCCCACCGACCCGCCGTCGGCCCTGCCCGACGCCGGGCCTCGCGTGCTCTGGACGGACGGCTTCGGCAACCTGGTCACCAACATCAAGCCGCCGGTTCGCCGGCTTCGCATCCACAACCACGACATCGTGGCGACCGCCAAGACTTACGCCGAGGCCCGGCCCGGCGAGCCGTTCGTCTACGTCGGCAGCATGGGCTACCTCGAGGTCGGCGTCCGCGAGGCGCGGGCGGACAAGCTGCTGGGCGCGCGTCCCGGCATGCGGGTGGAGACCATCTAGCCCACACGGGCCTTAACAGCCTGCGTAGGCACGGAGCCGTTCGCCCGCTAGCTTTTCGCTCGCCGTGGTTCGAGTGACCTGCCTGCTCCTTTTCCTCCTTCCCCTGGTGGGTTGCTCGAGCCCGGCTCCCGCACCTGCCGCGCCTCCGCCCGCCGGCGAGGTGCGCCTGTGGCAGGACGCCTCCATCTTCACGCTGGTCGGCGAGATGATCGGCATGGCGCATCGTCGCGTGCTCGTCGAGATGTATGAGCTTGGACGAGTCGAAATCGTGCGTGCGCTCGGCGCCGCAAGCGGGCGAGGCGTCACCGTCCGCGTCATCACCGACCCGACCGTCAAGGAAAGCCGCGAGTCGGCTGCGCAGCTGGATTCGCTCGGCGTCGCCGAACGCGTCTATCCGATCGACGACGTCCGCCACCAGATCGACCATGTCAAGCTCTTGATCGCCGACGGCAGCGCCGCCGTCGGCGGCATGAACTGGGGCCGGCGCAGCGACCGCCACCACGACTTCGTGCTCCAGACGCGCGTGGCCGCGGACGTCGAACGGCTCACGAGCATCTTCGAGCAGGACTGGGCGCTCGCCGGCGGACATCCGGCTCCGCTGCCGCCCCAGGCGGGTGCGGTCGCGCAGACGGCTCCTGGCGGCGAGATCCGCTCGATGCTCGAGAGGGCCCTACGAGATGCGTCGCATCGCATCCAGGCCGAGGTCTACACGCTTACCGACCCGGACGTGATCGCCGCCCTCGCGATCGCACATCGCCGCGGCGTCGAGGTGCGCGTCATCCTCGACCCCAACCAGGAGTACAACTTCCATCCCTTCGCCGTGCTCCGCGCGGCCGCGGTCGACGTGCGGTGGTACCCGGTGCCGAGGGGCATGCTGCTCCACGCGAAGATCGGCCTCTTCGACGGCGAGCTGATCGTGGGCTCTGCCAACTGGACGGTCAGCGGTCTCGGCGTCAACCACGAGCTCGACATCAAGACGAGGGACCCGTACGCCTTGGCGCAGTACGGGTCCCGGTTCGAATCGGATTGGTCCAGGTCGGTGCCCTAGGTGACGGCCTGCCAGTTATCGGTGAACGTAGTCTTGGCGATCAGTTCCTCCTGCGTGATCGTCTGGAAGACGAAGCTGTCATCCTCGAGCACTGTCGCGCCCGAGGAGTACTGCTTCACGGAGGAGACCCCGGCGTTGGTCAACGTGACGCGATAGAAGTTGATCTCCTTGCCTGTCTTGTCGACCTTGAAGAAGTTGATGACGACCGAGGTCAGGAGCTCATTGGTCGCGGCTGCCTTGACGAATTGCGGCGAGGCCCCGTCGAGCTCATGAGTGACCACGATCGGCTTGTACTGCCGTTTGCCCGTGGCCTGTCCGGTGGATGTGTCACGAGGCGAGTCGACCTCGAACTGGTAGCCGAGGACGACGATCTGGTCAGCCCGATTTTTCTGAGGGCTGTCACCTTTGAAGACACCGGTGTTGTGGCCGGTCACCTTCATGAGAATGTGGACGCTGCCGGTGGTGGCGGCGTTCGCGTTCGAGGTCGCGGATCGGGTCGCGACGACGGCCATTCCGGCCGCCGCAAGCAAGACCGCGGCGAGGATGAGCGCGATCGAACGCGCGCGAATGGGCAGGACGTGTATGGGCATGGGCACACTCCTCTGGAACATCGCCGGGCGGCAACCGGCCGCCGATATTCTGGTGCCGCGTCCCCCTGGCCGAGCCGGTCTTGGCTAGCTTTGTGGCGGAGGTCCGACCGAACCCGGCCCGGGAGGCCCGGACGGCCCCGCTGCAGGTGGCATTGAGCCGGTGGCGCCGGCCGGCGGCGCGGTGTTGAAGCTGACCTGCGGCACCGCCCGGTCGCCTTCGTCGGCCTGGAAGAAGCCGAAGGGCTTGAAGCCGAGGGCGCCGGCGATGAGCGATGTGGGCAGGGTCTGCAGCTTGGTGTTGTAGTCCCTCACGTTGCCGTTGTAGAAGCGCCGCGAGAACTCGAGCTTGTCCTCGGTGGCGGTCAGGGCCTCCTGCAGGTTGGTGAACGCCGAGATCGCCTTCAGGTCGGGATAGTTCTCGGAGACCGCGAACAGGCTGCGCAGGCTCTGGGTCAGCATGTTCTCGGCCTGGCCGATCTTCTGCGGATCACCAGTGGCGCCGGCGGCGACCGCGGCAGCGCGCGCGTTGGTGACCGCTTCCAGGGTGCCGCGCTCGTGGCCCATGTATCCCTGCACGGTGTTCACCAGGTTCGGGATCAGGTCGTGGCGGCGCTTGAGCTCGACATCGATCTCAGACCAGGCTTCCTGGGTCCTGTTCCTGGCCGTGACCAGGCCGTTGTAGGTGAGGACGAGCCAGATGAGGAGGAGGACGACGACCCCAACGACAATCCATTCCATCGCGCCGTAAATCCTACCTGCGCCCGGCTAGGCGTGCGCGCGGCGCTGCCACCGCGTCTTCTTGAGCATCTTCTTGTGCTTGTGCTTGCGCATCTTCTTGCGCCGCTTCTTGATTACCGAGCCCAATCCAACTCCTATCAGGGGCCCCCGCGAATTCAAGGCGAAGCCTGCGAATTCGTGGGATAAAGCGTGTTTGATCTAACGGTTGAGGTCCGGCCGGGAATCATACCGGAAGGCGGCATACACTCGTTGCCGCATGTACTTCACGGACGCCCACGAGGAGCTGCGTCTGGGCATTCGCAAGTTCCTGGAGAAAGAGGTCCAGCCGAATCTCGAGGAGTGGGAGGAGAAGACCTTCCCCGATGCGATCTTCCGGCGCTTCGGCGAGCTCGGTTTCCTGGGCCTGCGCTATCCACCGGAGTACGGCGGCCAGGGGGGCGACTACTTCTCGGCGGTCGTCCTTTCCGAGGAGATGGCCCGGGTCGGCAGCGGCGGGCTCGGGATGGCGGTCGCGGTCCAGGCGGAGATGGCAACGCCGCCCGTCTTCCGCTTCGGCACCGAGGAGCAGAAGCGCCGCTGGCTGGTGCCCGCGATCCGTGGTGAGCAGATCGCGGCGCTTGCCATCACCGAGCCCGACGCCGGCTCTGACGTGGCCGGCATCACGACGGTCGCCCGGCGTTTCGGCGACGAGTTCATCGTCAACGGCCGCAAGATCTTCATCACCAACGGAGCCCGATGCCAGTGGGCGCTGGTGGTGACGAAAGGCGAGCGCGATCGCGGGCACTCGGGCTTCAACCTGCTTGTGATCGAGAAGGGGACCAAGGGATTTGAGGTGACGCGCACCTTGAAAAAGCTCGGCATGCACTCATCGGACACCGCAGAGCTGCTCTTCGAAGACTGTCACGTCCCGGTCGCGAACCTGATCGGGGAGGAAGGCGAAGGCTTCAAGAACCTCATGTGGGAGCTGCAGGGCGAGCGCATGATCGCGGCGGCGGGCGCCATCGCGGGTGCGCAGCGCGTCTTCGACTACACGATGGATTACGCGCGCAACCGGCAGGCGTTCGGGCAGCCGATCTCCAATTTCCAGGTCATCAAGCACCGTCTCGTCGACATGGGCACCAAGATCGCCGCGGTGCAGTCGTTCGTCTACCAGACGGCGAAGCAGTGGGACCAGGGCGAGTACCCGGTGCGCGAGATCTCACAGGCGAAGCTGCTGGCGACCCAGGTCGCGTGTGAAGTCGCCGACGACGCGATCCAGATCCTCGGCGGCCACGGTTACATGCGCGAGTTTCCTGTCGAGCGGGCGTGGCGCGACGCGCGGCTGGCGAGGATCGGCGCCGGGACCGACGAGATCATGAAGGAGATCATCGCCAAGTCGTACGGGCTATGACCCTTAAGTGATCGATGCGGTCCTTTTCACCGGTTGCGACCCCGAGGTCGCAGCCTTCGACGGCAGGATCATCGCGGTCGGCGCGAAAGCGCGTGCCGCCGCAGGCCGCCACTCCGAGGTCGTGCGCCTCCGCGGCACCGCCTGGCCCGGCCTGATCGACTCCCACATCCACCTCGAAGGCCTGGCCGACCGCAGACTGACCCTCGAGCTCGGGGGCACCGCCGACCTGGGTGAGGCGCTCGCCCGGGTGAAGGCCTGGGCGAAGCCGCTGAAGAAGGACGCGTGGGTCGTCGGCGGCGGTTGGTACAACGACGCCTGGCGCGAAGCCGCGTTCCCGACCCGGCAGCACCTGGACACCGCGGCGGGCGGCCGGCCGGTGTTCCTGCGGCGCAAGGATGGGCATTCGGCGTGGGCCTCCACCGAGGCGCTTCGCATCGCCGGCATCGACGGCGCGACCGAGGACCCGCCCGGCGGCGCGATCGATCGCGACGGCCGCGGGGAGCCGACCGGGATCCTGCGCGAGACCGCCATGGTGCTGGTCGCCGACCTCCTGCCGCGACCGGCTGACGCCGATTTCGACGCGGCCCTGGCGCACGTGCTCACCGAGCTCGCGCAGCTCGGCCTCACGGCCGTGCATTCCATGGACAGCGCGCGCTGCCTTGCGGCCCTGCAGCGACTCTGCGCCCGCGGAACGCTGCCGGTCCGCGTCACCTACAACCTTCCGCTGGCCGACCTCCCGCACGCGGAGCGTATCGGCGTCCGCTCGGGGTGGGGCGACGGCTGGCTGCGGATCTGGGGTGTGAAAGCGTTCCTCGACGGGTCGCTCGGCAGCCGGACGGCCGAGATGCTCGACGGATCAGGCACCGCGCGCCTGGCCCAGGCCGACCTGGAGGAGATGCTCCGCCGCTGCGCGCGGGCCGAGCTGAACGTGTGCCTGCACGCGATCGGTGATCGTGCGGTCCGCCGCGCCCTCGACGCGCTTGCCGCGCACCGCGGCGCCTGGAGCATGTGGCGGCCGAGGCTCGAGCACGCACAGTGCGTGGATCCGAAGGACGCGACGCGCATGGCGCGCCTGGGGATCATCGCCTCCATGCAGCCGATCCACGCGGTCTCGGACCGCGAGCTCGCAGACGCGCTGTGGCCGGCGGTTACAAAGCAGGCATATGCCTGGCGCATGCTGGAGCGGGCCGGAGTGCGGTTGGCCTTCGGCTCTGACGCGCCGGTGGAGCCGGCCGACCCGCTCGCGGGCATCGAAGCCGCGACCACCTGGCGTCGGGCGGCTCGATGGCACCCCGAGCTGGCGCTGACGAAGGCGTCGGCGCTGCGCGCCTACACCGGCGGCGCCGCGTACGCCGCGGGCATGGACGACGAGCTGGGCTCGCTGCGGCCTGGAAAGTTGTGCGACATG
>DASWDZ010000054.1:0-3262 GCA_036395015.1 Candidatus Dormiibacterota bacterium | reverse complement strand
CATCTAAACCCGGGTCTTAGCAGCCCGCTTGCGGAACCGCTCGACCTGTCCGCCCGTGTCCACGATCCGCTGCGTGCCCGTGAAGAACGGGTGGCAGACGGAGCAGATCTCGGTCTTCAGCTCCTTGCGCGTGGATCCCGTGGTGAAGGTGTTCCCGCACGCGCAGGTGACGACCGCGTCTTCGTAGAAGGTGGGATGAATCTGTGCTTTCAAGGGATTACTCCGGGGGTAGTTTACCGACCGAACTGATTGAGCAAGTCGAACGCTTGCGCGCTGGCCACTCCCAGATAGAGCACGAGGGCCAACCAGGCGAGTCCGATGCCGGTGCGGGCGGCGACCGGTACTGACGAGTAGT
Organism: Candidatus Dormiibacterota bacterium; assembly: GCA_036395015.1. Classification (GTDB taxonomy): domain Bacteria; phylum Chloroflexota; class Dormibacteria; order Dormibacterales; family Dormibacteraceae; genus 40CM-4-65-16. The sequence continues at coordinate 2,907 of DASWDZ010000054.1, read as the reverse complement.
AGGGGTTTGACTCCTTGCCACGCCCCATGGCGCCGGTGACGATGCCGACCAGTCCGATGATGATCAAGAGCGGGCTGACCTGGAGGTGGAACAAGAAGCCGGCCGCGACCACCAGGGCCGAGGCGCCGATCCGGAACGACCTCGTCGTCGGGCCCATGATCCAGGACCCGTCGAGCATCCAGACCGGGATCAGGTTGAAGAGGTTGATGTAGAAGCCGATCCAGGCCATCAGCAGGAAGACCGGGTTCTGCGTGGCCCCGAACAGGACGAAGGCCGCCGTCGCGCCAAGGGTGCCCGCGATGGGCCCTGCGATGCCGATCTGCGCCTGCTTCAGGGCGTCGCTCGGGTGCGAGCTCTGGAAGATGGCAGCCCCGAGGAACGGCACGAACACCGGCGCGCTCGCCCGCATGCCCTGGCGGCGGATCTCGACGACGTGGCCCATCTCGTGGACCAGGATCATGCTCACCAACCCCAGCGCGAACCAGCCGCCGTAGACCTCCGCGTAGAGGCCAAAGCTGATCAGCAGCGTGACGAGGGTGGTCAGGGCCGGGACCTTGAACACGAACAGGAGCGCGTACTTCCCGTAGGCCCACGCGGCCAGGAGGGCGGTCAGGATGCCGCCGGCGATGCCCCTGTTGCGGCGGGCGTGAGGCGCGGAGGAGTAGTGCTGCGGCGAGTCTGGCGGGATGTCGGAGCCGCCGTACTGCTGGGGCGGCGGGGGAATGTACTGGCCGCTCTGGGGTGGGCGGTAGGGATCGTTCTGGGTCATGGGATGCCTCTCAGTAATTACCCGTTACACGGTAGAGCTAATCCGTTCACCCCCACCCGGCGGCTACGCCGCCGACCTCCCCAGCGAGTGGGGAGGTGAGCTAGCCGGAGCTCCCGGCGAGGTGGTGGCTCGTGGTCAGGCGGCGGACGGTGGCGTGCCGGCTGGACATGACCAGCGACCAGGTCTCCGCGTAGCCGCTTCCGAAGGTGACACCAGGCAGCAACGGCCCTCCCGTCACCCCCGTGATGGCCACCGCGATGTCCGTCGCCGGGACAAGCTCGGCCAGCCCGAAAACGTGGGATGTTGAGTCCCCCATCAGACCCCGCTCCTCATCGTTGCGGGGCAGCAGGCGGGCCAGGAACTCCCCGCCCAGGCATCGCACGGCGCACGCCGCCATGAGCGTCGCATGGAGGTCGCCGATCCCGATCGCGGCGTCGATGCCCGTGCCGGAGATTGCGGCCATCACCGCGCTCGCGAAGTCGCCTTCCTCGAGCGTCCGGATGCGCGCTCCCCCGGCGGCCACGTCAGCGATCAGCTCCTGGTGACGGGGCCGCTCCAGGATGGCTACGGTCAGGTCCTGGACGCGCGCGTCGCGAGCGAAGGCGATTCGCCGGAGGTTGTCCGCGACCGGGTCGTCGAGGTCGATCGCGCCTCGTGCCCCCGGACCCGCGACGAACTTCTCCATCTGCGACACGGCAGGCAGGCGGGCGAACCCTCCCGGCTCGACCGCGACCAGGATCGAGACCGCGTTTATGTGCCCACGAGCGACCTGGCTCGCGCCCTCGACCGGGTAGACGCCGAGGTCGACCTTTCGCTCTCCGGCGCCTACCGTCGACCCATGCGCGAGCGCGGCGTTGTGGCGCGGGCTGAGGACGACGGTGCCGGCGATTCCGGAGCGGTCGAGGGCGCGGCGCATCGCCTCGCCCGCCGCGTTGCTGACACCCTCCGCATCGCCTTTGCCCAGTAACCCGGCGCAGGCCAGGGCGGCCGCCTCGGTGATGTGGACGAGCTCCAGCGAGAGCTCGCCGCGCGCCTCGAAAGACGGTATCCCGCTCCTGTGCTGCTCCATGGGATCCCTTAAGAGGTCTCGGTCTCTTCCAGCAGCTCCGCGGGTCGAAGCTCCATCTGGTCGCCGCTCTGCAGGAACGCGGCCTTCACGAAGTCCCGGAACAGCGGGTGGGCCCGGTTCGGCCGGGAGCGGAACTCCGGATGGAACTGGCTCGCGACGAACCACGGGTGGTCGACCAGCTCGATGATCTCGACGAGCCGCCCGTTCGGCGACAGCCCGCTGAAGACCATGCCGGCCTCGCTCATCACCTCGCGGTACTCGTTGTTGAACTCGAAGCGGTGGCGATGTCGCTCGTAGACAACCTCCTCCCCGTACGCCCTGTGCGCGTGTGAGCCCGGAAGCAGCTTGCAGGGATACAGGCCGAGTCTCATCGAGCCGCCCATCTGGTCGACGTTGCGCTGCTCCGGCATCAGGTCGATGACCGGCGTCGAGGTGAAGGCGGCGAACTCGGTCGAGTTGGCGTCCGGGGCGTCCAGCTTCTCCCGCGCGAAATCGATCACGGCGCACTGCATGCCCAGACAAAGGCCCAGGTATGGAATTCGGTTGTGGCGGGCGTAGCGCGAGGCCTGGACCTTGCCTTCGATGCCGCGGTACCCAAAGCCACCGGGGACGACGATCCCGGCCACACCCATCAGGGGCGAGGTGTCGCCGGCATCCAGCTTCTCCGAGGAAACCCACCGGATGTCGATCTCGAGGCCGTGATGAATGCCGGCGTGCTTCAGGGACTCGATCACGCTGAGGTACGCGTCAGGCAGCGCGATGTACTTGCCGACGATCGCGATCGGCACCGTCGCGCGCGGGTGCTTGATCCTGTCCACGAGCTCGATCCACTGCGAGTGGTCGGGGACGTGCGCGGCCTCGTCCAGCTCGAAGTGCTTGGCCATCACCTTGCCGAGACCTGCTGCCTCGAGCATCAACGGGACCTCATAGATCGACTCCACGTCGGGAACCGACACGACCGCATCGCGCGCCACGTCTGTGAACAGCGCGATTTTCTCCTTGAGGTCATTGTCGATCGGCAGCTCGGAGCGGCAGATGATCGCGTCGGGCTGGATACCGATCGCGCGCA
>DASWDZ010000053.1:0-11039 GCA_036395015.1 Candidatus Dormiibacterota bacterium | reverse complement strand
GCGTCTTCACCGAAGACGTGATCGAGACCTGGATCGACTACAAGCGCAAGAAAGAAGTCGATGCAGTCGCGCTCCGGCCGCACCCGTGGGAGTTCATGCTCTACAGCGACGTCTGAAAGAACTACTCCGAAGGGCCTCGGCTGGCGGCCGGGGCCCTTTCTTTTGTGATCCGCAAACGCCGGCACTTGCGTGCGCGGAATCTTGACGCACGCTCTCGGCCACCCTATGTTCCGGCCCACGTGTTCGCGGCCGTTTGGCCCCCTAGCTCAAAGGAGGCAGGAAGATGGGTAGGTCCAGTCGTCGGCTCGCGGTCAGTCTCGCGGTGGTGGTGGCGTTTCTGGCCGGCGCGGCCCTCAGCACCCCCGCCGTGGCGGATGCGCTCAAGGATGTCCGGGTGGTCAACGTCACTGAGCAGCTCGTAAAGGTGAACCTCGACCAGACGCAAGGCAAATACACCAGCGATCCGATCGACGTGAGCCACGCGAAGCAGATCCGCCTCGACGCGTTCGTAGAGTGCCTGTCGGCCTGTCCGAGCGACACCCAGCTGTTCCTCACCATCACAGAAGTGGGCAACAACAGCGTCTACACCGTCGACCAGATCGTCACTGACAGGCAGGCATTCTCGAGCAGGCTCTACGAGACCCCCGGACTGACGTGGACCCTCAGCCTCGGCGCCAACCCGCTCTGTCAATGCGCGGTCGCGATCGTGACCCTGTTCGCCCGCAGCAACTGAACCACGGAAAGGCCGCGGCTAATCCCGCGGCCCTTTCTCTTTAGAGCAGTTTCCCGATCAGCCAGTGAGTGAGCATCGGGTATAGAGCCTCGACTTTCATCACATCCCAAGCATGGCGCGAGCCCGCAGCGCGATCGAGATCGCGACCCGCGTCTCCGGGTCGTCCAGCTGCAGGCCGGTCAGCGACTGAATGCGGTCCACGCGATATGTCATCGAGTTGATGTGGATGGCCAGGTTGCGCGCCGCCGCCCGGCGCACCCACCGCGCCGCCGAGAGCGCCTCGAGCGTTTCCAGCAGCGGCGTGTCGCGTGACTGTGCGTACTTCAGAAGCGGCCCCAGGAGCTCGTCGACGAAGCGGCGCAGCGAATCGGGGCTCTGGACCTCCAGCAAGAGTCGGAACGCGCCGAGAGACCGATAGGAGGCGACTCGGCCGTGGCTCCCCGCGCGCCGGGTCAACCTGAGCGCCTGGCGGGCCTCGACGTGCGAACGGCCGAGCTCGCTCACGCCGTTCGCGATGTTGCCGATACCGACCGACGCCGATCCCGGCTTCATGACCGGCGCCGCCGCCGCCAGGACTTGCGTCGCGAGCTTCTCGACCGCCGCCAGGTCCGCGGCAAGGTCGTCCGGCACCAGGAACACGGCCGAGGCCGAACGGACCAGAGTGAGTGCGCCCGGCATGCGGGACCTGATCAGGCCGCTGAGGGCGCCATCGAGGCGGTCCTGCTGACCGCGCGGCGCCAGCGCGGCCTCGGTTTTGTCGTCGTCAGGCTCGAGGACGACCACCCACGCGCGCTGTGGCAGGCGGTGACCCAACCTCTCGGCCTGCCGTGCGATGCGCTCCGCCTCGTCTGCCTCGAGACCGCCGGCGAGCACCTCCTCGACCAGGTCGCCGCGCAGCCGGCGCTCGACCTCGGCCGCGGCCCGCTCTTTCGACAGCTCGAGGGCCAGCACCGTCGACCCGTGCTCGAGCGCGCGTAAGCGGCCCTCAGGGTCGACCGTCTCCTCGTCGACCCCGACCGCGAGCAGACCGAGCATGTCCGCGCCGGCTCGCACCGGGACGACGTCCAGCTGACGTGCCGGGCGCCCCGCGTTGATCCGCACCTCGCGCGCGGCGCCGGCGAATTGCGGCACGTGGATCCGCTGCGGCATTCCGTCCGACGACTCGCCGGCTCCGCGCACCCTGTACCCGTCCGTCGAATAGAGCGCGGCCCGCCCACCCGCAAGCGATCCGATCACGTCGAGGATCGATGGGATGCCGGCGCCGTCGAGCGACAGCTTGGTGAAGCGCTCGTGGATGGCATGCGACAGTCGGATCTCGGCGAGCTGGACCTCGGTCCGCCGCTGCAGCTCGCTTCGTTCCAGGATGCCGGCGACCTGGGCCGCGATGGCGCGAAGGAAGTCGACGTCGCCAGGGTTGAACTCGCGACGCTCCGTGCTCTGGACGTTGAGCACCCCGACCAGGCGCGGTCCTGACTCGATGGGCACCGACGCCATGGAGTGGAAGCGGTCTTCGTCGAGACCGGGAACCCATTTCCAGTGCGGCTCGTTGCTGACGTCCGGGACCACGACTGGTTTCCGAGACTCGGCCACCCACCCGGTGATGCCCTCGCCGACCTTCATGGTGACCTTGCCGACCATCTTCTCGTTGAGGCCGTTGGTCGCCGTGAGCAGCAGATGCTGGTTCGGCGTCAGCAGATAGAGAGAGCAGACGTCCGTGCCGATGGCGGACGTGGTCTCGCGGATGATCAGCTCGAGCAGCTCGTCGGGCCGCGGCGTGGAAGCCGCCGCCTGGGCGAGCCGGACGAGGAAGCTGAGCTCCCGAGCGGCAAGACTGGAGTCGGCGCCGTTCCTCACGTCAGGCATCGTGTCAACAACACTATGGACAACGCTCTGGCTAGTGTGACCGATACAGTCTCGACCTGCTCAGCGGGTAGGCGTTAGATTTAGCCGAGAGTGGCATCCCAGCACCATGGCGAGTGGCGGGAGCACTTCGCCGGCGTGGACCTGCCGGTGCCGCTGCATGGCGGCGCCACGGTAACCGGCATCAACTTCGACAACGCCGCCAGCACCCCTCCCCTGACGCGCGTCCGCGACATGGTCAACCGCTTCTCCGACCTCTACTCGAGCGTGCACCGGGGCACCGGCTACAAATCACGCCTCTCGACCGAGGCCTACGAAGAGGCGCGCGAGCAGGTGTCGCGGTTCCTGGGCGTCGACGAGAGGGACCAGGTCCTCATCTTCGTGAAAGGGACGACCGACGCCCTCAACCGGATCGCGGCGGAAGAGGCGCGGCTCGACGGGCGCCAGGTCCTGGTCACCGAGATGGAGCACCACGCCGACCTGCTGCCATGGCGACATCGCAGCGGTCATGTCATGGTCGGCCTTTCGGACGAGGGGCACATCGACCTCGAAGCCATCGAGCACGCGCTGAAAAGCGCGGAAGGCCGGATCAGCCTCGTCGCGGTCTGCGGCGCCTCGAACGTGACCGGTTTCGTCTCCCCCATCCACGACGTCGCCGAGCTCGCGCATAGATTCGGGGCGCGCGTCTCCGTCGACGCGGCGCAGCTCGCCCCGCACCATCGCATCGACGTCCGGCCAGCCGGCGATTCGGGGCATCTCGACTTCGTTTCGCTGTCCGGCCACAAGATGTACGCGCCGTACGGAGCCGGAGTTCTCGTCGCGCCGAGGGATTTCTTCGCCGGCGCGCCCGAGGTCATGGGCGGCGGCGCGATCAGCATCGTGACCTGGGACGACACCGTGTGGGCCGACCTTCCCGACCGCGAGGAAGCAGGCTCGCCCAACGTCATCGGCGCCGTCGCCCTAGGCGTGGCGATCGAGACGCTGCTCGAGCTCGGTTTCGACCAGATGCTCGACTACGAGGTGAAACTGGGCCGCCGGCTGCTGATGGGTCTCAGGGACATTCCTGGAGTGAGCGTCCTCGGTGGTGTCGAAGCAAGCAATCGCCTCGCACTCGCCAGCTTCGTCGTGGACGGCCTGCACCATGGACTGGTGGCAGCGGCGCTGAGCCACGAGTGGGGCATCGCCGTCCGGCACGGTTGCTTCTGCGCCAACCCGTACGTCTTCCACCTGCTGCACATGAGCAAGGACGACGTGAGCGCGGTCGAGAGCGAGGTCACCGCCGGGCGTAAGAAGGCCTTGCCTGGTGCGATCCGGGCGAGCCTGGCGCCTTACAACACGGAGGCTGAGGTGGATCGTTTCCTGGAAGCGACGCGCCAGATCGCGCGAGGGCGTATCAGGGCAACCTACGAACAGGCCGCCGACGGGACGTACGCACCGTCGGGCGGCTGGCCGCGGATCGCAAGTCCGCTGCACGCGGCGATCAGATGATCAAGTTCATCGTCGAGGTCCTGCTGGCGATCTTCCTGCACCCGGTCGCCTTCGTCCTGTGCGTGATCGACATCGTCAATCGCAAGGACCTGGGTGGTTTCTGGAAGCTCTTGTGGATCATCATCACCTTCTTCTGGGGCATCGGCCCCATCCTCTACATCCTGTTCGGCGGCGGAAAGCTCTGGTGAGCTGAAGCCGGCGCGATGACGGACCGCGCGGCGACCCGCGCCCTGGTCCTCGGCCTGCTGGCGCTTCCGTTCGGCGTCTTCGCACCATTCGCCATCTGGAGCGGCGCGCACTCGTGGCGGCGGATCCGGGCCTCGGGCGGGGAGCTGCGCGGAGAAAGCCGAGCCATCGGCGGGCTTGTGGCCGGTGTGATCAGCCTCGCGACGATCGTCGTCGGCGTCACCTACTGGCTGGTGGCGTCGTGATTCGCCGCGTGACCGTGGCGCTGGTCATCTTCGCCGTCGCCTCGATGACCTACCCGGGGATGCTGGTGGCTTCGCTTGCGATTCGCTTGACGCCGCCACCCGCCGCGTCACCGCCGGCTTCCGCTGTCCTCCCCTGGCTCCACGTCGAGCACCGGCCCGGCGAGCGACCGTACATCGCCGACGACCAGCACCGGGTGGTCATCCTCCACGGCGCGACGCCGGCCGGACTCCTCGAGTTCGGACCCGGCACGTCTCCCCTCTTCCCCGTCGAGCCATCGGCATACGAGGGAGGACGCTGTCCCCAGAACCTCGGAAAGAGCCGCTATCCGCCGCTTTGCGAGAGCGACCTTGTGGCGATGGCGGCGCTGGGATTCAACGTCGTGCGCCTGCCGATCTCGTGGAGCGTGCTCGAGCCGGAACGCGGGCGCTTCAATGCTGCCCTCCTGGATCGAATCGCCCAGATCGTGGATTGGGCGCGTGCGCTGCGGATGTACGTGATCATCGACATGCACCAGAACGGGTTCTCCCACTACGTCGGGAGCGGTACGAACGTAAATCTCGAGAGCAACAGCGGTGCTCCGCGATGGGCGACGATCACAGACGGCGTTCCATCCCGCGTGTTCGGCCAAAACCGCGAGATAAACCCGGCCGTCTTCCAGGCGACCACAAACTTCTGGTACGACCGCGACGGCATCCAGGACGAGTACATCGCCGCGATCGCGCAGATCGCTCGCCGTTTCAAGGACGACAGCTCCGTCGCGGGCTTCGGCGTGTACAACGAGCCGTGGATCGGGTGGAACCTTCCGCCCGGCTTCGACGATCTGCTCCTCTTTCCTTTCTATAGACGCGTCATCGACGCCATCACTGGCGTCCACGATGGCCTGCCGTGCTGGTCGGGATTCTTCATGCCGGCCGTATGCGGCTACCGCGACCTGGGCGTCCGCGACCGCCAGCACCTGATCTTCCTGGACACCGGGCTGATGCGAGAGGTGACCGACCTTCCCACGCATCTCGGCCTTCCGGTGAGCTCTTACCCGAACGTCGTCCTCGCGCTGCACGCTTACACCCACGAGTACACCCCGGACAAGCTGTTCCTGGGCCAGACGGTGCCCAACACGACCTACCCGTGGGGCGGTTATGACCAGGGCTGGGACTCGGCAGAACAAGAGGCGACAGCGATGGACCTCGCACTTTTCCTGGAGGAGTTCGGCACCAACCCGCACTTCGACGCCTACATCCTGAAAAGCGACCTGCGCGAAGCCGAAAAGCATCGGGTCGGCTATGCCTTCTGGACCTGGAAGGAAAACGGCGACCAGAACAGTTGGGGAATCTTCGACGCGCCCGGCCTCAAGACCGACTCCGCGGGATGCATGCGCGCCGCACGCGAGCGCATGCTCGCGGCGGTCTATCCGCGCACTTCGGCGGACAGCCACCTCAGCTTCCGCTACGACCCCGACACTGGGGCCTTCTCACTGGCGGCGAGCGGGCGGGCGGGCGACGCTCCGACGATCGTCTACATCCCGCGCCAGGTCGCGGGCGACGTCTCGGCCGGCGGCGGCGCAATGGTGTCCACGGCCCTGAGGGCGGACGGTAGCAGGCTCGCTGAGATCTCCCCGACCGGCGGCTCGTTCACGGTCTCGCTCTCCCCGCGCCCGCTCGCCTTGACGGGATGCGCCTAGTCCTTTTGTCCCCTTTTTCTGAGGGAGATCCCAGCCGCCGAATCTAGCGTTGGCTCTCTTGATCGGCATGGTCTAATCTGGAGGGCCAAGGGTGGGAAGTCGACCAGGCACGTCTGGCCGCGTTGCCGGGTTGCCAAACGGGAACGGCGACGGTGTTCAGGCGGTAAAGCAGCGGATGGTTAAGAACGGTGCGGTCAAGCGCCGTCCCGTAACCAAGGGCGCGCCGCTCGTAGAGCCGGCCGTGAAGCTTGTCGCGGTCTCGAAAGCCTATGGCCGCAACATGGTCCTCAAGGGCATCAACTTCGCCGTCGCGCCGGGCGAGCTCGTCGAGATCACCGGTCCGAGCGGCGCCGGCAAGACGACATTGCTCAAGCTTGTCCACGGCCAGCTTCGGCCCAACGCCGGCGAGCTGTGGGTGCGCGGCCGGGCCCTGCACAGGCGCTGGCGGCGGCGCCTGGACAACCTCCGGCGCGACGTCGCGTTCGTGTTCCAGGAGCAGCGGCTGCTGCCTCGACTGAACGCACTCGAGAACATAGTCCTTGCGCTGCAGGTCCGCGACCCGCAGGTCCCGGACAAGGTCATCAAACAGCGCGCGCTGGAGGCGCTGGAGTCGGTCAAGCTCGCTCACCGCCGCGGCGCCTACCCGCACCAGCTGTCGGCAGGCGAGCGGCAGCGAGTCGCGGTCGCGCGGGCCCTGGCCACCAGGCCGCGAGTCCTGCTCGCCGACGAACCGCTGGCGTCGCTTGACGAGGAAAACGCCGCCATCGTGAGCCGGCTCATCGAGCAGGCGGCGGCCGAGGGCACGACGGTGATCGTGGCCGGTCACCGGCATACGTTTCTCGCCGCACGCCGGATCCTTCGCCTGCCCAGCGCGAGGGTGATGACGAACGGCGCCAGGCGCCCGCAGGTCATCGCGAGGGGCAACGGTCATGCGAACGGCAACGGCAACGGCGCCTCGAACGGAAACGGGAACGGGAACGGTCATGGCAGCGGCGCTGCGGTGCGCAAGGAGTGGTGGCGGGTCGTCATCCCACCCCGCGCCCGGCCGCACCGCGCTGTCAAGCCTCAACGACTCCCACTCTGGCGGCGGGCGGCGGCGTTCGGCGCGAACGGCTACCGCCTCGTCGCCCTGAGCGGACTTCGCAGCTGGAGCCGGGACCTGCGGCAGACGCTGCCGGTCCTTGGCACCATCGCCCTCCTCCTCATGCTGTGCGGCACGCTCGCCCTGGTCGGGGTCGCGGTGCAGCGGGCGGTCGCCGACCAGGCGGCTCAGGCGGCGATCGTGCGCGTCTACCTGTCGGACACCGCCACGCAAGACGCGATCTCCGCGCTGCGCTCGAAGCTGACGGACGACTCGCGCGTCGCGTCCGTCACATACATCTCGCCCGAGCAGGCTCTCGCCGAGGCGCGCAAGCGGCCCGGCCTCGACAACCTTTCGAGCCTCAGCAACACCAACCCATTCCCCGCGTCCTTCGACGTGCGGGTCCGCATGGTGACCCAGGTCGCGGCGGTGGCGGCGTCGGTCAAGGGCGACCCGGCGGTCGATCCCGCCTATCCGACCTCGTACGACCCCGACACCTACTCGCGGCTGCGCAAGGTCGCGCTCATCGCGGGTGGGATCGCGGCCGGCATCGTCCTGCTGTTCGCGGTGGTTGCGTACGCGGTGGTCGCCAATGCGATGCGCGGTATCGCCGCGGCCCGACGTCCCGAAGTCGGCGTAACCCGGCTGCTCGGCGCGCGGGGCTGGATGATCCGCGGTCCGTTCGTCGTCGAAGGCCTCACGACCGGAGCCCTTGCCGGAGCCCTTGCCGCCGCTGTCGTCGGGGTCGCGTACCTGCTCGCCGTGCGCTTCGAAGGGGCGATCTACGTCCAGATCCTTCCCGGCGTCGACGCGACCGTCGTGCGCTATGTGCTGGCGGCGATCATCACGGCCGGCCTGCTGCTCGGCACCGCAACGGCGATGCTGGGCTTTCGCAAGACGCGGGCATGAGACGCTTTGTCGTCGCGGCCGTCCTGACCGCCGGGCTCCTGGCCCTGCACGCGGGCGGCGCGAGCGCCACCGACCCGACGCCGTCGCCCTGCCCGAGCCCGTCCGCGTCCTCGGGCGCCCGCGTTGACTGCACCGCGCCGGTCGACCCCAACCAGGCGGCGTACGACCAGCTGACGCAGCGCCTGGGCGGAGATGTCGCCAGGGCGCTCAGCGCACAACAGCGCCTCACGAGGACCCTCCACCAGTTCGCCGGCATCCAGACGACCCTCAGTGCCGAGATCTCGCAGGAGGAGGCGGTCATCGCCGACCTCGAGCAGCAGATCGCAAAGCTCGACCACGACATTTCGGACACGGAGGCGCGGATCGAAGTCGAGAAGCAGCAGCTGAGCGCGATGTCGCGCGCGATCTATCGCGAGCCGCAGTCGCTGTGGATTCTCATCGCGCGCACTGGCAACCTGCACGACGCACTGGTGGCGACCGCCGACGCGGTGGTGGCCGGCCAGCGCGCGCGCGTGCTGCAGGACAAGCTGGAGGCGGACCTGGAGAAGCTGCAGGCGGACCGCCACCAGCGGCAGAAAGACCTGGACCGCGAGAGCAACACCCTGGACCTCCTGAGCGCCAACCTGGAATCGCTGCAGGAGGTGATCAGCGCTCAAAACGTCGTCAGCAGAAGTCTAGCGAGCCTCCTCACCCAGCTGACCAACGCCAAGGCGCACATGACCAACCAACCCCCTGACGTAACCGCGACGCTGGCACAGCTGCTCGAGGCGCAGGAGCAGGACCTGATTCTTCGCTCGTATCAGACGGCCTGGATGCAGGCACAGGTCGGAACTGGGCTCGCGCTCGTGAACAGGTTGCTGCCCGCCGGCCAGACGATCGCAGGACTGGCCCTGTCCTGGCCGATGAAGTCGTTTGCGATCACGCAGACCTTCGGGCCGACGACGGTTGCGCTGGAACCACCGCTCGGTGCCTACCGCCACTTCCACACGGGCATCGACATCTCCGCGCCGCTCGGCACACCGGTGATGGCGGCGGCCGACGGTGTCGTGGTCGCGGTGGGACACACAACGTTTGGCTACGGCAACTACGTCGTCATCGCCCATGGCGGTGGCATCGCCACCCTGTACGCCCACCTGCTGTCGACGAAGGCGAACTACGGCGACGTCGTCAGGCGAGGGCAGGTGATCGGGCTGGAGGGTTCGACGGGCCTGTCGACGGGACCGCACGTGCACCTCGAGCTGCGCGTGAGCGAGCAGGTGGTGAACCCGCTGCCTTACCTGCCGATACCGGGTACAAGCTGGTCTGGTCAGTAGACTCTGCCCTTAGCCGCCCCCGTAGCTCAGGGGATAGAGCAGGACGGTCCTAACGTCAAGGTCGGGGGTTCGATTCCCTCCGGGGGCACCATCCCGCCTACGCCGCCCTGGGTCGCTCACCCCACCGGCGCCGGATCGTGAACACCCGCTCCGGTTGGATGAACTTCACACCGTCGCCCGCCCTGATCACCTGCCAGCCACCTTCATGAACGAGGCGGTGGTGATAGAAGCAGAGCGGCAGCAGGTTAGGAAGGTCACTTCGGCCGCCGTGGGCCCAGAACTCGAGGTGATGCGGGTTCGTCCAGTTGATCGGTCGGTCGCAACCCGGCGCCGCGCACGTGCGATGCCTGGCCTTCAGCGCCCGCCACTGCGCGGGGGACACGGAACGCGTCGCACGACCGACATCTACCACGACCGAGTCCGCCTTGAGGATTCGGTGGAGGGTGCCATCGCAAGCCATGCGCTGCACAGTCTTGCTCGACACCGGCATTCCGTTCTGCAGCTCCGAGGCGGTGGCACCTAGCTCACCCTTCAGGCCTTCGATGGTGGTGTTGATGCTGATGTGCGGCCGCGCGCCGTTGCGGCGAGGAATGCGGCCCGCGTCCATCACGTGGTGCGCCAGCTCGACCACTCCATCTGCTCGACGCTGCTTCGAAGTCCGGTTGTCATCCGCACCCAGGGGCCGGGACAGGGCTTCGATTGCGGACTTCAGGGCAGCTCCGCCCACAGGGTCGAGCCAGCCGTCCAGGCGGTACCAACCGCCAATGGTTTCGCTGATATCGAAGGAGCGCAGCTCGTAGTCCTCTTCGGCGCTGCGCTCGAAGCCTTCAGCGTCCCAGAGCTCGCGCGCCCGGTAGGTCAGGTAGCGCAGGTCTTTGATGGAGAAGCGCCTGGCGTTGCCGATCCAGGCTTCTTCATCGATGTACTGCCGCTTCTCACCCAGCTGGTCGCTCAGGTGGGAAATCACGGAGGCCGCCTGGTAGCCGATCTCGCCTGAGCTCAACGCTTCGGCAATGAGAGGCAGATTCCGAAGCTGCTCGCCTACGCAAAGTCGGTCTGCGGCCGCGGACCTCGACATGTGGCACTGCCTGGCGGCCCATGAGCACACGCTTTCCGTGGTCAGGAGATGTTCCTTGCGGTCCCTGGCCGCGACCAGGACCCGGCAGAGCTTGCCTTGCAAGCGATCGATGACCGCGGAAAGGCGCCCGGGGTCGACGAAGTCATCGTCGGCCTCGCGCTCGAAATCGCGAGCCGCCTCCTCGAGCGCGTGCAGTTCGACCGACATGCTGGAATCCTACAAACTTTTGTTCGCTCTTGCAAGCCAATACCTGTAAATTTACGTTGACACCTGCACAGGCGAGCGGCGTCACGGACAGGCTGGCGGACTGGCCAAACCAATACGAGTCGAAGCCGATCCCCAACGTTCTCTGAGCAATTTCCCAGGAAACCAGATCAGCATGATCCACGTGAACAACAGCAACGGTGCCCGCGTGCTGGTCGTCGACGACGAGCCCAACATCACGGAGCTGGTCGCCATGGCCCTCC
>DASWDZ010000052.1:0-5755 GCA_036395015.1 Candidatus Dormiibacterota bacterium | reverse complement strand
GCCTCTTGCCCTTCACCGATGTGGTGCTGAAGCTCGAGATGCGTGGACGCGATCTCCGGGCGGCGCTCGAGCACGGGCTCGCCCAGGCCGACCGCGAGGGCGGCGGGTTCCTGCAGCTCTCCGGGGTGCGGCTCGTCTGGGATCCCGGGTTGCCGGTGGGCCGCCGGGTCGTGGACGCCTCCGTCGGGAACCGACCGCTCGCGGACGATGCCGCCTACACCGTCGCTGTGCCGAGCTATCTGGTGCGCGGTGGAGACGGGTTCACTGCCTTTGCACGGGCCGCAATCATCATCGGCGGAACCAGCGGGCCGCAAGTCGCCCAGCTCGTGCTCGACGCCGTCACGGCGCAGGGCGAGATCGCTCCGACTATCGACGGTCGGTCGCATCACCAGGGCCCCTAGCCGCGGCTTATCCACTTATCCCCATAAATTCACAACGTGAAAATCGGCCGGTGGAGTGCGTTGCGGCGCCCATCAGCCCTTGTGAAGTTAGCAAAAATCGGCCCGCACGCATGAGGGCGTCTGATGTCATCAGTTCTCTCGCGGCCCTGCGTCGTCGGACGCGTCGAGTTCCGCATTTCTCGCGGCGATGTTCGCTGTTGATCTCGTCGCGCTCGGCACCGTACCGTGCTTTCACCTTGCTCAAACCGCCCCGCGTTCTGGTCGTCGATGACGAGCGATACGTGCGGGGACTTCTGTCCGAGTTGCTGACGATCTGGGGCTGCGAGGCCGACGTCGCGTCGAACGGAACCGAAGGCCTGATGCTCTTCAAGCAGAAGAGCTATGACCTCGTCCTCACCGACTACATCATGCCCGGGTGCTCTGGCCTCGAGCTGGTCGAAAACGTTCGAACCAGCGACGCGGCGGTCGGCGTGATCATGTTGACGGCGTCGGGGGCCGAGCTGGACAGCCACGGCCGGCGGCTCGGGTTTACCCTACTGCGCAAGCCGCTTCAGATCGACCGGCTCGAGAAGGCCGTGCGGCAGACCCTGCACGACCGCTAGCCTTTACTTGCCGAGGACCTTGCGGGGATCCAGCGCGTCGCGAAGGCCGTCGCCGATGTAGTTGATGGAGAGCACCGTGAGAAAGATCGCCGTTCCCGGGAAGAGGGCCCAGTGAGGCGCGAAGTCGAGGTTGTCCTTGGCGTCGAACAGGATCCGGCCCCACGTCGGGATGTCGGGAGGGAACCCGAGCCCGAGGAAGGATAGCGTGGACTCGGCGATGATCGCCGCGGCGACATCGATGGTGCCGGCCACGATCACCGGACCCATCGAGTTCGGCAGGACGTGACGCACCACCTGGCGGAGCGGCGAGGCGCCCAGGCTGCGCGCCGATTCCACGAATTCCTTCTCGCGTAACGACAAGAACTGGGCGCGCACGAGCCGCGCAACGGGCATCCAGCGCAGGCCGCCGATCACCGCGACGATCAGGATGAAGACGCCGACCTCGGGGCCGAGCGTTTTTCGAAGCGCGTCGCGGAAGAGGTAGACGATCAGCAGCAGCAGGGGCAGCCCGGGGAGCGACAGAAACATGTCGGTGATTCGCATCAGCGTGTGGTCGATCGCGCCGCCCAGGTATCCGGACGTGGCGCCGATTGCGGTCCCGATGGAGATCGCGATCAGCATCGCGGCGATGCCGACGGCGAGCGAGATGCGGCCGCCGTAGAGCATGCGCGCCAGGAGGTCCTGGCCGAGGTCGTCGGTGCCGAGCGGGTGGCTCCACGACGGGCTCTTGAGCTTGGCCTTGAAGTCGATCTCGTTGATCGGATAGCGCCAGGCGAGAGGACCCGCCAGCACCGCGACCACCATCGCCAGGAGGATCACCGTGCCCACCATGGCGAGGCGGTGGCGGCGGAAGCGGCGGCTGGTCTCCCGCCACAGAGAAGACCGGGACGCCGTCGCCGCGACCGCGAGCCTGTCGGCGACCGTGGGGGAAGCGACTCTGGCCGTCATTACCGGTAGGAGATCCGCGGGTCGAGCCACCCGTACAGAAGGTCGGCTGCGAGATTGGATACCACCACCAGGCACGAGAAAATGAACGTCACCGCCATGACCACCGGCGTGTCGTTGGCGAGGATCGAGGCGATCAGGAGCGAGCCGATCCCCGGCACGCGGAAGATCTGCTCCGTGACGATGGCGCCGCCGAAGATGCTCGGGATCTGGAGCGCGACGAGTGTCACGACCGGGATCAGCGCGTTCCTGACGACGTGCTTGACGAGCGTCGTTCCCTCGGACAATCCCTTCGCCCGCGCGGTGTTGACGTAGTCGAGCCGGATGACGTCGAGCACGGCGGCCCGCATGAAGCGGGTCATCGAGGCCGCCTGGAAGAGGCCCAGCACCGCGACCGGCATCATGGCCTGCCGGACGTGCTCCCAGTACCACCGCCATCCTGTCGCGCTGATGTCCGCCCGGTAGATGAACGGGAGCCAATCGAGATGGATGCTGAACAGCAGAATGAAGAGGAGGCACGTGAAGAACGTCGGCAGCGAGAATCCGATGAACGCGAGCGTCGTCGCGGCCTGGTCGAAAATCGAGTAGGGACGGAGGGCCGAATAGGTGCCGATGGGAATGGCGATGAGGATCGCCAAGAGCGAGGCCGAGCCGAGGACGAGGAGCGTCGCGGGCAAGCGTTGCAGGATGAGCGTGTCGACGTCGACGCGGCTCACGAACGAGAAGCCCCAGTCACCGCGCGCCATCGCCACCACCCAGCGCGCGTAGCGGAGGGGAAGAGGATCGTCGAGGCCGAACTTCGCGCGGAGGTTCATGCGCACCTCGGCCGGGACGTTGGGGTTCGTCGCCAGCTCCTCGAAGGGATCACCGGGGGCCAAGGCGAGGATCGTGAACAGGACGGCGCTGATCCCGGCGAGCACCGGGATCGAGATCAGCGTGCGGCGGAGCAGATATTTTGACATGCTCTTGAGCGCCGGCCGGGCAGGCTCGAGCGGGCCTGCGCGGCCGGCTGCGGCGCGTTACCCCTGCTTCGACCAGTACGCGAGAGCCCAGAAGTCGCCGTCCCACCCGCTCTGGACCACGTCGCGCATCCGGTTCGAGATCGCGGCGACGCGCGGGCGGAACACCACGGGAATGACCACGACGTTCTGAATGACGAGGTCGTTCATCTTGACGAAGAGGGCGGCGCGCTTGACCGGGTCCATCTCCGTCTCGGCGGCTTTCCACGCCCGGTCGTACTCCTCGTTGCGCCAGCGGGTGGGATTGCGGCCCGCCCATTTGTTGTCCTTGGAGGCGACTTCCCAGCTGACGAACTGGTCCATGAAGCGCTGCGGGTCGGGCTGGGTCATAGTGGTCGTGAACATTTGTAGATCCGTGCTGAAGTGAGGGAAGGTGTCGGGGTTCGCCGGATCCGACGAGAAGAACACGTTCGCGGTGATCGACTTCAGCTCGAGGTCGATGCCGGCCTTGCCACACGCCTGCTTCACGATCTGCTGGGTCTTTTGCCGGGGAGCATTGATGGACGTCTGGTAGACGAACTTCAATTTCTTGCCGTCCTTGGCGCGGACGCCGTCGGCGCCGCGCTTCCAGCCCGCCGCGTCGAGGATCTGGTTCGCCTTGTCGACATTGAACTCCCACTTCGTGTTCTTCGAGACGAACCGGGACGGCGCATTGATGAAGTTCGCGGTGGCGACGCCTGTGCGCCCGTAGATCTCCTCCTGGACCGACCCGCGGTCGACCAGGACGTTCAGAGCCTGGCGCACCGCGGGGTCGCTCAGCACGGGGTGCCTGGTCTTGGTCGAGGACCGCTCGCCGTCGACCTCGGTCCACGGATCGGTGGTGTTGAGCTGGATGTGCTCGATGTTGCCGCCGGAGACGATGTCGGCGCGGCCCTTGCCGCCCTGCTCCCAACGCCTCAGAATCTCGTCCTCCACCTGCATGTTCCAGGCGTAGTCGAACTCGCCAGTCTGGAGGACGGCGCGCGCAGCTGAGGGCGCGTCCCCGCCGCCCTTCATCTCGATCTGGTCGAAGAACGGTCGGTTGGCCACGTGGTAGCTCGAATTGAGCTCGCCCCGGACGATGTCGCCCGGCTTGAAGTCGACGAATCGATAAGGTCCAGTGCCCACGGGCTTCAGGTTGGTCGGAGCCTCGCGCGACTTGTCACCCTTGTAAGCCTGGAAGAGGTGCTTGGGAATGATCATCCCGGTCGGGCCGCAGAACGCCGCCGACCAGAACGGCATCGGCGACTTGAAGCCGAGCTTCACGGTGTGACTGTCGAGCTTGTCGATCCGCGAGATGTCGCGGTACTGGCCGACCGTGACGGCGGACGTCGCCGGATCCATGACGTACTCCCAGTTGAAGACCACGTCGTCGGCGGTGAAGGGCTTGCCGTCGTGCCACACGACGTTCTTCTTCAGGCGCCAGGTCACGGACAATCCGTCCTTCGCCACCTGTCCGTTCTGGAGACTCGGCACCTCGGCGGCGAGCACCGGGACGATGTTTCCGTCGGGATCGTACGCGCCGAGCGGCTCGTAGAAGACCCGCGAGGCGTCCTGGTCCTTGGTGCCGTTGGCGAAGTGCGGGTTCAAGAGCGTCGGCGCTTGCCACCAGAGCGTCTTGACGATGCCGCCCCCGCCCCGCTTCGTGGGGTTGAACGTCCACTTCGTCTGCGCCTGCGCCATGCTCGCCGACGCCAGCATCTTGGCGGCCATGGGCGCGGTCAGACCCAGCCCTACGATCATCTGAACGAAGCGCCGGCGGCTCAGGCGGCCGCGCCTCACCTCGTCGAGCAACGTCCTCAGGTCACGCTCGCCCATTCAGTCCTCCCCAGGGGGATCGGTCACTGTCCTGACTGATCGTGGTTCCTGACAGGTTTGCCCCCGTTCGGGGCGTCACGACCGGTCAGGCCTTGTACCAGTATGGCAGCCTCCACAGGTACGTGTCCCAGCCGCTCAGATCCAGGCCCCGCAGCTTGGTCGCCGCCACCGCGACGCCGTTGCGCCACAGCACCGGGATCACGACGCCGTTCTGGATCACCAGGTCGTTCATTCGGATGAAGAGGGCGGCTCGCTTCACCGGCTCCATCTCGGTCTCGGCGCCCTTCCAGAGCCGGTCGTACTCCTCGTTGCGCCACCGCGTGATGTTCCGGCCGGACCACTTGTTGTCCTTGCTGGCGACCTCCTGCGACGTGAACACCCGCATGCCCCAGAGAGGATCGACCCCGGTCGACGTGTTATACATCTGGAGATCGGAGTAGAAGTGCGGGTAGGTGTCCGGGTTTGCCGGATCGGAGGCGAAGAAGACCGAGGCGACGACCGACTTGATCTCGATGTCGATGCCGGCCTTCGCACACGCTTGCTTGACGATGGCCTGCGTCTTCTGCCGCGGAGCGTTGATCGATGTCTGGTAGAGGAACTTCAGGCGCTTGCCGTCCTTCGCGCGGATGCCGTCGGCGCCGCGCTTCCATCCCGCTGCGTCGAGGATCTGGTTGGCCCGGTCGACGTTGAACTCCCAGCGCACGTTTCGCGAGTAGTAGCGGGGCGGCGCGTTCAGATAGTTCGCGGTGGCCTGACCCTGGCGACCGTAGATCTCCTCCTGGACCGAGGCGCGATCGACGAGAACGCTCAGCGCCTGGCGGACGGCCGGATCTGAGAACACGGGATGGGTCGTCTTGATGCTCGACCGCTCGCCGTCCACCTCTTTCCACGGATCAGTGAAGTTGCACTGGATGTGCTCAATGGAGCCCGTCGGAAAGATCTCCGTCCGTCCCTTGCCGCTCTGTTCGAGCCGTCGCAGGATGTCGTCCTC
>DASWDZ010000051.1:0-7083 GCA_036395015.1 Candidatus Dormiibacterota bacterium | reverse complement strand
ACGATGGTCGACCAGCTCAACGCCTTCGCCAACGAGGTGACGCGCGTGGCCCGCGAGGTGGGCACAGAGGGACGGCTGGGCGGCCAGGCCGAGGTGAAGGGCATGGCGGGGGTCTGGAAAGACCTGACCGAGAACGTGAACATCATGGCCGGCAACCTGACCAGCCAGGTGAGAAACATCGCCGAGGTGACCACCGCGGTCCAGCAGGGTGATCTGTCGAAGAAGATCACGGTCGACGTCCGCGGCGAGATCCTCGAGCTCAAGAACACCATCAACACCATGGTCGACCAGCTCAACGCGTTCGCCAAGGAAGTCACGCGCGTCGCCCGCGAGGTCGGCACCGAGGGCAAGCTGGGCGGCCAGGCCAACGTGGAAGGCGTCGCCGGCATCTGGAAGGACCTCACCGACAACGTCAACATCATGGCCAGCAATCTCACCGACCAGGTGCGCGGCATCGCACGCGTGGTCACGGCGGTCGCCAACGGAAACCTAAGGGGCAAGCTGACGCTGGAGGCGAAGGGCGAGATCGCCGAGCTCGCCGACACCATCAACAGCATGACCGACACACTGGCGGTGTTCGCCGAGCAGGTGACCACCGTCGCCCGTGAGGTGGGCGCCGAAGGCAGGCTGGGCGGCCAGGCCCACGTGCCCGGTGCGGCGGGGACGTGGCGCGACCTGACCGACAGCGTGAACCAGCTGTCCGCAACGCTCACCACCCAGGTGCGCGCGATCGCCGAGGTCGCGACGGCGGTGACGAAGGGAGACCTGACGCGGTCCATACGCCTCGACGCAAGCGGGGAGGTCGCCAACCTCAAGGACAACATCAACGAGATGATCCGAAACCTGCACGACACGACCGAGAAGAACCAGGAGCAGGACTGGTTGAAGACGAACCTGACCCGATTCACGCGCCTGCTCCAGGGCCAGCGCGACCTGATGACGGTCTCCAAGCTCATCCTCTCCGAGCTCGCGCCGCTCGTCCATGCCGAGCATGGCGTCTTCTACGGCGTCGTGCCGCCAAACGGAAAACCGGTTCACCTCACCCTCCAGGCGGGCTACGCCTACCGGCCCCGGAAGGCGATCCCGATGGAGTTCGAGCTCGGTGAGGGGCTGGTCGGTCAGTGCGCGCTGGAAAAGAGGCGCATCGTCGTCACCGACGTCCCCAAGGACTACATAAAGATCAACTCCGCGCTTGGCGAGGCGCCACCGGCCAACATTGTCGTGCTCCCGGTGCTCTTCGAGGGTGAGCTGCGGGCGGTGATCGAGCTCGCCTCCTTCCAGCCCTTCAGCCTCACCCACCTCGACTTCCTCGACCAGCTGGCGGAGAGCATCGGCATCGTACTCAATACGATCGAGGCCAACAGCCGCACCGAGGACCTGCTGACGCAGTCCCAGTCGCTCGCCACCGAGCTGCAGAGCCAGCAGGACCAGATGCAGCGCACGAACGACGAGCTCGCGGCAAAGGCGCGCCAGCTCGCCGAGCAGAACTCGGAGATCGAGCAGAGAAGGCTCGAGGTCGAGTCCGCCAAACAGCTGGTGGAGGAGAAGGCGGAGCAGCTCGCCACGACATCGCGGTACAAGTCCGAGTTCATGGCGAACATGTCCCACGAGCTGCGGACGCCGCTCAACAGCCTGCTGATCCTGGCCCAAGAGCTGGCCGCCAACCCCGACGGCAACCTGAGCCCGAAGCAGATTGAGTACGCCACGATCATCCGCTCGTCGGGGACCGACCTTCTGAAGCTGATCAATGACATCCTCGACCTGTCCAAGATCGAGTCGGGCACGGTGGCGCTCGATATCAGCGAGTGGCCGCTCGCCGAGCTGGCTCCGATGCTCGAGCGGACGTTCCGCCATGTGGCGGAGGCGACCAAGCTTGGGTTCGAGATCGAGGTGCGGCCTGGCTTGCCGGAGACGATCCCCACCGACCCGCAACGCCTGCAGCAGATCCTGAACAACCTCTTGAGCAACGCGTTCAAGTTCACCGAGAAGGGGAAGGTCGAGTTCCTGGCCGAGATGGCGACCTCGGGCTGGAGCCCTTCCAACGAATCGCTGAACAGGGCACCGCACGTGATCGCGTTCAGAGTGATCGACACCGGGATCGGGATTCCGCTTGACAAGCAGCAGTCGATCTTCGAGAGCTTCGCGCAAGCGGACGGGACGACGAGCCGCAAGTTTGGCGGCACGGGCCTGGGCCTTTCCATCTGCCGTGAGCTGACTCGTTTGCTTGGTGGCGAGATCCGGGTCCAGAGCGAGCCGGGTCTGGGCAGCATCTTCTCGATCTACCTGCCGCTCATCAGCCCGCAGCGGCGCGCAGCCGCGTCCGACGGCGATGAGACGCGCACGGGCGAAGTCTCGCCCCGGCCGGTGCTGACGGCCCTCGAAGGCAACGGAGCGCAAGAGGTCGCCGCGCCGGCCTCCGAACCGCCCGCGCTCGCCGGTACGAAGTCGCTCCTGGTCGTCGAAGACGATCCGATCCAGCGGCGGTACGTCACCGACCTCATGACTCCCACCAACACCAGGACGACGGCCGTCTCATCCGGAGACGAGGCGCTCGCCCTGCTCGAGAAGGAGACGTTCGACTGCGTGGTCCTCGACCTGGGCCTTCCAGGCTTGTCCGGGTGGCGCGTGATCGAGGAGCTGCAGGCCAACAAGTCCCTGGGCGCCACCCCACTTGTCGTCTACACGGCGCGAGAGCTCACCCGCAAGGAGGAGATCAAGCTCGGGAAGGCCGCCAAGAGCATCGTGATCAAGGACGCGCGCTCACCGGAGCGGCTCCAGCAGGAGATCGCGGCCATCCTGCGCGACGAAGAGGTCGCTCATGTCGAGACATCAGTCAACGGCGACGAGGCCCCAAGCAGCGCCCTGGCGGGCAGGAAGGTTCTTGTGGTCGACGACGACATCAGGAACATCTTTGCCCTGACCGCGCTGCTCGAACGTCAGAAGATGGAAGTGGTCTCGGTTGATTCAGGCCAAGAGGCGCTGGACCTGCTGCAGGGAAGCGGCGACATCGACATAGCTCTTGTCGACGTGATGATGCCGGAGATGGACGGCTACGTGACGATGTCGAAGATGCGTGAGCTCACTGCCTTTGCGGAACGGCCGATCATCGCTTTGACCGCCAAGGCAATGAAGGGAGACCGCGAGAAATGCATCGAAGCGGGAGCATCCGATTACATCGCCAAACCCATAAACAACGCGCACCTGTTGTCGATGCTCAAGTCCTGGCTGGCTCAGTGACGCCGAATGAGGGGGCAGCGCTGCGTCTCGGCGGCGCGGGCGGGACGGAGATCGAGGACATCGAGATCCGCCTCCTGCTCGAGGGCATCCTTCTGTGCTACGGGTACGACTTCCGTGAGTATGCCGCAGGACCCATCCGGCGCGGCCTGATCTCCGCGATGGCGCGCGAGGGCGTGCAAACCGTGTCTGCGTATCAGGATCGGATCCTCCACGACGCTGCCCTCATGCCCAGGTTCCTGAACGCGGTCGGCGTCAACGTGACGACGATGTTTCGCGATCCGGAGACCATCCTCTGCGTCCGCCAGGAGATCGCACCGCTCCTCAAGACGTACCCCTCGAGCCGGGTCTGGATCGCAGGCTGTGCGACCGGGGAAGAGGTGTACGCGCTCGGTGTCGTGCTCGAGGAAGAGGGAGTTCTCGGCCGGTGCCGCATCTACGCCACCGATCTGAACGAGGACACACTGGCCGTGGCGCGGGTTGGCTCCTATTCACTGGAGCGGGTCAGGCGATACGAGGAGGCCTACGCTGCGGCGGGCGGACGCGCCCGCCTGTCCGATCACTACACGGTCGCCGGCAAGACGGCCCGGTTCGACCCCAGGTTCCAGCGCCGCGTGACCTGGGCGCGCCACAACCTTGTGACTGACGGCTCGTTCAACGACTTCCACCTGGTCGTGTGCGCGAACGTGCTCATCTATTTCCGGGAGTCCCTGCAAGCCCGCGCCCACCGGCTCTTCTACGACAGCCTCATCCGGGGGGGCTTTTTGGCCATGGGCAAGCGCGAGTCGCTGCTTGCTTGTCCCGACCGCGATCACTACGAGCAAGTACGGAGCGGTGTGAACGTGTTCCGGAAGATGAGATGGTGACGCGCACCAAGACGGCCCACGAGATCGCCCCGGCGCCTCGGGCGAAGACCAAGGTCAACGTCCTGGTCGTCGACGACGACGCCACCAAGCGCTTCGCCCTGCGCACCATCCTGGCCCCGCTGGACGAGAACGTGGTCGAGGCATCTTCGGGTGCTGACGCGCTCCGACAGCTCCTCCGCAACGAGTTCGCCGTCGTGCTCCTCGACGTCCGGATGCCGGTCATGGACGGGTTCGAGACCGCGCAGCTGATCCGGCAGCGACCCCGGTCGGAGCTGACGCCGATCATCTTCGTCACCGCGCTCGACCAGGCGGAGACGGACATGGGCCGCGGCTACAACCTCGGCGCGGTGGACTTCGTTTTCGCGCCCGTGGTGCCCGCGGTCATGCGCGCCAAGGTCAGCGTCTTTGTCGAGCTGTATCGCGCCCAGCAGGAGCTGCGCCGTTATCGGACCCAGCTGGAGACGCTGGTCGAAGAGCGGACGATCGCCCTCACCGCGATCAACAGGGAGCTGGAGGCTTTCAGCTACGCGGTCTCGCACGACCTCCGTGCTCCGCTGGCGACGTTCGATGCTTTGAGCGAGAAGCTGCTCGACACGTATGGCAAGCAGCTGGACAAGGCTGCGACTGAGAACCTGGACAGCATGCGCGTCGCGAGCAAGCGCATGACGGCGGTCTTCGACGGTTTGCAGATGCTGTTCCGCCTGACCAGCGGCGAGATCCATCGCGAGGAGGTCGATGTCAGCGCCCTCGCCAACCAGGTGGTGGACGAGCTGCGGGCCGAGGATCCCAACCGAAAGGTCGAGGTGGACATCGCGGCCGGGATCGCCCTCAACGGTGACCGGCAGCTGATCCGGACTCTGCTCGACACCCTCGTCGGCAACGCCTGGAAATTCACCGCGAAGGGAGCCTCGCCGCGGATCACGATCGGACGGGAGACGGTCGACGGCGAGTCCCGCGTGTTCGTAAAGGACAACGGGGTGGGGTTCGATATGATCGACTCGCACCGGTTGTTCGGGGCGTTTCAAAGGCTGCACAGCCAGAGTGACTTCCCAGGGGTCGGCATCGGTCTCGCTACCGCACGCCGGATCGTGAACCGCCATGGCGGCCGGATCTGGGCCGAGGGCGCCGTCGGCGATGGAGCGACTTTCTACTTCGTCATTTAGCGCGGGGAAGGCAGGCCTCCCCCCGCGGGACCCCCTCCGGCTAGCGCAGCTCGAGGTGCAGGTCGACCAGCGGGGCTCCTTCCTGCCGGCCGACGACGATGATCGCCGTCCCCTCGGCGACCCAGATCGTCAGCGTGTTCGACTGATTGATGAAGTTCTCATTGCCGCCGAGCTTGCCGTGGACGTAGGGCGGTAGAACCTCGGCCGCCTTGTCCTTCTTGCCAACCGAGCCGGCGACGGTCACGTTGCTGTCGGTAAGCGGGATGCGCGCCGACACCCCAAGCCCGACGTCAGCGTTGAACAGGCTCAGGATGAAGCCGGCGGTGAGGACGACGAAGAAGCTGGCACACCCGCCACCCCCACAGCTGCAGCCGCTCGAGCGGCGCCAGCGTCCCCGGCGCTGCTCGTAGTCATCCACCGGCGATGGCGCCAATGATCAGGAACGGCTCTTTCCCCGAGGTGACCTCCTCGGGCACGGGCGCGTCCGGCGATTCATTGGAGAAGTCCTCGGCACATGCAAAGAACCTGATCATCGGTCGCCGCTGCTTGGTGACACGATCCCTGACGGTGCCGAGCAATGCCGGGTACCTCGCCTCCAGAGCGTCGAGGATCGCGCGTTGGGTCACCGGCGCGTCCACCTCGAGCTCCACGACCCGCCCGACCCCCGCGAGGAGCTGCAGGTTTCGCGGCAGAACGACCTGGATCACTTCAGGGTCTGGACTTCCACCGAGAGCACGCCTGGAAGATCACGCAGCACGGAATCCCAGGTGTCGCCGCCGTCCGCCGACACGTACACCTGGCCGCCGCTGGTGCCGAAGTAGACCCCGCACGGATCCAGGGCATCGACGTCCATCGCGTCGCGAAGCACGTTGACGTAGCAGTCCTTCTGCGGCAGACCCTTGGTCAGCGCCTCCCAGTCGTCGCCGCCTGTCTTGCTGCGGTAGACGCGCAGCTTGCCGTCGGGCACGAAGTGGTGCGAGTCGCTGGTGATCGGGATCACGTACACCGTGTCCGGCTCGTTCGAGTTGACGTCGACGACGAAGCCGAAGTCGGTCGGCAGGTTGCCGCTGATCTCGCGCCAGGAATCTGCGCAGTCGTCGGTGCGCATGACGTCCCAGTGCTTTTGCATGAAGAGCACGTTCGGTCGCGACGGGTGCATCGCGATCCGGTGCACGCAGTGGCCGACCTCCGCGTCCTGGTCGGGCATCGTGTTCGAGCGCAAGCCCTTGTTGGCAGGGCGCCACGTCTTGCCGGCATCGTCGGAGCGAAACACACCGGCGGCCGAGATGGCGACGTACATGCGATTGGCGTCCGCGGGGTCGAGGACGATCGTGTGCACGCAGAGCCCGCCCGCGCCAGGGGCCCACGTTGGGGCGCTGTCGTGGGTGCGCAGGCCGGACAGCTCGGTCCACGTCTGACCACCATCGTTGGTCTCGAACAGGGCCGCGTCCTCGGCCCCGGCGTAGACCTTGTCGGGATCGGTCAGCGACGGCTCCAGGTGCCATACCCGCTTGAACTCCCAAGGATGAGGCGAGCCGTCGTACCACTGGTGCGTGCCGGTGGTGCCCTGGTACTGGAAGTCGTTGCCGGCGGCCTCCCACGTCTTGCCGCCGTCGTTGGAGCGCTGCAGGACCTGGCCGAACCAGCCGCTGGTCTGCGACGCGTAGAGACGGTTCGGGTCGGCCGGCGAGCCCTTGACGTGGTAGATCTCCCAGCCCGCGAAGTGCGGGCCCTCGACCTTCCAGCTCTTGCGACTGGCGTCGGAAGTCAGGACGAATGCGCCCTTGCGGGTGCCGACGAGTACGCGAACTCCGCTCATT
>DASWDZ010000050.1:0-9947 GCA_036395015.1 Candidatus Dormiibacterota bacterium | reverse complement strand
CTGCGCCGCCGCGCCGGCTGAGATGGCGAGGAAGGCGACTTCCGACGCGGTGTCGAAGCCGAGGCCGAAGAGAAATCCGATCGGATACATCTGCCAGCTGTGCTCGATCACGCGAAACAGGCGTCCGAAGATCCTCGTCATCACGCCACCCGCGACCAGTTCGAGCTCGAGGCCGGAGCGGTCGTACTCGCCATTGCGCATCTTGCGATAGACCCGAATGACATCGACGAGCACGAGCAAGTTCAGGATGCCGATCAAGACCAAAAAGCCGCCGGACACCGACGCGCCGATCGCGCCGCCGATGTTGCGCAGCTCGCCCCCGCTACCGGCCACCCCCTGGATGATCCACTTCACGGCGAGACCCAGTGCCACCGCGACCATGAACACCACGGTCGAGTGACCGAGCGAGAAGAAGAACCCAACGCCCATCGGCTTGTTGCCGCCTTGCAGCAGCTTCCGCGTCGTGTTGTCGATTGCGGCGATGTGGTCGGCGTCGAAGGCGTGGCGCAGACCGAGCGTGTACGCGATACCTCCGAGCCATAGGAAACCCGGATGGTCTGCCGCGTAGGCGAGGAGCAGGCCCCAGCCGGCCAGGTGGAGGATCCCGACGGAGCCGAAAAAGCCGGCCAGCCGGCGCCGTTCGCCCCGATCGAAGGTGTCGGTGAACACCGACCTCATGGAGGCCACGCCGAGAGCCTAAGCCTTATCGCGACAAAGTCGCAACTTCGTATTCAGATTCAACTTCTCGCGATGCGACAAAGTCGCACCAGTACCCGTGCGGTAGGCTTCACCGCCATGGACGCCGAAGAGCTGCCGCCCCAGGTTCGATTCCTCCTCCGCTCACTGGACCAGGCCATGAAGACGCGGGAGCCCGCGATCCACTCCAAGGTCGAGAAGCTTCGCGCGGACCATCCGCTCTACACCAACGATCAACTGGCTCATGTGCTCATCCGTTCCACCCGGCGGCGAGTTGCAGCCACTGGAGCGATCAGTGGAGCGGCTTCAATCGCACCCGGCCTCGGGACCGCGCTCGCGATCGGCACGGTGACAAGCCAGGCTTTCTACGCGCTCGAGCAGGAGGTCGAGCTGGTGCTTGGGATTGCGATGATCTTCGGCCACGAGCTGAGGGGATCCCAGGGACGCGTACTCGAGGCCCTGGTCGTGGTCGGCCTCACCAGCGGCGCGCTCAAGCTGCGCGAGGATGTCCTGGTCGCCGGCGGCGAGCGTCTCGCCATCGCGGCGTTCCGGCGCGTGCCGAACCTCCTCGTCGTACACGGAGGCGGCCGCCTCGTCACTCGCATCTTCAGCCGGTTTGCCACCTCCGGCGCGGCCAAGATGGCTGCGCGCGTGGTCCCTCTTGGCGTCGGGGTAGGCATCGGTGCGGGCTTCGACTGGATCGCGGTCACCGGGCTCGGCCGCGCGGCGATCAAGTACTACGGTCCCGGTGGCCCCGGCGCGCGCCCTCTCCTACTTGCTCCGGAAGATCCCTCGCACGTTGAACTGGGCCGCTGACGCGATCTGTTCGAAGCCGCACTTCTTCGGTGGCTTGTCAGGGCGCCAGCGAATGAAGCCGGTCGCGTGTCGGAAACGCTCGCCCGCCTCCAGCTTGTCGTAGCTGACCTCGCATACGAGCTCCGGGCGAACCGCGACCCACTCGGTGTCCTTACCCCGCGACCACCGGCTCAGACCGCCTGGCATCCGACCGGGATCGGCATTCCACTCCTCCTCGGGGATCGCGGTCTCGAGCGGCTTCAGCTTCTTGATGAGCTCCTTGCGCTCTGCCGCGTTGAACGACGAGGTGTGGCCGACATAGTGGATCGAGCCCTTCTTGTCGTACAGCCCAAGCAGCAGCGCCCCGAGCGTTGAGCCGTCGCTGGTCTTTCGCCATCCGATGACGACGCAGTCAGCCGTGCGCCTGTGTTTTACCTTCACCCAGAGTCGCTTCCCAGGCACGTAGGTTCCGTCCCACGACTTGGCGATCACGCCATCGAGGCCGGCGCCCTCGAACTTCTCGAACCAGTCCTCGGCGGTCTTGGGATCACGCGTGTACGGGGTGAGAAAGATCGGCGACCTCACGCCCTTGAGCAGCTTCTCGAGTCGCTTGCGGCGCTCGCCGAGCGGATGCTTGCGAAGGTCTTCGTCGCCCTCGGCGACCACATCGAAGGCGATGAACCAGGCCGGAGTGGCCTCGCTGAGCATGCGCACGCGCGACTCGGCCGGGTGGACGCGCTGCTGCAGGGCGCCGAAATCCAACCCGTTGGCGCCCACCACCACGAGCTCGCCGTCGAGCACGACCCTGGAGGCTCTGAGCTTGCGGACGGCGGGCAGGACCTCCGGAAAGTAGCGCGTCATCGAGCGGCCGCCCCGGCTCATGAGCGCCACCTCGTCCCCATCCCGGAAGACCAGGGTCCGAAAACCGTCCCATTTGGGCTCGTACTCCCAGCTGTCACCCTTGGGGATGCCACTCTCGGAGATTGCCGACAGCATCGGCTCCATGTCGAGAGGGAGCGGCAGCTTCAACCGATCTTTCCCCAGCTGTCTATATCTTGTGGACGGCACAAGCCTGTGGTACTATATCGTCGGTCGATAAAGGACCCACCAGATTCGACTCCACGCCCCACCCCAGCCTAGGGAAGCTCGCGCAAGCGGGCTTCCCGCTTTGTGAGCCGTCCTCCAACTCCTCCCCATTTATGGGGAGGTGGCGCGCAGCGCCGGAGGGGCCGCGGCCTATTTCTTCAGGCCCTCGAACTGGGCCAGCAGGTCTTCAACCGTGACGTCGCCGTACTGCTGGATCAAGGCCTCCCTGGCCGTCGCCCACATGCCCCGGGCGGCTGCGGGGCCACTCTCGGCGAGGTCGCGAAGCCGAACCTTGCCGTAGGACCTGATGTCGGGCACCTGGCGCAGCTGGTCGGCCATCCACTTGGCCCACTGCTTGACGTTGCCGTCGCGCCGGGACACCTTGGCGATCGTTGCGGCCGCCTTCGCCTCGGCCGCGGTCACCGCTTCCTGTTTCACCTTGGCGGCCTCGGCCACGGCCTTCGCGGCCTCTTCCTGAGCCTTGGCGACGGCTTCGTCGACAGCGGCCTTGGCGACTGCGGTGTCGTGCGCCGCCTGCGACTTCAAGGTCGTCAGACCCTGACCGGCGATCTCGGTGATGCGGTCGGTCGCCGTGTCCTCCGCCTCACGGTCGCCTTCGCCGGTCCGCAGCTTCTCCCCGAAGCCGCGACCGAGCGCGCCCCCGACGAGATTGGGCACGTCGAGGCCGGTCAGGCCTTTGATCGCGGTCGTCGACTCGATCATGGCCCGGGTTGCGTTCTTCACGATGTCGGAGGCGCCGTCGGCACTCATCACCGTCAGGGAATCGATGTGGCCCATCGGCTCGGCCGCCGCGCGGACGATGTCCGGCAGCGCTGAGAGCACAGTCTGGATGATGGCCGCCTCGTTGAACTGCTTGTAGGCGTCGGCCCGCATGGCAAGCGCTTTGGCCTCGGCCTCACCCTTGGTCAGAACGATCTGCGCCTCGGCCCCACCTTCGAGCCGGGTCGTCTCCGCGTCCGCCTCGGCCGATGCGATGCGCGCGCGTTTCGCACCTTCGGCGCGAGCGATCACCGCTTGCGCCTCGGCCGCTGCCGGCTTGACGGTCGTCGAGAGCAGCTCCTTCTCCTTCCGGTCGGCCTCCAGCTGCGCGAGCTCGGTCTGCTTCCGCACGACCTCCTGTGTAGCTTCAGCCTGGGCGAGCGGACCCGCCTGGTCGGCGCGTGCTTGCGCTGCAGCGACCTGGGTCCGCGTCTCCGCCTCGCGCAGCGAGACATCGCGGGCGGCGTTGATCTTGATTTGCTGCGCCTGAGCCTCGCGGACGGCAGCCTCCTGGTCCGTCGAAGCCTTGGCCATGCGGGCGTCACGCGACACCGTGGCGACGCTCTGCTGACCGAGCAGCTCGATGTAGTTCGACTCGTCGGAAAAGCTCTGGATGGTGAAGGCGTCGATCTGCAAGCCGCTGGTCGCGAGGTCGCCCTTGGCCGCGTCCTGAACCTGCTGCAGCAGCTTCTGCCGGTCGCGGATGAGCTCCTCGATGGTCAAGGTGCCCACGATCGAGCGCAGCGACCCTTCGAGCACGTTCTTGACAATCGAGTCGACCTGCTCGGGCTTGGCGTCGAGGAATCGCTCGGCCGCGTTTCTCAGCGACTCGACGTCACGGCCGATCTTGAACGTGGCGACGCCCTGCACCTGGACCTTGATGCCCTGGCTCGTCACGGCGTCGGCCAGCTGGACGCTGATCTGCCGCGCCGTGAGCTTGAGCTTGCCGACCCGGTCGAGCAGCGGCCGAACGAAGGTGCCGCCGCCCACCACCACCTTGACGCCCTTGTCGCCCGGGGTGGCGACCACCTGTCCGCGCTCGTCGCGCACCTTGGCCCCCCGGGAGCCCGCAACGATCAGGGCTTCGTTCGCGCCGGCGACGTGGTAGCGGCTGGAGACGAAGGCGATGAGCAGGATGAGGATGATCACGCCGGTCACGACCAGGAACGGTGTCGAGGTCACAAATTCAGGCATGGCAAGGTGCTCCTTAGGTGCTAACCGGGGATGTGGGCGCTACCACCAGGTTGGTGCCGGCGACTGCGACCACCTTGACCGTGCGGCCCGCGGGAATCTCGGCGTCGGCGGTGGCGGTCATGTTGTGTGACGCGCCGGCGAAGCTGATGAGGACGGTGCCGAAACGGTTCGCCGGGATGGCTACCGAGACGCGTCCGGTGGCGCCGACCATGTCCTCCAGGCTGAACGTGTCGGTCGACTCTGCCTGGCGCAAGAACTTGAAGGCGCCAAGGACGACGGCGGCCCCCACCACCCCGGCCACCACCCCGACGAGCGTCGCCAGGCCGATGCCGATCCCAAAACCGTGGATGCCGAGGAGGCCGCCCACCCCGAACATGGCGACGAAGCCGAGCAGGACTGGTGTCGGCGAGACGCCGCCGAGGTCGAGCCCGAAGTGGAAGGCGTTCAGAAAACCGCCGAGGAGGTCGTCGAAGATCAGGGTCATAAGCAGAAGGCCACCCCCGATCAGGAGGCAACCTCCAAAGACCAGGTCCGCCGTGGTCATACCCCTTCCACCAGCGATTGCATCTTAGGACGGCGGTCGCGGGAAGGGTCTACAGACAGCCGATCAGCGCCTCGACCAGGCTCCTGGTTCGGGGATCGACGGCTCCCGAGGGCACCATCTGGTTCATCACGTAGGCGAAGGCGATGCCCCGGGTGGGGTCCGCGAAGCCTACCGAGCCGCCCATCCCGTAGTGCCCGAACGAGCCTTCACCGGCCATCGGCCGGAAGGGAAAGGAGAGTTGGAAGCCGGTCGCGTACCGAGTCTCATAGCCGAGGACAAGGTCTTCACCCGCCGACTGGACCCTGGTTGCCGCCTCCACCGTGTTGGGCTCGAGCAGGCGGATGCCATCCAACTCGCCGATGCATGCGGCGTACATGCGGGCGAGCGAGCGGGCGTTGGTGATCCCGTTGGCGGCGGGGATCTCCGCAGCATGAAACGCGCGCTCGTTGAAGACCGGGGCCGGTAGCGGGGGATTCACAAAGGCCCTGTGGAGGAGGGTCGAGGGATCGAGCAGCCTCGCCGTGAAGACGTCGACGGGTGTTCCCGGCGGAGGTGGCGGCGAAGCGATCATCGGCGCGACTTGGGCCTCCATCGCTTCAGGGAGCCCGATCCACAGCTCCAGTCCGAGGGGCCGAGCGATCCGGGCGGCCACGAATTCGCCCACCGACTGGCCGGTGATGCGGCGGATCACCTCGCCGGCGAGCCAGCCGTAAGTGCCGACGTGGTAGCCGTGGGCGGAGTTGGGCTCCCACAGCGGTCGCTGCGACGCGAGCGCGGCGACGACCGGGGTCCACGCGTAGACGTCCTCGATGGTGAGCTGTCGGTCAATCGCCGCAAGTCCCGCCCGGTGGCTGAAGAGCCAGCGCACCGGCATGGTCTGCTTGCCCTCTGCCGCGAACTCCGGCCAGTACTCGACCACCGGCGCATCGAAATCGAGCTTTCGCTCCTGGGCCAGGATGTGCGCCGCCACCGCGACCACGCCTTTGGTCGACGACATCACCATCTGCAGCGTGTCGGCCTCGTAAGTGCCGCCCCACACGTCGACCACCTTGCGACCGTGGACGTAGATGCAGCACGCGGCCCCCTTCTCCCCGTGCCGCTCGAAGTTGGCGGTAAACGCGTCGTGGACAGGCTCGAAGCCTGTCTCCACCGAGCCGTGGACGCGCGTTTCGATCACGCGCGTACGGTACTACTTACTCGCCGACGGCCTTCCGCCGGTTGCGCATTCGCACGTGGCGGCGGTCGCCGGCCCGTCGCATCGGGGTGGTCGCGACGTTGCGCCGCATCACCGTGACCTGGATCGGCAGCACGCCCATGTTCACCAGCGCCGCCCATAGCCCGCCGGCGAGCAGACCGATCAGAGCCCCCAGAACGCCCGCGAGCATACCGACCGCCGGGATCACCAGGAACCACCGGTCGGCGATCGTGTCGAGCGACTCGACCTGGTCCCCGAGCGGGAGCAGCTGCTGGGTGACCCCGAGGCTGAACCCGAGCTGGGACTGCCAGTCGACGATCGCCCCCGCGAACCAGCTGATGATGGCCCCGAGCGTCACACCGGCAAAAAGACCGAAGACGAAGCCGGTGATCGCACCCGCGAACATCGCGCTGCGAATCGAGAGGCGGACCAGGAAGTCGTTCACCATGCCGGCCGTCTCACGCGAGTGAGAACGAAGATCAATACGGTCAGCAGTAATGCCGGCAATGCGAAACCGTAAGCAATGTAGAGCGGAAGCCTGGAGTGGCGCTCGCTCGGCTGGATCGCGATCGCGACTCCGCTCGATCTCACCGGCCCCGGCGACGTAGATGGTGCGCTTCGCGCCCAGGCATGTTCGGCCGCGGACCCGGCCATGCGCAGCGCACCGCGGGGGCTATACAGACCGAACGTCTCGACCTCGAGCCCCGGACGCTGCGTCCAGTAATCGTCGAGCGTCCACCACACGGCGGCTCCGATGAAGCCGCCTGGTTCGGTGTCGAAGTTGGGTTCCAGCTGCGAGTAATAGGTGTTGAAGACTCGGGCTTGCTGCCCCTCGTCCGCCGCGTTGTCGGCCCAGTGGCCGTATTCGAGCACCATGATCGGCTTCTTCGGATAGGTCCTGTGCGCATCCGATAGCGCCTTCTGCAGCACGGCTCCTGAGAGACGTCCCCCGTACAGGACACCGTAGTAGACGGTGTAACCGGCGACGTCAAGGTTCGCGCTCGTCCGGTCGGTCGGCTCGGTTCCGTAGGCGGCCTGTCCGGTCAGCCGGGTGCCGTCGAGCTTGCGGTCTAGCGCGTGGAGCTTTTCGAGCGCGCTCCGCCGCTCTGAGGTGCCGGTTGACTCGTTCGCGAAACCGTGGAACAGCACGCTCGGACGGTTGAAATCGCGCAGGTCCATCTCGGCGAGCATCTGTTGCGGGATGCCGCGGTCGGTCGCGATGGAGAACGTTTGCGGCGTGTAGTGGTAGAGAGGGATCTCCTCCCACAAAGCGACGCCAAGCCGGTCGGCGAGGACTGGCAGCATCTGGTTGGGCGGGTGGTGGTCGACACGCACCAGGTCGGCGTGAACTGCCACCGCGCGCCGCAGGATCGTCTCGATGTCTTCGGGTGACGTCAGGGGTCCGCCCGCGGGCTTGCCACCCTTGACCGGGAGTTGCTTCTCTTCGTGCATGGCCACGCCGTTGAAAACGACCGGTTGGCCGTTGAGCAGGAGGCGAGGCGCGTTGCTGTCGACCCGCACCTGCCTGAGGCCGAAGCTGGTGTAGAGGTCGTCGACCGGCTGACCGTCCTCGAGGACGGTGACCTGGAGGACGTAGAGGGCGGGCAAGCGCGGACTCCACAGGTCGGCCGGTCGAATCGAGAACGGCGCTCCGATCCGAGACACCGACTCGCCGCTGACCGTGCCGATGTCGATCTGATGCTCGAGCAATGTCTCGGCGTCCAGCGGAATGAGGGTCCTGGCGTCCGGACTGATCCGGTTGCGGTCGTTGACCTGCGCCGGCCACAGGCGCACGTCGACCACGCCGGCGGTGCTGCCCTCGCCGCGATGCTGGATGACGATCGAGACGTCGGCTCCGTCGAGGTGCGGTGTGACGTCGGCGCGGACGACGCTCAACGGCGGCAGCGCCTCGAGCCAGACGTCGCCGACGATCCCGCCGTAGTTCCACCAGTCGGCGAGGCCCCACGGCACGATGTCGTCGCGGGTGCCCCACTCCGGGTTGTCGACCCGGACGAGAACGCTGTTGTAGCCGCCTGGGATCAGCGCTTCGGTGGCGTCCAGTGCAAACGGCGTGTCGCCTCCCTCGTGGTAGCCAAGGTAATGGCCGTTCAGCCAGACATCGGCGACGTAACGCACGGCGCCGAATTTCAGGAGCGCGTACTTTCCGCTCCAGACGGTGGGCACATAGAAGCTTCGCCGGTAGTAACCGCCGGTCGTGTCACGGTGCGGTGGAGGATTGAAGGTGCCTGGAACGTCGATGCTCGACCAGCTCGAGTCGTCGTACAGAACGCCGGCGCGTGGACCGACCTCGGCGGTGAGCTCTTTCAGCGAGCTGTTTCGGTCGGTGAGGGTCAACCCGGTGTCAATGGCCTGCGCCTCGAACCTCCATGAGCCGTCGAGGTCGGCCTGCAGGCGAGGCTGCCGGTCGAAGGTTGGGATCGGCTGGCCCGACTGGAAGGCGACGACGCCGCCGGATTCGTCCTGCAGGGAGAGCGTCGGGGGCAGGGTGGCCTTGCCGCCGGACGGGACCAGGTTGCATGCCATCACCCCTAACGGCAGCAAGAGAAGTAGGACAAGGCACACCGGACTGAGGAAGCTCCTCATCGTCGCCTCCAAGTTACGAGGGCACGTTTGTTCGGGCGCCCAGGCACCTCAATAGGAAGCGCTCCGGGCGATCGATGTAACCAAAGTCGACCGTTATCTCTCTGGAGGTGAAAGTTGGCGACGAAATCGAAGCGCTGGTCGCGCGAGGTGACCGAAAAGAGCAACGCGCTCGACCTCGAGCCGAGCGTGTTCACGAAGGAGAGCCCGCGCGAGATCGCCCAGTCGTTGAAGCGATCTGCAGAGCACAGCACGCGCCGCAAGAGTGACCCCTATCGCTCCGCGATGTCGATGCTGACCTTCTACATCAACCGTGCCGGCAAGAACCTGCCGAGAGCACGCCGCGACCGGCTGGAGGCGGCGAAGGATGAACTGCGGGATTTGTTCGGCAAGAGCTAGCGCGCTACGATCGGGCTGGAGGTGAGATGCAGATGATGTTTGGCACTGTCGCGAGGTACCGGCTCAAGCCCGGACACGAGAAGCAGCTCATGGACGAGATGGGGTCCTTCGAGGGTGACCCTCCGCCGGGCTGGGTTTACCACACGGTCTTCCGCAGCACCCAAGACCCGAATGAGCTGTGGCTCAGCGTCGTCTTCGAGAGCGAAGAGGCTTACAAGAAGAATGCCGACAGCCCGGAGATGGACAAGGAGTACCGGCGCATGCTGGAGCATCTCGAAGGCGAGCCGGAGTGGCACGACGGCCACGTGATCCACGAGGCGATGAGACAGCCGGCGAAGAGCTAAGACGGCTGCGCCTGCCGCGACAAACTGTGCCAATCTGGGCCGTTTAATGCCGCGATTTGCCGATTTTCGGCACAGTTTGTGTTCCCGGCGGGCCTGGGCCAACCTGGCTTAGCGATTCGTCCCAGTCGCGTCATTGGTCGGGCGGGCGAGATTTGAACTCGCGGTCTCCTGGTCCCAAACCAGGCGCTTTTCCGAGCTAAGCTACCGCCCGATTTCCTGCAGCGCGCCCGACTCTAGCAGCGCGCGCACCGCGGCGGCCCGGTGGCTGTACTTGCGTTTCTCCTCGGGCGGCATCTCCCCAAACGTCTTCCCC
>DASWDZ010000049.1:0-5212 GCA_036395015.1 Candidatus Dormiibacterota bacterium | reverse complement strand
TTCAAAGTGCCGACGCCCGAAGAGCGACGCCATCCCTTCCTGTGGAGGATCCGCCGCCGCGTGCCGCAGGCAGGTGCCATCGGCATCTTCAACCGCTCGCACTACGAGGACGTGCTCGTGGTGAGGGTGCACGACCTGGCGCCGCCGAACGTGATCGAGCGGCGCTACCGCGAGATCAACGATTTCGAGAAGGAGCTCGCGGGCGGCGGCATGCGGATCGTGAAGCTCTGCCTGCACATCTCGTACGAGGAGCAGCGCCAGAGGCTCGTCGACCGATTGAAAAACCCTGACAAGCGGTGGAAGTTCAACGAGCACGACATCGACGAACGCGCGCTGTGGGACGACTACATGAGCGCCTACGGCCTGGCGATCACACGATGCTCGACGCCGGAGGCGCCGTGGTACGTCATCCCTGCCGACAACAAGGCGTACCGAAACTGGGCGGTGAGCAAGATCCTCATCGAGACCCTGGGCGAGATGAACCCGCAGTTCCCGCGTCCGAAACTCGACATCCCGAAATTGATGAAGAGACTTCGGGCCTAGCCTTTCACGGCTCCCAGGGACAGGCCCTGGACGAAACGGTCCAGGAAGAAGTTGTAGGCAAGCGCCACCGGGATGGCGACCAGCACCGCGGCGGCCATCAACGACTGCCAGAAGAAGACGTCTCCGCGGATCAGCTCCGTCGGCACGCCGGCGCTCACCGTCATGTTGGCCGACGAGGAGATGAACGCCACGGCGTAGATGAAGTCGTTCATCGTGAACGCGAAGGTGAAGATGACGACCGTGAACAAACCGGGCACCGCCAGCGGGAGCACGGTGCGGACCACCGCCCCGGCGCGACTGTAGCCGTCGATCATCGCCTGCTCCTCGATGTCGCGCGGAATGCTGCGGAAGAACCCGACCAGCAGCCACGTCGAGAAGGGCGCGGTCAGCGTCGGGTAGACGAGCACAAGCGACCAGATCGTGTCCTGCAAGCCGAGCTCGGCGACGATGCGCGACAGGGGCAGGAACAGAAGCGTCGGTGGGACCAGGTAGAAGATGAACACGGTTATCGCCAGCTTTCCGCCCCACTGGCCGGTGAGGCGCGCGATCGCGTAGCCCGCGGGCACGCTGATCGCGAGGGTGATCACAACCACGATCACACCTATCTCGAAGCTGTTGCGGACGAAGGTCATGAACGCCGTGTCCGCAAACAGGACCCTCACATGCTCGAAGGTCGGGGGCGAGTTGTAGAAGAAGGGAACGTGGCCGACGGTGTAAAGGTCGGCGTCGGCCTTGAACATCGTGAACGCGGCCCAGCCGAATGGGAAGGCGCACAGGAACGCAAACACCGCCAGCACCGCCCAGCGCGAGATGGCCACTCCGGGCGAGCGGGCGACCATCAGACCACGTCAACCCGCGATGCCTGCCGCAGCATCAGGATGCAGACCCCAAGCAGTACCGGGAACATGAAGATTCCGATCGCCGCGCCCTGGGCCAGGCTGCCGCCCTGGATCCCGGTGTAGAACGACCAGCTGCCGAGGACCTGGGTGGCGAAGCCGGGACCGCCTCGGGTCAGGATGTAGACCGCGGCCATGTCCGTGAAGGTGGCCACGATGCCGAACAGGATCGCGACCATCATGATCGGCGCCAGCAGCGGCATCGTGATGTCGAAGAATCGCTTCCAGAATCCGGCGCCGTCGACCTGGGCTTGCTCGTTGAGCTCGGGCGGGATCGACGTCAGGCCCGCCATCAGGATCACCGCGGCCAACGGCAGGGTGCGCCACGCGTTGAGGGCCACGACCGATGCGACCGCGAGCGAGTCCTGGCCGAGCCACGCCACCGGCGTGCCGACATCGATGAAGTGAAGCTGACCGAGGATCCAGTTGAAGGGACTGAACAGCGAGTCGAGCATCCACAGCCAGGCCAGCGCGCTCAGCGCGATGGGCGTCGTCCAGGGCAGAAGGACGAGGAAGCGCACGAACCACTTACCTCGGAAATCGGCCGAGAGCACGAACCCCAGGATCGTGGCCAGGACCACGACGATGAGCTGGGCGACGACGGTGAAGAGGACCGTGTTGCGGAGCGCGATCCTGAACACGGGGTCGTCGAGGGTGTGCTGAAACGTCTGCAGACCGACGAACGAGAAGTCCGGGGAACCAGTGGTCGCGTCACTGAAGGCGTAGACGAAGACGAACACCAGGGGAAGGCCGACCAGCGCGACCAGGTAGACCATCAGCGGCGACAGCATCAGCGGGCCCAGCACGTCTTCGCGGTCGAGCAGGTGATGGACGCGGAAGGTCTCGTCGACGATCACCGTCCGCCGGACGGCGGGTTCGCTCACGCGGCGATCTTTTGACCGGACTCGCGGTCGAAAACTCTGAGGTGCCGGTTGCGAATGACGAGGTCGGCGTCGTCGTCGGTGGCCACCCTCAGTGGATGCTCGATGGCGAGCTTGGCGATGACGTTGGTGTCGCCCCTGTCGTCCTTGACGCGCAGGTACACGTAGCGGTCCGCGCCCAGGTTCTCGACCCGCAGCACGCGGCTGGGGAAGATCGTGGCGTCGTCGCGAGCCGCGGCGCCCTTCTCGAGCTCGATGTTCTCGGGGCGGAAGCCGAGCAGCTTGCCGTCCCGCTCCAGCAGGTTCATGGGCGGCGAGCCGACGAAGGTCGCGACGAATGTGTTCGCGGGGTGGTGGTAGATCTCCTCCGGCGTGCCGATCTGCTGCAGCCGGCCGAAGTTCAGGACCGCGATCCGGTCGCCCAGGCCCATGGCCTCGACCTGGTCATGGGTCACGTAGATGGTGGAGACGCCGACCCGCTGCTGAAACTGCTTCAGCTCCAGCCGCGCCGACGCGCGCAGCTTGGCGTCCAGGTTGGAGAGCGGCTCGTCGAGCAGGAAGACCTGCGGCTCGCGGACGAGTGCGCGAGCCAGCGCGACGCGCTGCCGCTCCCCACCTGACAGCTGGCGCGGCTTGCGCTGCAGGAGGTGGCCGATTCCCAGCAGGCCCGACGCCCACTTCACTTTCTCCAGCCGCTCCTGGGTGGACATGCCCTGCGCCTCGAGGGGGAACGAGATGTTCTGCTCCACGCGCTTGTGCGGGTAGAGCGCGTAGCTCTGGAAGACCATCGCGATCTTGCGGGCCCGCGGCGGCAGCGCCCGCACCGAACGTCCGCCGATCAGGATGTCGCCGTCCGTCGGATGCTCGAGGCCCGCGATCATGCGCAGCAGCGTGGTCTTGCCGCACCCCGAGGGGCCGAGCAGGACCAGGTATTCCCCGTCCCCGCAGGTCAGGCTGATGCCGTCGACCGCAGGGCTGCCGCCGCCGAACGATTTCCGAATCTCTCGGACTTCGACCTCGGCCATCTCAGGCCCCCGCTGGAGTCAGGCTAACGAGACCCGCCGACCAGACCCTTGGCTCGCCACGACTGGAAGATCGCCTTGATCTGCGTCTCCGCGTCGGCGACCGCCGCCTTGGGCGTTCTTTGACCCCTGGCGGCGGCGGCCATCATCGACGGCAGGATGTTCTTGTCGAAGATCTCGCCGATGGCCGGGCTCGCCGGTCCCGGGTAGCCGACGTTGACGCTCCAGGTGGTCGCGTCCTTCAGCACCTGGAGCTTGTCCGCAGGGTCGGACTTGTACGGATCGCTGTCCAGCCAGCCCCCCGGGGCGTAGAGCTGGTTCTGCGCCTGTGTGTTCGGGTTGACGGGCAACTCGTAGAGCTTGGACTGGTACGCGTAGTCGGCGGAGTGGTCGGCCAGGTAGAGCAGGAACTCCTTCGCTACGTCCTGACTCTTCGAGAACTTCGGAATGATGTAGGTCAGGATCACGTGCTCGCTGGCGAGCGGCTTGACACCCGAGTTCGGGCCGGCCAGCGGCTTGGTGAAGAAGATGTCCTTGGCGACCTCGGGCTTGGTGCCCTGGGCGGTGCGGTAGGCGGAGATCGAGTTGAGGATGTAGGAAAGGCTGCCCGCGACCAGGCCCTGGTTGTTGGAGGCGGCGTTCCAGCTGAAGACCTCGGCGGTCTCCGCCTGCTTGTACAGGCGCGCCATGTAGTCGACGGCCGCGACGACCTCGTCCGAGTTGATGGTGACGTTGGAGTCCTTGTCCTGCTCGGCGCCGCCGAACGACCAGATGAGTGCGCGCGCGGCCATGTTGGAGTCCGGCTCCGGCGAGAACCCGATTCCGCCGCGGATCGCGCCCTTGGTCCTGGCCTTGATCTGAGCGGTCGCCGTCAGCATCTCCTCCCACGTCTTCGGCCCGTCGGGCATGCCCACCTGCGTGAACTTGCTCTTGAGGTA
This sequence comes from Candidatus Dormiibacterota bacterium, assembly GCA_036395015.1. GTDB lineage: Bacteria > Chloroflexota > Dormibacteria > Dormibacterales > Dormibacteraceae > 40CM-4-65-16. Next base: position 932 of record DASWDZ010000049.1, on the reverse strand, counting down.
GTCGCCCGGGTCGGGGGCGAAGCTGTAGGTGAAGCCGAAGTAGCGGTTGGTGTGCGGGTTGAAGTTGGTGAGGCGCGCGAATTCGTACTGCTTGCCGTACTTCGCCTCGACCTTCTTGACCACGTCGCTCATGTCGACCACGCTCTGCTCGTACTGCGAGGCCGGCACGATCCACTCGATGAGGTCGTGGCCTGAGCCCGCGTTCATCTCCGCCGCGGTCCGGGTCGGGATGTCCGCGTAGTTGATGTGGTCGACCGTCACCGTGGCGTTGTTCTTGCTGCCCCACTCCTTGGCCCAGGGGTCGAACCACTTGTCGTAGTCGGGGACAAAGTGGCTCCACTGCAGGATCTTGAGCGTCTTGGGGCCGCTCTTCGTCGGGGTGCCGCCCGTGGAGCAGGCGGCCAGGATGGTCGGGAAGCTGCTGGCGCTGAGCGCCAGCAAGGAGCCCTTCGTGACGAAGTCGCGGCGCGAGACCTTCCGGTCGAAAAGGCCGCCGACCTCGCCGGCCGGACCAGGCTTGTGAACCCGTGGAGCTTTCTTCACTTGTATCCCCCCATTCGGCGCCGAATCGGCAGGCTTAGACCACCATTATGGCCACAAAAGAAAAAACCCCGAACTCCTCCCCATTCATGGGGAGGTGGCCGGCGAAGCCGGCCGGAGGGGCCCGAGGGCCGTGCTTCAGCGAACTCCTCCCCATTCATGGGGAGGTGGCCGGCAAAGCCCAACTCCTCCCCATTCATGGGGAGGTGGCCGGCGAAGCCCAACTCCTCCCCATTTATGGGGAGGTGGCCGGCGAAGCCGGCCGGTGGGGCCCGAAGGTCGTGCTTCAGCGAACTCCTCCCCATTCATGGGGAGGTGGCCGGCGAAGCCGGCCGGAGGGGCCCGAGGGCCGTGCTTCAGTCGAACTCCTCCCCATTCATGGGGAGGTGGCC
>DASWDZ010000048.1:0-7257 GCA_036395015.1 Candidatus Dormiibacterota bacterium | reverse complement strand
CCGCTGCGGAAGAACGTGTTGTTGGTCGAGCCGTGCTCGCCGGGCCACGTGCCGGTGGCCATCGTGTACCAGCCGACTCCGGTGTTCGGCGGGAAGCCTTGCGTCATCCCGTTGTCGCCCTGTACTCCTGCGGCGATGAGCTGCTTGTAGGTGGGCATGGCGCCCTGGTCGGCATAGCGGTTCATCAAGTCCGGTCTCATGCCGTCGGACGAGAAGAAGACCACGCGAGAAGCAGTGGGCTTTTGCGGCTTGGCGGCCTGCACGGCGTCCATCGGGGCCGCCAGGGGGAGCAGCAACACGGCGACCACCAGCGCGCGGAGCATCACAAACCGGACTCGTCGCCTCATCAGCACCCCTCTCCTTGATCTCGATTCACGGCTGAGGACGGCCACAAACGGGCCTACCGAGGCCGACCCCTCCCGACCTGGTTCGGCCCAGAATAGACCGCCCGGGCCGAGTCTTCAAGTAGCCGCTCGGAGTGCCTTCAGACAGCGCGCAACACTGCCGCGCGGGCGATTTTCGGCCGATCCGGGTGAGAACCCGGCCCTTAGACGTTTCGTAATTAACGGGGAGGCTGACCCGCTCAGCCTTCCCTGCTACTCCAGTTCGGTCATCGATCCGGAGCCGGCGATGCGTTGGCGAAGGAGAAGAACCACTTTGTACGAGAAAAGAATGATGGCGAGACGATCGGGCGCTGATCGGCGCCGCGCCGACCGCAGGTCACGCGAATCCAAGGTTGGCGCTCCGCGCCACGTTGCTCACCCGCTCTTCATGGGCGAGCGCCGCCACATGCTCCGGCGCTTCGACTACCGACGAAGCCTGTTCAACCGCCGAGCCGCCTGAGACTCAGACCAGGAAGCGGCCGTTGTCCATGATCTTGCGTCCGTCCACCGTGACGGTGGCGTGAGACGCGAGGGCATCCACGTGGGACGGGCACTCCCAGTCCGCGCCTGTCTCGAATCCGTACGGATCACCAAACGCGATGTGCACGCCCGGGAACTTCTCGTCCTGCAGGAAGTTGCCGACGATTCGCGTCAGCCCGACGTTGGTGCCGATCGCGAACTCGCCAACGCGGTTGGAGTTCGGATGCTGGCTCGTGTACTCGCGTATGTCGTTGACCAGGCCCACATCGTCACCCTCGATGGATGCGATGCGCCCGGCTGTGATCAGGATGCGCACGGGCGGCGAGAAGGGCCCGTACTTCTCGGTCAACCAGTCGCCCATCTCCTCCGCGGCGATCACGCCGTCGACGGACTGGGGACACGTGAACGTCTCCCCCTCCGGCAGGTTGCCCCAACGACCCTGCTCCCAGTAGCGCCCATCGCACGGGATCCACTTCAGGGACGGTGAGAAGGTGGCGACGAGGTCGGTGCCGAGGCCTGTCTGCACGGTGATGGTGCGGGCCTGGCGCACGATCTCGAACACCTTGCGCGTGACCCGGTAGACCTCCTCATAGTCGGCGGCCATGCCGTCGGCCATGAGCTGGTCATCGATTCCGATCATGTGGCCGTGCCGGCAGCGCAGCTCGTCCGCGAGCAGGCGAAGCATGGGCTTCCGAAACGCGAGCTCGCCTTTGAGGCCTATACCGATGAAGAAGGACGCCGTCGGCCGAAAGGGCAGGATCTCGTCGGCGAGCGCGGAGGGAAATTCTCGGGCCGGGCGCTCCACGAAATCCTCCATCGTCCAGACCCGCACGGACGCGCCGGCATCGACGGCCTCGTTCTCGATCGCCTCCGCGATCTCGGTCCGGTTGCGGTCGCGGATGATGCAGACCCGATCGCCATCTCCGATGTGGAGGCAAGTCCGCACCGCGTTGCGCGCGCCTGGCACGAGGTCCGACCGGATGGCCATCTAGGTAGAGGTTACCGAGCGCACGTATCCGGTCAGCGGCGAGATCGCGACCGTGACGGTCGCGTATTCGCGCAGCGACGGATACAGCTCGGAGCGGACCGCCCACGCCCGCACGCGATCGCCCCTGCCGCTGTACACGGCGAGGTAGAAGCGCGAGCCTTCGTCGTCGCCGAAGCGGCGGACGCGGATCGCCTCCCCGGTGACGGTGAGCGTCGTGACGAGGGCCGCGATCGAGGCGGCCAGGACCAGGATTCCGATTCCGACCGCAGAGGCCGCGGCCAGCGTGATGAGTACGACGCCGAGGCTTACGTAGCGGGTCACCTCGTCGGCGTCCGGACCGAGGTCGATGCCAGACAGCCACTGCGTCGTGACCCAGAGCGCCAGGGCGCCCACACCGCCGATCCAGAGCCCGGTCCAGGTGAGCGCCCACGGCGGCGACCCCCAGGCCGGCGGCCACCGCTGTGGGTAGGAGACCCGGACCTGCCGCCACTCGCCACCGTAGTGTGTCCACGCCCAACGGTCGCTCTCGGCGCCCATCGGTATCGCGCGCACGGCCGCCGCCGCGACGCCGAGCGCCGCGCCGTAGGCGAGGTAGCGCTCGCGCACCGCGACCGCGGTCGGAGGCAGGTCCGAGAAGACCTCGTCGTCGTGGAGGTACTTGCGCAGCGAGAGCCACCGCCCCTGCGCTGCCAGACCCGCGGGTGTCACCATCTCGGTCTCCTCGGTGAAGGCCTGGCCCATGACGAGGCCGCAGACGATGGCCACACCGATGGCGATCGCCTGCGGCAGCGTGAGCGAGTCATCCTCGTTGCCGCCGTAGACCGCGATGAAGAGCGCACCCAGGACCAGCGCGCCCATCACGGTGAGCACCCTGCGCGGCCACCGCGGCTCGCACTTTCCTGCCGAGTTGGCCTCTGCGACCACCTCCTTGCGGAAAGCTTTCATCCACCCCTTGGCCTCATCTGATGGGCCGGCCGTAAGTGCCTGCGCCGGCACCACGCCATCCGCCGCCACCTTTTTGCGCAGCAGCGACAGCACGCGCGACTCGTAGGCGGTGAGGAGGCCGGAGGGACTCTGCGCGAGCCGGCACGAGTACCGGCCCGGCTCCGGCTCCTCGATCCTCACCGCGCGCCTCGCCGCGAGGTCGAAGAGTGTCGCCGGCACCGCGTCGGGTGTGAGGCGGCCTCCGTTGGCGAGCAGGTTGGCGACGGCGGGAGACTCGACTCCAAGGTCCGACATCGCCGGCAGGTCAGGCGCGGGTTGAGGCCGGCGGAGGACGTAGACGACCCCGGCGATCGCGAAGAACGCAGCCGAGCAGGCGAGGCTCGCCGCCACCGCCAGGTCGTAAGGGCTCACGTGCGGACTGTGGCGGGCGTGCGCTCGGAGCCGGCGGCCTGGAAGTACTGGCGAGGGCGAAAGCCCAAGAGCGCCGCGATCAGGCTTGTCGGCAGGGTCTGGGTTGCGGTCATGTAGCCGTACACCGAGTCGTTGTAGAACTGCCGCGCGTGCTCCAGGCCGTCCTCAGTCGCGGTCAGCTGATCCTGGAGCTCGACGAACGCCGTGCTCGCCTTGAGGTCCGGATAGTCCTCGGCGACCGCAAAGACCGACTTGACGTTCGAGGAGAGCGCGGATTCGGCGCGCCCCTGCGCCGCCGGGCCCGACGCGGCGAGGGCGGCTGATCGAGCCTCGGCAACCGCACGGAGGACCGCCGCCTCATGGCGCGCGTAACCACCGACCGTCGAGACAAGGTTGGGCACGAGGTCGTGGCGTCGCCTGAGCAGCACGTCGACATCGCTCCAGGTCGCCTCCACGCGGTTGCGGCGCCGCACGAGCCCGTTGTACGCGACGACGGCCCAGGCCAGGACGGCCGCCAGCACGATGGCGACGGCCACCAGTACAAGCTCCACACCCATTCCGGGTGCAATTCTCGCCTACGAACCGGCGGGAATCACCAACCCCACGACGAAGAGTCCAGCCAGGACCGCAACCACCCAGGTCACGCCCGCCGCGACATGGGTGCCAACCGTCGATGGGATGGCACCGGCGATTTTGAGCAGCGTCGCCAGCGCGGGCGCGGCCACCATCCAGACGACGAGTGCAATCAGGAGCACCAGGCCCAAGGCGACATCAGCACCCGGACCGAACACGGGCAGCAGCGCGGCGTCCGCGGCCGCGATCAGCAGCCCGACAAGGCCGGCGCCCAGCCCGATCCCAAGCCATGAGGGTGCGGATCGTGCGCGCAGGACGAGCGCGGTCAGTCCCGCCGTAAGCAGGACCGGGACCAGGGTATAGGCCGAAATCGCGCCGTTGCCTCGAAAAGACCAGCTGTCGCCCGATGGCCCATACCGGGCCAGTAGAAAAGCGAAGAGCGCCACCGCGGCGCCTCCGAGGAGTCCGATGGCCGCGGTCACGACCAGCACCTGAGTACTCCTTGGACGCACTTCGCGTTGAATCTTAGATGGCGTCCCTGCGCTCGAAGGCAACCAGCGAGGCGGCGACGCACGCCAGTGTGATCGCCACCAGGACGGCGATCGACGCCCCGTCGACGGATCCTGTCTCGAGCGCCTTTTGCGGCGTATAGGCCGTGAAGATGGAGATGTTTTTCAGCTCCTTCCACTGGTCGGCAAGACCGCCTATCAGCCACAGCATGTATGAACCCAGCGTGATGCCAAATGCGATTCCTGCTGCGATGCCGCGCGAGCTGAGCAGCGACGAGAGGAGGCCCGAGTAAGCGGCGATGACGAAGAGAAAGGCCATCATCACCACACCCATTGCGACCAGGCCGTTCGCCGAGACGGAGGCGCCCACGACCATGGCGCTGAGCTGGACGACGAGCACGCCGGCGACGACCGTGCCGATCAGGGCTAGCGCGAGTGCCGCAATCTTCGCGAGGAGCAGGCGCCATCGCGGCGCGGGGATCGAGAGCCAGATCTCGGACGTCCCGTCCTCGACCTCCTTGGCCACCAGCGACGCGCCCGCCAGGATCGCGAAGACAGCGACGATGACCGGCCAGAAGAGGTTCAGCGATTCAGTGCCGAGGTAGCCGGTGAACGTCGTGATGTCGGTGTAGCCGACGGCGGCGAGGAAGCCCTTCGGGTAGGAGGCGATAAGCCGGGTGAACTGTGCCGACTGCTCGCGAATTGTCGGGTAGAAGAGCGACACCATGAACGTGTAGCCGGCGCCACCGACCGCGAACCAGAACGCCGTCCAGCGCAGGTCCCAGAGTGCTTTGCGAAGCATGACGGTCATGCGCCGGCGACCTCGATGAGGTCACTGGGCACGCTCTCGGCATCCTCACGGTAGTAGTGCATGAAGATGCTCTCCAGGTCTGCGGGTGGGAAGACGACGTCGACTACCGGCGCGGCACCGAGGCGGGCCAGCAGCTCCCGCGGGTTGCCCTGCACGGCAAGCTCAACAAGCCGGCCGCCGTCCTTGACGCCGGCGAGACGCACGCCAGGCAGACCGTCGAAGAAGCCGTCGCCGATGGGCCGCTCGAGCCTGACCTCCATCTTCCGCGCACGCAGAGCACGCAGCTTGTCGATGTCCTCGATGGCAACCATGCGTCCGTCCCGGATGATGCCCACGCGGTCCGCCACCCGCTCGACCTCGGCGAGGTTGTGCGAGGAAAGGAAGACGGTCTTTCCGCGAGAGCGTTCGGCTTCGAGGTAGGTGAGAAACGCCTCCTGCCCCAGCGGGTCCAGGCCGCCGCTCGCCTCATCGAGGATCAGCAGCGGAGCGTCGTGCATCAGGCCCTGGACCAGGAGCAGCTTCTGACGGTTGCCTCGTGACAGATGCCGGATCTTCGGCCTGAGGTCGAGGTCGAATTCTGCGGCCAGTCTGCGCGCTCGCTCGAGAGTCCAGTGACTGCGAAACCCGGCCATGAACTCGAGAAAGGCCGCACCGGTCATCTTTTCGTAGAGCCGGGGGTCCGCAGAAACGAATCCGACCCGGGCCTTGACTGACGGGGATTCACGCCAGCAGTCGAGGCCGAAGACGCTGATAGTGCCGCCGGTGGGGCGCAGCATGCCCATCAGGGTCCGGATGGTCGTCGTCTTGCCGGCGCCGTTGGGGCCGAGGAATCCGAAGATCTCGCCCTCGCGGACCGCGAAGTCGAGCTCGAACACGCCGCGCCCGCCGCGATAGACCTTGCTCAGGCGCCTCGAGATGATCGCTTCGTCGCCGGTCATCGCTTCCCTAGCATACCCGGTTCTAGGCAAACCTATCAAAAAAGTTAGGTCAGCCTAAACCTCCGCTTACGCGGCCCAGCGTCTCTCGCCCCAGCGCCGCCGCGACACCACCGGCGTGTCCGGCGGGATGAACTCGTAGCCGTCGGCCGCCCGCACCACCTGCCAGCCCCCTTCGTGGACCAGGCGGTGGTGGTAGTAGCAGAGCGGGAGCAGCTTGCGCATATCGGTCTTGCCGCCCTCGGCCCAGAACTCGACGTGGTGCGCGTGGGTCCAGTTGAGGGGCCTGTCGCAGCCCGGTCCGGCGCACGACTTGTGCATGGCCTTGAGGACTCGCCACTGCGAGGGCTGTGCGGAGCGCTTGGCGCGACCCACGTCGATGACCCTCGAGTCCGCCTTGAGGATCCGGTGCAGGGTGCCGTCGCAGGCCAGCCGCTGCACCGACTTGCTCGAGACCGGGATCCCGTTGTCGAAGTGTGAGATAGGGGCGCCAATCTCACGCTTCAGCCCTTCGATGGTCGTGCTGACACTGATATGCGGACGCACGCCGTTGCGCTTCGGAAGCGATCCCTTGTCCATGGCGTGACACGCGAGCTCAACTGCGGCGTCCGCGCGGCGCTGCTTGGGCGACCGCACGTCATCGGGGCCCAGCGGTTTCGACAGCGACTGGATGGCTGCTTCGAACGCCGTGCCGCCTACGCGGTCGAGCACGCCGGCGATGTGGAACATGCCTCCCGACTCGCTGATGCTGAGGAAGCGCTTCTCCCAGTCTTCTTCTACCTGGCGGTCGAAGCTGTCCGGGTCGACCACATAGCGCACGTGCTGCTCCAGCCAGCGCAGGTTCTTGACCGAGTACTCCCGGGCTCGCTCCAGCCACCACTCTTCGTCGATGTTGGGACGCAGGTCCTCCCGCAGCTTGTCGCGGAGGTGACAGATCACCGCCGCCGACTGGTAGCTGACCTCGCCGCTCTTCAGCGCCTGGGCGACCCGCGGCAATGATTCCAGTTGCTCACCCACGCACAAGCGGTCGGAAGCCGACGACGAGCTGAGGCCGCAGGTCTGTGCCACCCAGCCCACCGGCGTCTTGCCGGCGAGCAGGTGGTCGCCTCGCTGCTTGCCTCGGTGGAGGACCGTGCAGAGCCTGGCCTGGAGGCGGTCGATGACCGCCGCCAGCCGCTTGGGATCGATCAGATCGAGGTCGGTCTGGAGCTCAAAATCGCGA
>DASWDZ010000047.1:0-2792 GCA_036395015.1 Candidatus Dormiibacterota bacterium | reverse complement strand
GAGCACGTCGGAAACCTTGATCAGCTTACGGAGGGCTGTCTTCGCTTCTTCCTTGCGCAAGTCCATGCTCAGGCTCTTCTTGCCGCTGTTGTACTGGACCCAGTAAGCGCTCTGCTTGCGGACCCATGGCGCGTGGTACCGGGTTTCCTCGCCACCCAGGCGCTCGATCTTGATGACTTCTGCGCCCAAACGGGCGAGAACCTGAGCGCAGCGGGGTCCTGCCTGATGGCGACCCAAATCGATCACGCGGATACCGTTCAAAGGCCCTTTGCCATCTGTCATTGCGTCACTCCCTTTGTAGTCGACCGACCGGAGTGTAGCTCGTCATCGACCCGCGCGCCACGCCTCGCGCGTGAGGACGTGCCAGGTCGTCTGCACGGCCTTGTACTCGGCGAGACCTCGACGCTCGAAGCCGAGCTTGTCCAGCACTCGCTGCGAGGCGACGTTGTCGGGGTAGGTGACCGCCACCACCCGCGGCAGCGCGAGGGCGCCGAGCGCATGACTCACGAGCGCGCCCGCGGCTTCGGTGGCGATGCCGCGTCCCCAGGCGGATCGTGCGAGACGGTAGGCCACCTCGACGTCGTCACCGTCCGGCATCCGGATCAGCGCTCCGAGCCCGTGGAAGGCGGCGTCGGCCCGCCCTTCGACCCGCCAGAAGCCCAGCCCGTCGTGATCGCTGCGGCCACTGTCCAGCACGCGCCGCCTGACCAGCTCCGCCGTTTCCTCCGGTGACTGCACGCCGGCGGGGCTGCCCACGTGGCGCATCACGTCGGGATCGCTGTCGAGCGCGATGAGGTCGGCCTCGTCCGCGGGGACGAGCCGGCGGAGTCGAAGGCGGGGTGTCTCGAGAGACGCGCTCACGGCCTGCCTTGACTGACCGGAGCCCGTGCGGCTACTGTTCCCGCACCCAGCATGCAGGGAGTTCATCACACGACGGTCCTGACGGTCCACGAGAAGGAGGCTCCCATGCGCCGCTCGCTTGCCACCGGATTGCTCGTCATCCTGGCCCTCGCTCTCGCGCTCGTGCCGCCCGCGGGCGCGCAGACGAGGGAAGAGACGCTCATCTACAGTCTGCAGTCGGACGTCGACAACTGGGATCCGCCCAACTCGGTCCTGCGCGAAGCCATCATCCTCGGCTACCACGTCTACGATCACCTCGCGGTGCGGGACCTCAAGACCCGTCGCGTGGGCCCGAACCTGGCCACCTCCTGGACGAACATCGACGACACCACGTGGGAGGTCAAGCTCCGGCAGGGCGTGAAGTTCCACGACGGCACGCCCTTCACCTCGCGCGACGTCAAAGCGACCTTCGACCGCGTGCTCGACCCCACCAAGAAGATGACCGCTCGCGGCAATCACGCCAAGATCAAGGCCGTCGACATCATTGACGACCACACCGTGCGCTTCCGCACGGACGGGCCGTACCCGCTCTTCGTCGAGCGGCTGACCGCCCAGGTCATGCAGTCAGACAAGGTCATCCGGGAAAAGGGCCACGAGTGGATGCAAGAGCACCCGGTCGGCACCGGCCCCTACAAGCTGGTGAAGTGGAACCGCAAGCAGGAGCACCAGCTCGTCCGTAACGACGACTATTGGGGCCCCAAGCCCGCCTTCAAGCACCTGCGCATCCGGATCATCCCCGAGAAGGCCACCGAGATCGCCGAGCTGCTCTCGGGCGGCGTGGACATCATCAAGGCGGTGCCGCCGGATCAGATGGACGTCATCAACAAGTCGGGGCAGGCGCGCACCGGCACCTCGCCCATCCTGAGAACGGCCATGCTGCAGCTCGACCAGGCGGCGCGCAGCGGCCCCAATCCCTTCACCGACCGCCGCGTGCGCCAGGCGGCCAACCTCGCCGTCGACAACGACGCCATCATCAAGTTCGTGCTCAACGGCCTCGGCGACCGCGTGGCCACCGGCGTCAACCCCATGGCCTTCGGCTGGGACCCGGGCCTCAAGCCCTACAAGCAGGACCTGGCGCAAGCCAAGAAGCTCCTCGCCGAGGCCGGATACCCGAACGGCGTCGACGTCCTCTTCAACGAGGGGCCGCCGATCGTGGAGCCTGCCATCCAGCAGACCAACGACGCCATCATCGCTGACATGACCAAGGCCGGCTTCCGCGTGAAGCGCAATTACATCGGCGACAACACCGTGCTCGTGGCCAGGATCAAGGACGGCAAGGCAGGCCCGATGTTCAACTGGTCGTGGGGCTACTACTCCGTCTTCGACGCCGACGCGATCCTCTTCGACGTTTTCAAGTGCGGCGAGAACTACAGCTACTACTGCAACCCCGCGCTCGACGACCTCATCATCCAGGGGCGCTCCACGCTCGACCAGAAGAAGCGCACCGAGGTGTACGTCAAGGCGCAGAAGCTGCTGTTCGACGACGCGGCGTACCTCTACAAGTGGGGCCTGCGTGGCGTGTGGGGCATCTCCAACCGGATCGAGTACCAGGCTCCGGCGGACGAGGTCGACCGCATGTTCCTCGTGACGCCCAAGAAGAAGTAAGGCTGCACGAGCCCCGACTGGCGCCGCCGGCGGCGCCGGTCGGGCACGCCGCCGTCATGAAACGCTACGCTCTGCGCCAGGTCGTGCAGCTCGCGGTCGTCATCGTGGGCATCTCCATGCTGGCCTTCGCGATCCTGCACGTCATTGGCGACCCCGTCACGCTGCTGCTGCCGCAGAACGCCGGCAAGGAAGAGTACGAGCGGTACAACAAGCTCCTCGGGCTCGACAAGCCCATCTACGTGCAGTACTGGAAGTTCGCCAGTCGTGCCGTCCAGGGCGACTTCGGC
>DASWDZ010000046.1:0-17689 GCA_036395015.1 Candidatus Dormiibacterota bacterium | reverse complement strand
GAGTACCGCGAAGTCCTGGAAGCCCACGTACGGTGTGAAAAGCAAGGACGCCACGATGCCGGTTGCGATCGGGCGCGCCGGACCGGAGCCGCGCTGGCGCCAGGCCGCGACGACGGTCACCGCGACCACGAGTGCCTCGACCACATAGACCTGCGGGCCCAAACCGAGCGGCCCCGCGATCGCGTAGCGACGGGTGGGCTCCCACTGCGAAGCCATCGCCAGCACGTCGCGATAGCGCTGCACACCGTCGCCGCCAAGCAACACCAGTGCGATGGCGAGCATGACCACACTGGCGCCGAGCCACGCTGCGACCATTCGGCCGTGGCCCGCGACGAGCAGGCAGGCCGGCACCAGCAGAACCAGCTGCGGCTTGACCGCCGCCAGGCTCAGGACGAGCCCCGCCGCAAGGGGCTTGTTTCTGTCAGCGAGCCACCACGACCCCGCGACGACTGCGGCGACCAGCGCCACCGGCTGCCCGACCATCAGCCCGAAGGCCGTCGGAAACAGGCCCATGAAGAGCGCGAGGTGAGCGGCGCGCGTCAGGCGGGTGCCGCCAGGCGCAGCGACTCGCCACGCGAAGTAGGCAGCGCCGACGACCAGGACGGTCCACAGCACGATCGCGACGTCGAACGGCAGCGCGAGAAACGGAGTGGCGAGCCACACCAGCGGCGGCGGGTTCAGGTAAGGCGACCAGTACGTGCCGGGGCCAAGGCCCTCGACAGCGGCCTTCTGCGCAGCCAGGTCGTACAGCCGCCCGTAGCCGTGCTGCCAGGCGTTGAGCGCCGCGCCGTAGATCAGGCGGAAGTCGTTGCGGATCCTGTACTGCGGGATGTACGTGACGAACGCCGCGTACAGGTTGAACGCAGTCAGCAGAATGCCGGTCCAGAGTCCGGCAACAGCCCACAGACGCGTCCGCCGCCGGAAGAACTCGACCAAGGCAGGCAAAAAATAAGGGCTGCGCCGCCGGGCGCAGCCCTCAGGTCGGTTTTTGCTTAGTTGACTTCGCGGTAGTCCGCGTCGACCACGTCCTCTTCCTTCTTCTTCTCGCCTGACTCGGAGCCGTCGCTTGGAGCGGCGCCGGTGGCCGAAGCGCCGGCCTCCTGGTAGATGTGCTGGCCGATCTTTTGCAGCGCCTCGTTGAAGTCGTCCATCTTGCGCTGCAGGTCCTTGGTGTCCGACCCCTTGGCCGCGCTCTTCAGCGCCTCGAGCTTGGTGTTGACCTCGCTCTTGACATCCTCGGGGATGCGCGCCTCGTTGTCCTTGATGATCTTCTCCGCCTGGTGGATCATGTGGTCCGCCTGGTTGCGGAGCTCGACCTCTTCGCGCTTGGCGCGGTCCTCGGAGGCGTGGGCCTCCGCTTCCTTGACCATCCGGTCGACCTCGTCCTTGTTCAGGGTCGAGGACGCGGTGATCGTCACCGACTGCTCGCGGCCGGTGCCCTTGTCCTGCGCCTTGACGTTGAGGATGCCGTTGGCGTCGAGGTCGAACGTGACCTCGATCTGAGGCATGCCCCGCGGCGCGGGCGGAATCCCGTCCAGGTGGAAACGGCCCAGCGTCCGGTTGTCGCGCGCCATGTCGCGTTCGCCCTGCAGGACGTGGACTTCGACCGACGTCTGGCTGTCCGCCGCGGTCGAGAAGACCTGCGCGCGAGAGGTCGGGATGGTCGTGTTGCGGTCGATCAGCTTGGTCATCACCCCGCCCAGGGTCTCGACGCCCAGCGAGAGCGGCGTCACGTCCAGGAGCAGGATGTCCTTGACCTCGCCCTTCAGCACGCCGGCCTGGATCGCCGCGCCGACGGCGACAACCTCGTCCGGGTTGACACCCTTGTGCGGCTCCTTGCCACCCAGCAGGTCCTTGACCAGCTGCTGGATGATGGGCATCCGGGTCGCGCCTCCGACCAGCACGACCTCGTCGATCTGCTGCGGCGTGAGGTTGGCGTCCTTCAAGGCCGACAGGAACGGCTGCCGGGTGCGCTCGGTAAGGTCCGCGGTCAGCGACTCGAACTTGGCGCGGGTAAGCGTCATCTCGAGGTGCTTCGGACCGGTCTGGTCCGCGGTGATGAACGGCAGGTTGATGGTGGTCTCGAGCCGGCTCGACAGCTCGATCTTCGCCCGCTCCGCGGCCTCGGTGAGGCGCTGCAGAGCCTGCCGGTCCGCCTTCAGGTCGATGCCGTTCTGCTTTTTGAACTCGTCGGCGAGCCAGTCCACGACCCGGCGGTCGTAGTCGTCACCGCCCAGGTGGGTGTCGCCGTTGGTGGACTTGACCTCGAACACGCCGTCGCCGACATCGAGCACGGACACGTCGAACGTGCCGCCACCGAGGTCGAAGACAAGGATGGTCTCGTTCGCCTTCTTCTCGAGGCCGTAGGCCAGGGAAGCGGCCGTCGGCTCGTTGATGATGCGCAGCACATTGAGGCCGGCGATCTGGCCGGCGTTCTTGGTCGCCTGGCGCTGTGAGTCGTTGAAGTATGCCGGCACCGTGATGACCGCGTCGGTCACCTTCTCGCCCAGGTATGCCTCGGCGTCCGCCTTCAGTTTCTGCAGGATCATGGCCGAGAGCTCTTCGGGTGTGAACTCCTTGTTCGCGTTCGGGACGACCACGACGGCCCGGTCGTCCTTGCCTGGCTTGACCTGGTAGGGCACGATTTTCCGCTCGGAGTCCACCTCGCCGAACTTGCGGCCCATGAATCGCTTGATCGAGTAGACGGTGTTCTCGGGGTTGACGGCCGCCTGCCGGCGCGCCAGCGTGCCCACCAGCCGCTCACCGGACTTCGTGAAGGCGACGACGGAGGGCGTGGTGCGTGAACCTTCGGAGTTAGGGATCACCACGGGCTCGCCGCCTTCCATGACGGCGATGACCGAGTTGGTCGTCCCCAGGTCGATTCCTACGGTTTTTGGCATTTGTTAGCAGTCCTCCAGGTGGGATGGGTTTGGATTCGAAATGACTACCTTGATCTTGTTCCCCGCTTCCACGGATGCAAAACCACCCGCCATTTAGTCTTGTAGCGATGGCGATCTACGAGCTCGACCCGGTCGACCGCATCGCCATCGCGGCCGTCGGCGAGCCCGGCCAGCGCCGCTTCTTCCTCCAGGCCACCGGCTCCGGTCACACCCTGACCCTGGGCTGCGAGAAGGGCCAGATCCAGGCGCTCGTTCTCCGGCTGCATCAGATGCTCGAGGCCCAGCAGATCGAAAACCCGGAGCCTGCCGGCGAGCCGGCCCCGGTCGCCGAGGAACCGGTCGAGCCGGAGTGGCAGATCGGCGAGATGGGCCTCGGCTACCACGAGGCACGCCAGATGTTCGTGCTCGTCGCCAGCCAGGTCGCGGCGGGTGAGTCGGGCGAGGCGGGCGAGGCGGCCCCCGCCGATGACTCGCCGAGCGTGCGCTTCTGGCTCAGTCACGAGCAGGTCATCGCCTTCTCCCGGCAAGCGCAGTCGGTGCTGGCGGCGGGGCGCCCGCTGTGCCCCCGGTGCGGCCTGCCCATGGATCCCTCGGGCCACCCCTGCCCGGTCATGAACGGTGCCCGGCCCATCTTCTGACGACGCGGAGTGCCTCCTCCAGGACCTGCCCGACTTCAAGGTGGTGGGGCTTCTCCACGGCGCGTCCAACTACACGTTCCTGGCCCGACTGGGGCCCCACGAGCCTTCGGGTCTGCGGGTGGTCTACAAGCCGGCCCGCGGCGAGTCGCCGCTGTGGGACTTCGACGCCGGCACCCTGTACAGGCGTGAGGTCGCCGCGTACGAGCTGAGCAAGGTGCTGGGCTGGCCGCGCATCCCGCCCACGGTCGTCCGCCGCAACGCGCCGCACGGTGTCGGCGCCGTGCAGCTCTTCATCGAAGCCGACCGAAGGCACTTCCTCAGCACGAACAACGCCCACCCCCAGACGTGGATCAGGGTCGCCCTGTTCGACGTGATCACCAACAACGCCGACCGCAAGTCCGGCCACTGCCTCTTCGACAGGGATGACAACGTCTGGGTCATCGATCACGGGCTCACGTTTCACCCGGAGCAGAAGCTGCGAACCGTGATCTGGGACTTCGCCGGTCAGGAGCTGCCCCAGGACCTGTGTGGCGATGTCGAGCGCGGCTTGATCGAGCTCGAGCGGGGAGCTCTTGCCAAGACCCTTGGAGGCCTTCTCGGCCCGGCCGAGATCCGCGCCCTGAAGCGCCGTCTGCGGGGCGTCCTCGACGCGAGCTGGCGCTTTCCCGAGCCAACCTCGGCGTGGTCGATCCCATGGCCCCCGGTGTAACCAAGCAGGGTCTGGTATCGTTCCCCGGCTTCATGCGTTGGCTCCGGGTCCTCGTGGTCATCCCTGTCTGGCTGCTCCTCACGGCGGAAACTCCATCTCCCGGCCCAAGCCCGACCCCTGCCCAGTCCGAGACCCCAACGCCGTCGCCAAGCCCCAGCCCGCAGCCCACGCCGGTCAACGCCTTCCTGTCCCTGGATGTCACCGCAGGCCCGCCGGACACGGTCATCAATGTCGGCGGCGGGCAGTTCCTTCCCAACCAGCAGATGAACCTGTACTGGGACCAGCCGAGCAAGGTCGCGGGCTCGGCGACCGCCGACGCCAACGGCAGCTTCAACACCCGCGTCAAGCCAAACGCGAGCGACAAGCCGGGCGTCCACAAGCTGTGCGCGAGCGTGCTGCCGAACCCGTGCGCCAACTTCGCTCTTCAGTCCGCCACGCCGACACCAACGCCGTCGGCGACGCCGTCTGAAGAACCGTCACCGACGCCGTCCGAAGAGCCGACGCCCAGCCAGGTCGCGACGCCGGCACGGGTCAACACGAGCCTCAGCGGGTTCGACGTCATCTCGAAGCCGCCCTTCGTTTTCCTGCCGATCTTCGGGGTCGGCGCACTCCTCTTGTCCCTCGTGTACTGGGCTTTCAGTGCGTTGAGGCGGCCCCGCCAGCTCGCCCCGATGCCTACTGCGGCCGTGGTGCACCGGGCGACGCGCCCCGACTACACGGCAGCGTTTGGCGTGGCACCGGTGCGTCCCGCGGAGACCGCGCAGCCTTCCGCCTGGAGCGAGGCGATGCCCGCGCACGATCTGACGCCTCACTCGACCCCGACTCCCCCTCCCCCGGCTGCCGCGGAGCCCGAAGCGCAGGCCTACGAGTGGGGACTTGGTACTCCCGACTCGGGCTACCCCGACCTTCGGTCGCCTGAACAGCGCCGCGACGAGGACTGGCCGGAACCGCCGCAGCCAGGCGACTAGTTTTCACGAAGCCCAGCCCACCCTAGACTTCGCCGGAGTGTCACTTCTGGAGGTCCGCGACCTCAGCGTGCGCTTTGGGGGAGTCGTGGCTCTGGACCGCGTGTCGTTCAACGTCGACGCGGGCCAGCTGGTCGCGCTGATCGGCCCCAACGGCGCGGGCAAGACGACGCTGTTCAACGTCATCACCCGCGTCTACCGTCCGAGTGGCGGCACCATCCTCATCGACGGCCGCTCCGTGCTGACGATTCGGGCGCACCATGTCATCCGCCATGGGCTGGCGCGCACCTTCCAGAACCTCGCGCTGTTTCGCTCGATGACGGTCCTCGAGAACGTGCTCGTCGGCGACCACACGCAGACGCGGAGCGGTTGGCTGCAGGCGTCGGTGCCGCTCCCGAACGCCGTCGCCGCGGAGGAGGCATCGAGGAAGCGCGCGCTGGAAATGCTCGATTTCGTCGGTCTCGCGCGGCAGGCCAACCTCCCTGTCGCGGCGCTGCCATTTGGCATGCAGAAGCGCGTCGAGCTCGCGCGGGCTTTGGTGGCGCATCCACGCTTGCTGCTGCTCGATGAACCGGCCGGAGGAATCAGTCACGAAGAGGTCGGCGACGTGGCGCGCCTGCTGCGACGCGTTCACACCGAGCTCGGGGTGACGATGCTCCTGGTCGAGCATCACATGGCGTTCGTGATGGGGATCTCAGATCGCGTCGTCGTGCTCGACTTCGGCAAGAAGATCGGTGAGGGCACGCCCGCCGAGGTGCAGCGCAACCCGGCGGTCATCGAGGCCTACCTCGGCGCCGCATGAGCGCACTCCTTGAGCTGAGAGACGTCCGCGCGAACTACGGACCTCGCGCTGTCCTGCATGGCGTTTCGCTCGAAGTACCCGACGGCGGGATCGTCTCCCTGCTGGGCGCCAACGGCGCGGGCAAGACGACCACCTTGAGAGCCATCACCGCCGGTGTCCGATGGACCGGTGACATCACCTTCGCCGGCCGTTCGCTGCGCCGGATGTCGACCGAAGACATCGTGCGCGGCGGCGTCGCGCACGTGCCGGAAGGCCGCGGCATCTGCACCGAGCTCACGGTCGACGAGAACCTCAAGCTGGGATCGCACCTGAGGAGAGACGGCGCGGAGGTCAAGAAGGACTATGACCGCGTCTTCGACTACTTCCCGGTCCTCAAGGCCCGTCGTCGTCTCTCCGCAAGCACGCTGTCAGGCGGCGAGCAGCAGATGCTCGCGCTGGCTCGCGCCCTGCTCATGAAGCCGCGGCTCATGTTGCTCGACGAGCCCTCGCTCGGGCTCGCGCCGATGATCGTGCGCTCGCTCTTCGAGATCATCCGGAACATCAACGAGATGAGCAAGGTCGCGGTGCTCCTGGTGGAGCAGAACGCGCGCATCGCGCTCGAGCTCTCGACCACCGCCTACGTGCTCGAGGTCGGACGCGTGGCCGTGCGCGGCGATAGCGCACAGTTGAAGGACAACGAGTCGGTCCGCCGCTCGTACCTCGGGTACTAGGCATGCAGGAATTCTTCCAGCAGGTCGTGAGCGGGCTTGCAATCGGCGGCATCTTCGCCAGCCTCGCCCTCGCGCTGGTCCTCATCTACAACGCGATGGGCCTCGTCAACTTCGCGCAGGGCGAGATGGCGATGCTCGCGACGTTCGTCGCCTACGCGCTCATCAACCGCGGCATCAGCTACTGGATCGTGTTTCCGATCACGCTGGTCCTGGCGTTTGGTGGCGGCATCGCCATCCAGCGTCTCGTGATCCGTCCGGTCGAGCGCGCACCCATCCTGACCCTGGTCATCATCACACTCGGTCTCGCCACGCTCATCAACGGCCTCGCCGGCTTCATATTCGGCTACGTCCCGCATTCGTTCCCAAGCCCCTTTTCGTCCGAGACCGTGGACCTGTTCGGTGTGTTCGTCAGCTTCCGCGACCTTGGGGTCATCGGCGTGTCGGGCCTGGTCCTGCTCGGGGTCTACCTGCTGCTGCAGCGGACCACGATCGGCCTGACCTTGCGGGCCGCGGCCCACCATCCCGAGGCAAGCCGCCTGCTCGGCGTGCAGGTGAGCTGGATGCTTGCTCTCGGCTGGGGTCTTGCGTCGGCCGTCGGAGCGGTGTCCGGCATCATGGTCGCCCCGATCCTGCTGCTCGAGCCGAACATGATGCAGACGATCATCATCTACGCCTTCGCCGCCGCGGTCCTTGGCGGGATCGAGAGCCCGCTCGGCGCGGTGGTAGGCGGGTTGGTGGTGGGCGTCACCATCAACCTGGCCGGAGCGTACATGCCTGGTGTCGGGGGCGACCTTCAGCTCGCGGTCGGCCTCGCCATCATCATTGCCGTCCTCCTCATCAGGCCGAACGGGCTCTTCGGGCGCGCCGCGGTCCGCCGCGTCTGATGCTGATGCAACGCATTCGCAGCGCACCGCCGCGCTACTGGCTCGTCGTCATCGTGGTCGTGTTCTTCCTCGGATTTCCAACCACGATCTCGAGCTTCCTGGCCAGCGAGTGGGCGCAGGCCCTGATCCTGGCCATCGCAATCATGGGCCTCAACATCCTGGTCGGCTACAGCGGCCAGCTTTCGCTCGGGCACGGCGCGTTCATGGCCCTGGGCGCCTACACCTCGGCCATCCTCGCCCACCGCTACAAGATCGATTACCTGGTCACGATTCCCATCGCAGCGCTGTTCACAGGGCTAGTCGGCTTCCTGTTCGGGTTTCCCGCGCTGCGGCTTTCCGCCCTCTACCTCGCGCTCGCCACGTTCGCCCTCGCCGTGGTCACGCCAAGCCTCATCAAGCGCCCCGACGAGCTCACGGGCGGCGTGCAGGGGATCCTCATCATCCAGCCGGATCCGCCGCAGTTCGCCCGGGATGCGTTTGCCACCATCACCGGGACTCCGATGACAACCGACCAGTGGGTCTACTACGTCTCCCTGTTCTGCGCGCTGTTGCTGTTCTGGCTGGCGTGGAACCTGATCCGGCACCGGCCCGGTCGGGCGATGCGGGCGATCCGCGACGGTGAGGTGGCAGCCGCCGCCTCGGGAGTCGACATCGGCGGCTACAAGATGCTGGCCTTCGGCATCTCCGCGTTCTACGCCGGCACCGCCGGCTCGCTGTTCGGCCTGTCCACCGGCTTCGTCAGCCCGGACACCTTTCCGGTCTCGCTGTCGATCCAGCTCCTTGTCGGCGCCGTCGTCGGCGGCCTGGCCTCGATTCCCGGCCCCCTGCTGGGGGCGATATTCGCCTACTTCCTCCCCATCCAGTCGAACCAGTGGGTGCCCAGCCAGACCTGGATCCCCGACCAGATCGCGTCCACGGTCAAAAACGCGGGTCCGGCGGTCTCCTACGGCGTGCTGTTGATCCTGATCATGATCTTCGCCCCCAACGGCATGGTCGGCCTCATCCGCCGTGGCTATGACATGCTGAACCGGCGGCTCCGCGGAGCGAGCGATCGGGAGACTGGACAGTTGCCTCCCGACCCGCAAACTGTTTAATACCAATCCAGTAACAGGGGAGGGTCTTCTATGAGCCGATTCGTACCTCGTTTCGCCGCCGTGGCGGCTTTCATGGTCGCGCTTGCCGCCTGTGGAGGCGGCACCAACAACACGGCCCAGACCGACGTCGGCGTGACAAGCGACTCGATCCTGCTCGGCAACACGATCGCCCAGTCCGGGCCGGCCGCCGCCTACGGCACTATCGGCAACGCCGAGCTCGCGTACTTCAACTACGTGAACAACCAGGGCGGGGTCAACGGGCGCAAGATCAAGTTCAAGATCCTGGACGACGGTTACAACCCCGCCCAGACGGTCACGCTGACCAAGCAGCTCGTCGAACAGGACCAGGTCTTCCTGATGTTCAGCGGGCTCGGCACCCAGAGCCAGGTCTCCGTGCGCGATTACCTCAACAGCAAGAAGGTGCCGCAGCTGTTCGTCGCCACGGGCGCCACCACGTGGGGCAAGGACCACGGTTCCAACCAGTGGTCGCTGAGCTGGCAGCCGCCCTACCAGGGCGAGGCGCACATCTACGCCAAGGACGTGCTCGACCACCATCCCAACGCCAAGATCGGCGTCCTCTACCAGAACGACGACTACGGCCAGGACTACCTCAAAGGCCTGACCGACGGACTCGGTGACAAGGCGTCACTGATCGTCGCCAAGGAGAGCTACGACGTCACCGCCGCGGACACTGCTGCGCAGCTGGCCAAGATCAAGGCCGCCGGCGCGGACACGCTGTTCGTCTTCTCGACCCCAGCGTTCACGATCAAGTCGCTGGTCATCGTCACCAAGCTCCACTGGGAGCCGACGATCTACCTCAACTCGGTCTCCAACCCGCAGGTCTACATGGGTCTCGCGGCCAAGGCGGGCGCCGCGCTCAAGAACGTGACGAGTGTCGGTTATCTGAAGGACCCGACCGACCCACAGTGGGCCAACGACGACGGGATGAAGCTCTACAAGACGGTCATCGCTGGCTGCTCAACCTGCAAAGCCGAGGATGGATTCAACCTCTACGGAGTGGCGGTCGCCTACACGATGGTGAGCGTGCTCAAGCAGGCGGGCTCCAACCTCACGCGTAAGAACGTGATGGACATCGCCGCGAACCAGCTCAACGACAACAGCAACCCATTCGTCCTCCCGGGGGTGAAGATCCAGACGAACTCGAGCGACCACTTCCCGATCATGCAGGAGCAGGTCATCACCTTGGCCGGCACCGGGTGGAAGCTCCAGGGCAATCTCATCGACGAGCGAGGCACGATCAAGTAGCACAACGCATAGCGGGTAGGTGGAAGCCGTACTGGCTTCACACCTACCTGCTCGTTTACACCCCGATCGGCCTGTTCGCGGACAGCCGGATCAGCGAGTCATGGCAGCAGCACCTGCTCGGCGCCCTCACCTTCCTTGTCCTCTACCTCGCCGCGCTGAAAGCGCCCAAAGAGCAGCGCGTGCAGGTGTGGGTCTGCGTCGGCGTGGCCACGTGCTTCGAGATCTTCGGCTCGCTCGTGTGGGGCGTCTACCAGTACCGGATGCACAACCTCCCGCTCTTCGTGCCGCCCGGTCACGGCATCGTCTACCTCTTCGGTCTGCTTGCCGCGCAGACGCCGGTCGTCCAGCGCCACGGCCGCCGTGTCGCCTACGCGGTGCTGGCGGGCGCCGCGACATGGGCGCTGCTCGGAGTGACCGCTCTCCCTGTGGTCACGGGACGGGTCGACATCCAGGGAGCGCTGTGTCTTCCCCTCTTCGCCTACTTCTTGCTGCGTTCCCCGCGCTGGCCTCTGTTCGCCGCAATCTTCGTCATCGTCAGCGAGCTCGAGATCTGCGGTACCTCGTTGGGCAACTGGTACTGGTTGCCCAACGCGCCATGGACGCACATCGCCTCAGGCAACCCGCCGTCCGTCATCGCGGGCGGCTACTGCGTGATCGACGGCTCGGTGTTGGTGGTGATGTGGCTCTACAGGTGGGGCTTGAACACCATCAGGACCAGGATGGCGAGGACGATGATGCCCAGCCCGGGGCCGAACCTCCGGCTGAGCGCCGAGAGCCTCGCGAACTCGGGTGAGACCGTCTCACCGGCTTCGACCAGCCTGATCTGATTCTTCAGCAACGGCGAGTAGAACGCGATCCCGAGCACTATCACCGCTGCGAAAAGAACCAACGTGATGATGATCCAGAGCGCAAAACCCCAGTTCCCAGCGAACATCATGATCAGGCCGGTGAGCAGCAGCACCCCATAGGCGGGATTAGCGATCCGGTCGTCGATGAACTTGATGCCCTTGAGCGCAAAACCCATGTGCGATGGGTCGCCGGCCGCGCGCACGTTCCAGATGCCGTACGTGACGTTGGAGCCGACCGCGACGATCGCGGACAGGATGTGCAGCAACTTCAGCACGAGGTACCAGGAGAACATCAGGAGCTGAGCTCGACTGTAGCGATTCCCACCGTCGTCCGCTTTCCGTCCTTGTCCTCCCCCCAGACCTCGAGCTCCACCTCCTTCCCCTCGACCCGCGTGACGCGGCCGCGGCATGTGTACGGATGACCGGGCATGTCGATGCCGCGGTAGCTGACCTCGAACGTCTTCACCGTGCCTCGATCACCGATCCAGTCGGTCACCAGCTGGCCGAGAAAACCGGCCTTCAGCAGCCCGTGCAGGATGACGCCCGGCAGGCCGACGCTCCGCGCGTAGTCCTGGTCGTAGTGGATCTCGTAGAAGTCACCCTGCGCCCCCGCGTACTGCACGAGCTGGCGCGTGGTCGGGTGCTTCACAAGGTCCGGAAGCTCCTGCCCGACTTCGACCTTCACCGCCGGATCATGGTCCCGCGCAGCCTGGCCACCGTCGTGTCCGACTCGTTGACGTACTCGGTCTCGAAGATGATGAAGAGCAGGCTTCCACTCGAGCCACTCTTTTCGTAGACGTCGGCGACGCGGCCGGTCGCCGTGATGCGGTCGCCGATCATCACTGGCGCCAGGTACTCGAATCGGTTGCCGCCGTTGAGCCAGCCTTTGCCGTACTCCTCGGCTTCCGACAGGTGCAGGGCGACCGGTACGAGCGCAACCAGGAAAGTCGGCGGGGCCTCCTTCTTCCAGCGTGGATTGGGATCGCCGATCGCGTCGGCAAAGCGCCTGACGTGTCCGGCCTCCACGGTCGCCGTCACGGGCTCGCCGGCGACTCCGATGCGGGCACGCAGGCGATCGATGACGGAAGTGGTCGTGCTCACCGGCCGCGCGGGAGGCCCAGTACGCGCTCCGCGATGATGTTGCGCTGGATCTCGGACGACCCGGCATAGATCGTCTCGGCCTGCGCCCACATCCAGCCGTACTGCCAGCGGCCGTCCTCGATCGCGAGCGGCGAGCCGGGGGCGAGCGCCCCGTACATGCCCTCGACGCCAATCGCGGTCTCCTGGAGGCGCTTGTCCATCTCGCTCCAGTAGAGCTTGACCACGCTCGCCTCCGGTCCGGGGGCGTGGCCGTGCTGTGCCCGGGTCAGGTTGCGCAGGCCGATCAGCCGGAAGACGTGCGCCTCGATCTGCGCCTGGGCGATCTTCTGGCGCGTTGTCGCATCGGAGCCGGCGCCACGATCCCGAGCCAGCATGGCGAGCTCGGCGACCGCCTGCTCGAAGCGGGCGGCCTGGGCGAGACCGCCTCGCTCAAATCCGAACACGGTCATCGCGATCTTCCAGCCATCGCCGGAGGATCCGACGAGGTCGCGGTCTTCGACCTCGGCTCCCGAGAGAAAGATCTCGCAGAACTCGCCGCCTCCGGTCATCTGCTTGATGCGCCTGACCTCGACGCCCGGCTGGTGCATGTCGACCAGGAAGAATCCGATTCCGCGATGCGGCTCCGCGCTGGGATCCGTGCGCGCGAGCAGGAAGCTCTTC
The DNA here is from genome assembly GCA_036395015.1 of Candidatus Dormiibacterota bacterium. Taxonomy (GTDB): domain Bacteria; phylum Chloroflexota; class Dormibacteria; order Dormibacterales; family Dormibacteraceae; genus 40CM-4-65-16. The sequence continues at coordinate 5,112 of DASWDZ010000046.1, read as the reverse complement.
TGTGAGTAGTGAGCGCCGCTCGACCACGTCTTCTGGCCGGTCAGCACCCACTTGCCGTCGCGCCGCTCGGCGCGCGTCCTCAGGCCCGCCAGGTCGCTGCCCGCATCGGGCTCGCTGAAGCCCTGGCAGAAGATGATCTCGCCGCTCAGGATCTTCTCGACGTAGGTCTCCTTCTGCCACTCGGTCCCGTGGGCAACCAGCGTGGGCGCCAGCAGCGCGACCCCGAGCCGGCCCAGGATGCCTGGTGCACCGGCCCGGACGAGCTCTTCCTGGTAGATGGACTGCATCACCGGCGTCGCGCCGCCGCCACCGGCCTCCTTCGGCCAGCCAAGCTTTAGCCAGCCGCCCTCGTGCAGGCGCCGCTGCCAGTCCCGCTGGAGCTCCGTGTCCTCCTCGTCGCGGTAGCCGCCTTTGCCGTCGAGCCGCCGGCCGGCAGGAAGGTTCGACTCCAGCCAGGATCGGATCTCGTGTCGAAATGCCTCTTCCTCGGACGTGAAGCCGAGATCCACGATTGAGACGCTAGCAAAAGAGGCAAACTGGAGACAGATGGCATCCGAGGTCTACTGCGGGCGCTGCGGAGCGTACCTCGCCAATCCCCAGGCGCCCTGTCCCCGCTGCGGCTCGCCAGCATCGGGCGGTTACCGCGCGGCGGCGATCCCGCACTCGCGCAAGAATCCTGCGCTCGCCGCGGCCCTGGCCGTGGTGCCAGGCCTGGGCCACTTCTATCTCGGCCACAACGCGAAAGGCCTTGCCTTTCTGTTCGGCGTCTTCGGCCTCGAGTTCTTCGGCTTCGACCTCGACCTCACGATGATCGGTGCTGCCATCGGCGTGCCCATGGAGCTCGGCGGCGGAGGACTCTGGGTCTTCAGCATCGTCGACGCCTACCGCACCGCCAAGCAGATGGAGCAGCAAGGCCTCTAGTCCCCACCCTGACCCTCCCCACAAGGTGGGGAGGGAAGGCTAGGAGGAGGCTCGGCGTCTCCTCGTCGTCGTCTTCCGGCGGCGGCCGTTCGTGGATGCCGCGCGGCGACGCCGCGTCTTGGTGCCGCTCAGCGCGCGCTCGACTCGCCTCGAGATCGTGCGCAGCCCGGTCTCGACCGTCTTGGACTGTGTGCCTTTGCCTTTGACGGACAGCTTCGCAACCTGGCGGCGCAGCGAACGGTTCTCGCTGATCAGCTTGGCGACCATCGTGTTGAGCCGGGTTACGAGCTCGCCGCCGTCAGCGCGCAGGCGACGCGTGCGATTTTTCGAGCCGGGCGGGCGGCCTCGTCTCCGCGGTGTGCTTGGCTGTGCTTCCTCTGGTGCCATCTCACTCCCTTGCTGAAAAAGAAATAGGGCGCAGCAATATTAACTGTGCCCGATTGGAATTGTTTGAGGAAGGTATTTACGCGGCTACGAGCAACTGCTGTTTGGAAAGACTCTTCAATCCCTCGCGAGCAAGCTCGTGCGCGGGATTTGCTTTCCGGCTGACGTAGCGAACGACGCGCCATCCCCGGCGGCATCGTTCACGAACTTCGTGCACGGCGATGCGAAAACTGTCGCTCGACGGCATCCTGCTCCGGACCACTGGTGCGCAATCCGTGCGCACGATCACACGGTGATGAGGCCAGCGCGCGGCGGCGAGATCGAGCGCGCCGGCGCACACGTGCGCTTCCAGCTGAGCGGAGCCACCTATATGCGAAAAGCCGAACGACTCGGTGTAGACCGCCCGGCCTCTAACAAAAACGGCCAGGCCACATCCGGCCCGGCCGTGCCTGTCCAGCGCGGCGTCTACGTAGATCACCAGGCACTCCCGCAAACTCCATTGCCTCCCGTTTGGCGGGTCCTGGCGGACGCCAGTCCCGGAATTTCGGAAGAGCCTAACATGATGTTGAGCGCTTGTCCGCAGCTCAACACAAGATATGGGGTCAATCAGCCGGAGGCAGCTCTGTCCCCATCGCGTGGTAGCCGCCGTCGACGTGCAGTAGCTCGCCCGTGGTCATATCCAGGTGATCGGAGAGGAGAACGCACACTGCCCTCCCGACAGGGGATTTGTCCTGCAGGCTCCAGCCCAACGGCGCTCGCTTCTCCCACACCTCTTCGAAGTCCTTGAAGCCCGGGATGCCGCTCGCCGCGAGGGTGGCCAGCGGCCCTGCGCACACCGCGTTGACGCGGATCTTGTAGCGACCGAGGTCACGCGCGAGATATCGGGTCACCGATTCGAGCGCAGCCTTGGAGACTCCCATCCAGTCGTATTTCGGCCACGCGTTCGTGGAGTTGTCGAAGTCGAGCGTAACCATCGATCCTCCGTGCTCTTTCATCAGAGGCAGAAAACCGCGCGCCATTTCCTTGAACGAAAAAGCGCTGACCTGCAGCGCCGTGGCCGCGCTTTCCCAGGGTGTGTTCAGAAATTGACCGCCGAGCGCGTCCGCGGGCGCGAACGCCACCGAATGCACCATGCCGTCGAGGCGATCCCATCGTTTTGACGTCTCTTTGACCGCGTCCGCGATGTCCGACGTCTTGGTGACGTCCATCTCCAGGATGTCCGGCACCGGGTCGAGCTTTTTGGCCGTCATCTGGGTGATGCTCGTCATTCGGCCGAAGCTCGTGAGCAGGATCTCCGCGCCCTGGCGCTGCGCCTCCTGAGCGATCGCGAAGCCGATGCTGCGCCGGTCGGACATGCCGGCGATGAGAACTCGCTTCCCTTTCAGGATCATGCGGCTACTTTAAGGTTCCGAGCCGGTGGCCACGGGAGCGTTCCGGTTCGACCAGTCGCTCCACGAGCCTGCGTAGATGCGTGCGTTGGGCAGGCCGGCGATCTCCATCGCCAGCACGTGGTGCGTGGCGTTGACGCCCGAGCCGCAGTAGAAGACGGCGCCCCTGTCCGCGCCCAGGCTCTGGTACCGAGCGCGCAGCTCCACCGGCGACTTGAAGCGTCCGTCAGGCTCGAGGTTTCCGATGAAGGGTGCGCTCAACGCGCCCGGGATGTGACCCGCTTTCGGGTCGATGGGCTCCTTCTCGCCGCGGTATCTCTCGCCTGCCCGGGCGTCGATCAGGGGCACCGCACGCAGGTTGCGCACTTCTTCGAAATGAAGCACCAGGTTCGCGTCCGGCGGCCGCGCCCTGAATTCGCCAGCGTCGATTCGCGCGTCGGTCGTGGAGAGTGGTCCTCGCCACGCCTGGAGCCCGCCATCCAGCACCGCCTGGTCGTGGTGTCCAAAATGACGCAGCAGGAACCAGAGCCTCGCCGCCACCGATCCTCCGGTGTCGTCGTACACGACCACCTTCGTGTCGGGATCGACCCCGGCGTCGCGCATCGCGCTCTCGAACTGCTCGGCCGTGGGCAGTGGATGCCGGCCTCCTCCCTCTCGCCCGGTCACATCCTCGAGGTCGACGAAGACCGCGCCCGGGATGTGGCCGCGCGCGTACTCGGTGCGGCCGTCGCGCCCCTGCAGGTACCAGCGGAAGTCGATGATCCGGACATCCGGATCGTCCAGGTGGTCGCGCAGCCACGCAGCGTCGACGAGCGGCCCGAACGTCATCTACGAGTGAATGACTCGGGTGTCATGGCAGAAGTGGATTGCGTGCGGCTTCATGGCGTGAAGTTTCTCGAGCGACCTCGACCACGCGGCCCGGTTCGCGTGCTGACCCGGCCACTCGCTGAGGTCGGCCTGGTCTCGGTCGCGGTAGATGTCCGCGGTGTAGGCGGCGTCCCCGATCATCACCGAGGCTCCGTCGGTCATGTCGACGATGACGCTTTGATGGCCGATGGTGTGGCCCGGCGTGGCGATCACGCGCAGGCCGTCTGCGATGTTGGCGTCCCCGTCGATCAGCTCGAAGCGGGCACCCGCGAAGTCGAACCATTCGGCCGTGACCGTTTCCTCGGCGCGGGCGCGGTCGAGCTCGGTGCGCTGGATGTAGAAGGGGGCGTGCTTGAAGACAGCGTTCTGGCCGCAGTGGTCGAAATGAAGGTGGCTGTTGATGACGATCTTCACGTCGGCAGGGCTCAGGTCATGCTCGGCGAGAGCGTCGGCGGCATGTCGGTTGACCACCTTCCAATCCTGGATGAGCTTGTCGTTGGTCCACCCGATGCCGGTATCGACGAGGATGGCTCCCGCGCGAGGATGCTTGATCACGAAGCCATGCACCGGGATGTCATTGAAACGTCCCAGGTGCGCGAGATGAAGGCGGATGATCTCCATCAGGCGACGAAGGGCGAGACCGCGAAGACCGCGAACAGGAGGGCGACGTAGACCATCGAGTACGTCCACAGCCGCCGCGTCCACCGACGACCCTCGAGGTCGAGGACCGAGATCCCGACGAGCCCGATGCCGAGCACGATCGCGGCGGCCAGATAGACCGGACCCGCTGAGCCTGTGAAGAAAGGCACGAGGCTCGCCGCGGCGGTCAGCACCGCGTAGACGATGCTCTGCCGCTTGGCGGATTGGTCGCCGGCGACCACCGGCAGCATGGGCACACGTGCGCGGGCGTAGTCCGTCTTGATCAGCTGCGCGAGTGCCCAGAAATGCGGGGGCGTCCAGAAGAAGATGACCGCGAAAAGTGACAGCGCGGTGACATCCAATCGCCCGGTCGCCGCGGCCCACCCGACGAGTGGCGGGATCGCGCCGGCCGATCCTCCGATGACGATGTTCTGGGGTGTGGACCGCTTCAGCCACATCGTGTACACGAAGACGTAGATGAGCGCCCCCGCCAGGGCGAGCGACGCCGCCAGCAGGTTGGCGCCCAGCCAGAGCACCGCGAAGGCGACCACGTTGAGCGCGATTCCGATCACCAGGGCGTGCCAGGCCGGGATGCGGCCGTTGGGCAGCGGCCGGCTTCGTGTGCGGTTCATCTCGCCGTCGATGTCGCGGTCGAACCAGCAGTTGATGGCGTGCGCGCCGCCCGCGGCGAAGGTCCCTCCGACGAGCACGGCGACGACCGCCGGCCACGCCGGGTGACCGTGCGCGGCCGGGATCATGACCCCGACCGCGGTCGCGTCCAGGAGGACGACCACCCTCAACTTGAGCAAGCTCAGGTAGTCGCGGACGGTGCTCACGCCGGTCTTTTGTCGACGGCCAGGCGCGAGAGCGCGGCCGCGCGGTCGGACCTTGGCAGGATGAGGAGCCCGATCAA
>DASWDZ010000045.1:0-19789 GCA_036395015.1 Candidatus Dormiibacterota bacterium | reverse complement strand
CTACCTCACCACGATCTGCCCCTTTTCGATCTGGATCCTCAAGGGCTACTTCGACACCATCCCGCCCGACCTCGAGGAGGCGGCGCAGGTGGACGGCACCAGCCGCCTGGGTGCCTTCTGGCGGATCATCATCCCGCTCTCGACGCCACCGATCGCGCTCACGTTCCTTTTCGGCTTCACGAGCGCGTGGAGCGAGTACCTGCTCGCGCGGACGGTGATCAACAGCGCCCAGCTCTTCACGTGGCCTCTAGGGATCTACACCTTCCAGGGCCAGTTCCAGACCCAGTGGGGTGACTTCGCGGCCGCGAGCTTCCTCATCTCAATCCCCGTCCTCCTGCTGTTCACGTTCATGGGGCGGTACATGATCTCCGGCCTCACGCTGGGAGGCGTCAAGGGATAAGGCGGCACCTCGTCGCCATCGGCGTCGTCGTCACTCTCCTGGTCGTTGCGGGCGTCGTCACGTGGCGGGGACTGCCGTTCACGCGCTCATCGTCGGCCGGAGCGGCGCCCGGACCCTCGGCCGCGACCGACACGTGGACCACCGGCAACAAGGACGCGATCGGCACCGCCTACGAGCGCACGTCCCCGGTCTGGTTCACGGCCGTGCACGGCGCGATCGCCGACGTGCTCTACCCGACGGTCGACCAGGACAACGTGCGCCAGTTCGGCTACCTCGTCACCGACGGCTCGACTTTTCTCTTCGACGAGACGCGCGATGGGGAGGCGCATTCGATCGTCACCGACCCACGTGTCCTCACGTACCGAACCATGGTCCGCGACCCCAAGCGCGGCTTCACGCTGGAGCATGAGTTCGCGACCGACCCATCACGCGCGGTGCTTCTCGTGCGCACGCGGCTGCTCAACGCATCAGGACTCCATGTGTACGCCTACCTCGTCCCGCACCTGCGCGACTCCGGCCTGGGCCAGAGCGCTGGATTTGACGGCAAGGTCGGCTGGGTCACGCGCGAAGGCCGCTGGCTGGCCGCCGGGGGCGCCGCGAAAGGACCGCACGTCGCGGGCTTCCTGCGCCGAGACGACGGGTTGGAGCAGCTACGCCATTTCAGGTTCTCGAACCAGTACTCGTCCGCGTCCGACGGCCGGGTGACGCTGGCCTGGGAAGTGGACGCCTCCGGATCGTGGACCGAGGGCATCGCGTTCGGATCGAGCCGGCAGGCCGCCCAAGACAACCTCACCGCCACCCTGGCCGCCGGCTGGGACACGATCTCGAACCTGTACGCCGACGGATGGCGGCGCTACGTGCAGGGCATCCACGAGATGGGCCGGGCAGACCTCTGGTACCACTCGGTCGAGGTGATCAAGATGGCCGAGGACAAGACCCACCGAGGCGCCATCGTCGCTTCGCTCGCCCTCCCGTGGGGCGGCAACGTCGACGACGAGCCGCGCGATGTCGGCTATCGCAAGGTGTGGCCGCGCGACCTGTACCACGCCGCACGAGCCCTGATCGCGGCAGGAGACATGGAGACCGCGATGGACGTCGCGCGCTTCATGCGCAAGCAGCAGCAGTCAGACGGCAGCATGCCCCAGAACACGGACCTGGACGGGGTGCCGATCTGGCCCGGACAGCAGCTCGACGAGACGGCGGACGCCGTCCTCCTCTCCGCGCTGCTGGCCGACAGGCTGCCGGCCGGTCAGCGCCCGGACATCGCGGCCGCGGCTGCCTACATCGCGTCACACGGACCGGCGACCCAGCAGGACCGATGGGAGGAGAACTCGGGATTCTCGCCGGCGACGATCGCCGCTGAGATCGCCGCGCTGCGCGCCGCGGGGCGCACCGGCCTGGCCGATGCGTGGAGCGCCAAGCTCGAGAGCTGGACATATGCGTCGAGTGGTTGGTACGTCCGCCTCGCTCCGTCAGGACATCCGAACAGCCTGGAGGACGTCACGCTCGCCAACAGCGGAGGCGTGTATCAGCAGCAGCAGATCGTCGACCAGAGCTTCCTCGAGCTGGTGAGGCTTGGCGTGCGCAAGGCCGACGACCCTCACGTCCTGGCCTCGCTCAAGGCAACCGACGCCGGCGTCCGCAAGGACATCGGCCTCCTTCAGTACTTCCACCGCTATCCGCACGACGGCTATGGCGAGCGGCTGCCTGGAGGGGCACCGCCGGGGGACGGCCACCTGTGGCCGCTGCTCACGGGGGAGCGAGGCGCGTACGTGGTGCTCGCCGGCGGTGACGCGTCCTACTACCTGGATGCCATGACCGCCGCGGCGGGCGACGAGCAACTGATCCCCGAGCAGGTGTGGGAATCGAACGCCGCACCAACCGGTTCCGCGCGCCCCCTGGTGTGGGCCCACGCGGAGTACGTCATCCTGGCGAAGGCCGTGGCGACGGGCGTCGTCGACGACCTGCCGACCGCCCCGCTTCCCGCATCGCGCTGACGATCTGGCCGACCCCGTGGCTACCTTCGATCTCCTCGAGGGGCACGGGCATCGCGAGTCGCCAGTTTGGAAATTCGCCGGTCGTGCCGGGCACGTTCGGCCGCTCGTGGATGCCCAGTGCGTCCTCGAGCGACGCCAGTACGACCCTGGTCCGCCCGCGCGCGAGATGGGTGTGGACGGCGAGCGCGACGTCGACCGGGTCGGCGCCGTCCGGCAGCTGCGTGAGCTGGACCAGCTTGTCGCGCAGGTAGTGAAGGCGGTGCTCGGGCTCGCTCCGCGTCCAGATCCCTGCGACCGTGGGCAGGTCATGCGTCGTGATCGCCGCCACCGCATCTTGCGGCCACTCCGACGGTGAACTCGCCTCGAACCAGACGAGGCGGTAGGAGAGGGAGCCCTTCTGCTGCAGCTGCTTGCGAACAACCGGCTCGACCAGGCCGAGGTCCTCTCCGATGACGAAGGCGCGAGCGCGCCGGCTCTCGTTGGCGAGCAGCGACAGCAGGATTCGCGCCGGGTACTGGACGTACGCGCCGCGGGTGGGGGGCACGCCTTCGGGGATCCAGAACAGGCGAAACAGGCTCATCACGTGGTCGAGCCGGATGCCGGCGGCGTGCCGCCCCGCGCTTCTGATCGCATCGACGAACGGCTGCCACCGCGCCATGTCGAGCTTCCAGGGGTTGAGAGGTGGCAGACCCCAGTCCTGGCCGTCGCGGAAGAACTCGTCAGGCGGTGCGCCGACGCGCATGCGCGGCGCCAGGTAGGCCTGCCAGCGCCACGCGTCGAAGCCATCAGAGGCGAAGCCGACCGGCACGTCGGTGATGAGCCCGATCTCCCTCGAGGCGCGCGCCAACTGGCGGTCGACGTGGAACTGCAGCCACTCGTGATACGCGACGCGCGTGGGCGAGGGCGCGCCAGGATCGGTCGGCCAACCACGCCACGCCGGGCCGTGCTCCTCGCACAGCGCGCAGAAGGTCGCGAAGTCGCGTAGCGCCCGACCCTGCCGGCGCCTGAACGCCTCGAGCCCCTGGGGCTCGGGCGCAACGCGAAAGGTCTGCTCCAGGGCCACGGATTTGAGCTGGTAGACGCGGTCGTAGTCGATGATCCGCTGCTCGTTCAAGCGGCGCGCGGCCTCTTGCGCTTCGTGGAGGTCGACCTTTTCCGCGCCTTCGACCTCCTCGATCCGGAGGTAGATCACGTTGCGGAAACGCCGCGTCGAGGCGTAGTAGGGCGATGGCTCGTAGGGCAGCCTGGGGTTCTGCGCGCCGAGCGGGTTGAGCAGGATGACCGACGCGCCGGCGTTGCGCGACCACTGTGCAAACCGGCGCAGGTCGGCGAGGTCTCCGATGCCCCAGCTCTCGCGCGAGCGAAGGGCGTAAAGCTGGATCGACCATCCCCAGGCGCGCTTCGGACCTGCCTCGCAGCGACTCTTCGGCAGCTCCGGCCGCTGCAGGCGCGGCGGACGGTCGGTGCTCGCGCCCATGGCGTCGAGGATCGCCGCCTCGACATCCGGCGCCGTCTCCACGAGCTTTCCCTGCCAGCTGTGGTAGCTCGGCAGGATGCCCCAGTTTCGGGCGCGTACGGAAGTCTCGAGAGTCGCCATAAGTCCGCGTACCATGCTGCCATGGCGATCGCCGAAGACCTCGAGGTCGCGGCATTTCTGCGTGAGCAGCCGAAGAAGCTGTTCATCGGCGGCCGCTGGGTGGAGTCTGCGAGCGGCCAGCTGTTCGGAGTCGAAGATCCCGCGACAGGCGAGCAGCTGACCTCGGTCGCCGAGGCACAGGCCGAAGACGTCGACCGCGCCGTGGCCGCGGCGCGCAAGTCCTTCGACCGCGGCACCTGGCGCGAGCTGCCGCCGGCCGAGCGAGCGAAGGTGCTCTGGAAGGTCGGCGACATCATCGAGGAGCGCGCGACCGAGTTCGCTCAGCTCGAGACCCTGGACAACGGGATGCCGATCAATGACGCGCTGCTGTTCCACGTTCCGCTGGCGGCGGCCACGTTCCGGTACTACGCCGGCTGGATCACCAAGCTCGACGGGGCGACCCAGCAGATCTCCCTGCCCGGCAAGTACCTGAGCTACACGCTGCGCGAACCGGTCGGCGTCGTCGGCCAGATCATCCCCTGGAACTTTCCGCTGCTGATGGCGGCCTGGAAGGTGGCGCCCGCGCTGGCGTGCGGCAACAGCGTGGTCCTCAAGCCGTCGGAGGAGACGCCGCTCAGCGCCCTTTTGCTCGCGGAGGTTCTGCAGCAGGCAGACGTTCCAGACGGCGTCGTCAACGTGGTGCCTGGCCGAGGCGAGGTCGCCGGCGCCCGGCTGGCCGCGCATCCGGATGTGGACAAGATCGCGTTCACCGGTTCGACCGAGGTCGGCCGGTTGATCGCGCGCGCTTCGGCGGAGAGCAACCTGAAGCGTGTCAGCCTCGAGCTGGGCGGCAAGTCGCCCAACATCGTCTTCGACGACGCCGACCTGACCAGGGCCGTGTCGGGCGCGTTCTTCGGCATCTTCTTCAACCAGGGCCAGGTGTGTTCGGCGGGTTCCCGGCTCTTCGTGCAGGAGAACATCTACGACCACGCGCTGGACGAGCTGCTGAAGACCGTGAAGGAGACCCGCATCGGCCCAGGCATCGACCCCGTGACGCAGATGGGCCCGCTCGTCTCGAAGGGCCAGACCGAGCGCGTGCTCGGCTACATCACGCTCGGCGAGAAGGAGGGGGCCAGGCTCCTCGCGGGCGGGTCGCGACCGAAAGGGATGGAAAGCGGAAACTTCGTCGAGCCCACTGTCTTCGCGGACGTGGACGGAGAGATGCGAATCGCGCGCGAGGAGATCTTCGGCCCTGTCGTGGCTGCGATTCCATTCCGGGACGAAGACGATCTCGTGGCCAAGGCCAACAGCACGGTCTACGGCCTGGTGGCGGGGGTGTGGACCAGGGACGTCGCGCGCGCACATCGCGTCGCGCACGCGCTCAAGGCGGGCACGGTCTACGTCAACTGCTACCACATCGTTGACCCGGTGACGCCATGGGGCGGCTACAAGCAGAGCGGATGGGGGCGTGAGCTCGGTCCCTATGCGCTTGACCTCTACACGGAGCTGAAGAACGTCATCGTCGACATCGGCTGAGCCCGGTCTCGGCGGCGTCGCCGCGATCCTGTTCGCCGTCTCGCAGCTGCTCGTCGCCACGCCTGCCACAACGTCGCCGGCCGCCAACCCGGCCGACGTGTTTCAGTTTCCGCTGCCGACCTGGGCGCCTCACTGTCTCGGATTCGGCAGTCAGTGGCGGTACTGCGACGGAACGGCGCTGCGCCAGTGCGCTTCGGGTGCGGTGTGGCTGCACACGGGTACCGACGTCTCGACGCCGGCCGGCCGGCCGGTGGCCGCGGCCGGAGACGGGGTCATCACCGGCTACATGATCGATTCGGAGTTCAAAGGCGGGGTGCTGATACGGCACCGCATGACGACGGGGACGGTGTTCACGCAGTACTGGCACGTGTGGCTGAGGTCGGGGTTCAAGGTGGGCTCGTCTGTGAAGCGCGGCCAGGTTTTCGCGGACGTCGCGAGCATGGGCAGCCGCACGCATTTCCATCTCGCCGTCTTCAAGGGCGAGTTCGACTCGCACACATGGAACGGCGCCCTGCCCCCCAGTCCAGGGTGTTCAGGCTACCCGGCGTTCCCCTACAGGTTCCTGAACCCGACGGAGTTCATCAAGGCCCACCAGCCAGCCTGAGTTCCCCGCATTGGCCGGCCTCGGCACATTTGACGCCGGCGGGAACAGTGCGGTTGCCAGCCACGGCACCTTCACAGGCTTGCTTGCAGCCGGACGGCGCACGATCCATCCTCGCGAGGTGAGCCCGAGAGGAGCTCTGCCGCAGGCGCTGACCGCCGGACCATTCACCGTTGCCGACGCACGGAAGGCAGGACTCGAGCGATGGCACCTGCGAAGCGAGAAGTGGAGGCGTCTCGCACGAGGGATGTATGTCTGGTCTGGGATTGTGGAAACGCCGCTCACTCGACTTCAGGCGGCCAGCATGCGCCTGCCGAACGTGGCTGCCTTTTCCGGTTTGACTGCGGCATGGCTGCACGGTCTCGACGTGGATCCATGCGATCCGATTGAGGTGACACTTCCCAGAGACGCAGGCATCTCCGGCCGCGCCGGCATGCGAGTCCGTCGCAGTCCGCTTCCGTCGAACGATGTTGTGCGCCTGCGCGGCCTGCGCGCGACGTCGATAGTCCGCACGCTGGTCGAGGTGTGCGCCCGTTTGTCCCTGACTGAGGCAGTCGTGATGGTCGACGGCGCACTCCACAAGCATCGCGTCACGGTTGGTCAGCTGACCTCGTCGGAGAACACGACGATGAAGCGAATCCTTCGCTTTGCGGAGCCGGCCGCAGAGTCGCCGATGGAGTCTCGTCTGCGGATGGCTCTCGTGCTCGCCGGGTTGCCGAGACCGAAGGCGCAGGTGTCGATCTATGACAGCGACGGACGCTTCGCAGGACGCCCGGACCTGTACTACGAAGAGGCCCGCTTGGGCATCGAGTACGACGGCGTCGTCCATCGTGCGAGCCTGGCGGAGGACAACCGGCGGCAGAACAAGCTTCTCAACGCCGGTGTGCGGCTACTCCGCTTTACTGGCGCGGACGTTCTGCGCAACCCGGGCTCCGTCGCTCAACAGGTTCGGTCGATGCTCGGCCGTTAGGGGCAGGTCACGCTCTGGGCGTCGGCGATCAATTTCGTAGCAGTCTCGGGCGAGATCGCGTTGTCAGTCTGGGCTTTGACTTCGTTGATAAACGCTTGCATCAGACCCGTGGCAGCGGTGCACTGGCCTCCCGAGGCGGCGGCGCTCGCGGCGTTCAACTCGGCGAGTAATGAGGCTCCGACGCCGCGGTTGCTGATCCCTCCGCTCGTTAGCGCCGTGTTCACGTCGTGAATGACGGCGGCCACGGTGACGACGACACTCTCGAAGGCAAGGGAGTTGACGTACATGTCTCGCGGCAACTCGCCGGTACTTGTCGTGACGGCCCCGGTCTGGTCGTTGACGGAAATCACCAGCTGGAAGAAGTCGAACGCACCGAGTTCATCGTCCGCCATGTAGACCGTGTGGGCCGCCGAGTCGATCGCAAGGCCAGGACCAATGGGCAGGCCGTCGGCGATCGTCGTTTCAGCGCCGGTGCTCGGGTTGACCGAGACCAGGCTGGCCGGACAGCAGAAGGTCTTTCCGAGCAGGTTCTGGGAGATCGTGTCGTAGACCAGGCCGACGATCCCTTTCGCAATCGGCGGGCTCTGTGTGAGAGCTCCGGTCGAAGTATTGACCGTCACGATGGTGACGATCGGCTGGAAAGTGTTGGGGTCGAAGTCCTCCGTCGGAAAGTAGAGCGCGTGCCTGTCAGGTGCGGCCGCCATGCCAAGTGGCTGGATGCCTGGAATGTCTGCAACGTGCGTTTGGGCGCCGTTCGCCGGGTCGATGCGGACCAGCTGGAAAGGACAGCACATATTCGTCTGGCCGAACAGCGAGGCCGACGACCGGTCGTACAGGAGGAACGTAACACCGCTCGGCATGTCGCCACTTAGCGAGGTAGTGGCTGACGTCGTGTCGACCGTCACGATCTGGTAGTGAGGGGTGAAATCCTCGCCGTAGTAGGTCCGGCTCGTGAACAGGTGGTGGCCGGCAGCGTCTGATGCTAGATTGTTAAAGAAGGCGCCCGGGAAGACGTTGACCTGGGGCAGGTCGGCTAACTTCGCGGTGGTCCCCGTGGCGGGGTCGATCGTCAAAATTTCGCTTGGTCCGAGACCGAAGAGTCTGCCTGCGACTGAGTCGGCCGTGGCCGTCAGCGGCTGCGCAAAGAGTGGCAACGCAACGAGCGACAACGCGAGCGCGCGCGCGGTGAGCCTCTGAAGCATTCCCCATACCCCTAGGTGATGGCAGACGCGGTGGCGGAAGCTTAAAGCCGGGCGCTTAACGAATCAATAGGCCCCGCCCGAGGGTCTGATTCGGTGCATTGGCCGGTCTCGGCACACTTTCCGGCGCCGGGAACAGTGCGTTGGCCGGCCTCGGCACCATTTGCAGGGCGGCTATTCCTCGTAGCCCAGGTTCGGGCGCAGCCAGCGCTCGACCTCAGCCGCCGTCATGCCCTTGCGCCGGGCGTAGTCCTCGACCTGGTCCCGCCCGATCTTGCCGACCATGAAGTAACGCGACTGCGGATGGGCGAAGTAAAGGCCGGAGACGGCGGCGGTCGGCGTCATCGCACCCGACTCGGTGAGGTCCATGCCGATCGATTGCGCGTCCAACAAGTCGAACAGCGTCTGCTTCTCGGAGTGATCGGGGCAGGCCGGGTAGCCGAACGCCGGCCGGATGCCGCGGTAGCGCTCGCCGATCAGCTCCTCGTTCGACTGCTTGGGCCCGGTCTCGTACCAGGACCGGCGCACGACCTCGTGCAGGTACTCCGCGAACGCCTCCGCCAGCCGGTCGGCCAGGGCCTTGACCATGATGGCCCGGTAGTCGTCGTGCTCGGCGGCGAAGCGTCCCGCAAGCTCGTCCACGCCAAGCCCTGCGGTCACAGCGAACGCCCCGATGTGGTCCCCCTCCGGCGCCACGAAGTCCGCCAGCGACAGGTACGGCTTGTCGTCCCCGTGGTCGACCTGCTGGCGGAGCATCGGAAAGCGCACGCCGTTGTCCAGCGCGACGTCGTCACCGTCGGCGCGCGCCGGCCAGATGCCGTAGACGCCGCGCGCCCGCAGCCACTCGTTCGCCTGGATCTCGTCGAGGAGCTCCTGCGCGTGGCCGAACAGCTCCCGCGCCGCCGCCCCCTGCGAAGGGCTGTCCAGGATCGCCGGGTACTTACCCTTGAGCTCCCAGGCGTGAAAGAAGAACGTCCAGTCGACATACCGGCGAAGTTCCTCGATCGAAGGCTCGATGACCTTCCTGCCAGTAAACGGTGGTTTCGCTAGTGAGTCGAATGGCAGGCGCATCTTCTTGTGGCGCGCCTCCACGATCGAGAGCAGCGGCCGCCTCGACGAAGAGTGCTGAGCCCGCAGCTTCTCCTGGAGTGCGAAGTTGTCGCGCTCAAAACGATCGCGGCGTTCGGTGTCGAGCAGGTCGGACACGACCCCGATCACACGCGAAGCGTCGAGCACGTGCACGGTCGTGCCGTCGTACGCGGGCGCGATCCGCACTGCGGTGTGCTGCTTGGAGGTGGTCGCACCACCGATCAGGAGCGGGATCTGGAAATCGCGCCGTGTCATCTCCTTGGCCACCACGACCATCTCGTCGAGCGACGGTGTGATCAGACCTGAGAGCCCGACCACGTCCGCGCCCAGCTCGGTGGCGACATCCAGGATCTTCTCGGCGGGCACCATGACGCCGAGGTCGTGCACCTCGTAGTTGTTGCAGGCGAGAACCACGCCGACGATGTTCTTGCCGATGTCGTGGACGTCACCCTTGACCGTCGCCAGCACGAGCTTGCCGCGCACCCTCCGGTCGCCGGTCGCCTCCTTCTCGGCCTGCATGAACGGCTCCAGGTAAGCGACCGCGCGCTTCATCGCCCGCGCGCTCTTGACCACCTGTGGGAGGAACATCTTGCCGGCGCCGAACAGGTCGCCGACGACCTTCATGCCGTCCATGAGGGGCCCTTCGATCACCAGCAGAGGCTTGCCGTACTTGACCCGAGCCTCCTCCGCGTCCTTTTCTATGTACTCGACCTCGCCGTGGAGGACGGCGTGCTTGAGCCGCTCTTCGACGGCGCCCTCCCGCCACGACAGGTCGACCTCACGCTTCGAACCGCCACCGGACACCGACTTCGCGAACTCGACGAGCCGCTCGGTGGCGTCCGGCCGGCGGTCGAAGATGACGTCCTCGACCAGCTCGAGGAGGTCCTTGGGGATGTCCTCGTAGACGACGAGCTGGCCGGCGTTGACGATGCCCATGTCGAGGCCTGCCCGAATCGCGTGATACAGGAACGCCGAGTGGATCGCCTCGCGCACGCGGTCGTTGCCGCGGAACGAGAAGGAGAGATTGGAGACTCCGCCGGAGACGTGGACCCTGGGGAAGCGCTTCTTGATCTCGCGCGTCGCGTCGATGAAATTCTTCGCGTAGCCCGCGTGCTCCTCGATGCCCGTCGCGATGGGCAGGATGTTGGGGTCGAAGATGATGTCCTCCGGCTGGAAGCCGGCCTTCTCGGTCAGGAGGCTGTACGCGCGGCTGCAGATCTCCACCTTGCGTTCGAACGTGTCCGCCTGGCCGGTCTCATCGAACGCCATCACGACCGCGGCCGCTCCGTACTTGCGCACGAGACGCGCCTGCTCGAGGAACGACTCCTCGCCGCCCTTGAGGCTGATCGAGTTGGCCACGCCTTTGCCCTGCAGGCACTTGAGGCCGGCTTCGAGGACGGTCACTTTGGAGCTGTCGACCATCACGGGGATCCGGGTGATCTCGGGCTCCGTCGCGATGAGGTTGAGGAAGCGGACCATCGCCGCCTCGGAGTCGAGGAGGTCGGCGTCCATGTTGACGTCGAGGAGGTTGGCGCCCCCTCGCACCTGGTCGAGCGCGACCTGCACAGCGCCTGTGAAGTCGTCCGCCTCGATGAGGCGCCGGAACCGGGCCGAGCCGGTCACGTTGGTCCGCTCGCCGATGACCACGAAGCCGGAGTCCGGGCTGATCTCGAACGGTTCGAGGCCGCTGAAACGCGAGCGCGGATCGCGATGCGGGACCTCTCGCCGAGTCAGGCCGGCCATCGCCTCGCGGATCTGCCGGATGTGCTCGGGACCGGTGCCGCAGCAGCCCCCCGCCGCGTTCAGGAAACCCGCCTCGGCGAACTCCTTGAGCAGGCGGCTGGTCGTCGGCGGCTGCTCGTCATAACCGCCGAACGCGTTCGGCAGCCCGGCGTTCGGGTAGCAGATCACGTACACGGACGCCACCCGTGACATCGCCTGCACGTACGGTCGCATCTCGGTCGCGCCGAGCGAGCAGTTGACACCGGCGGCGAAAGGCTGCGCGTGCTCGACCGAGGTCCAGAACGCCTCCACCGTCTGGCCGGACAGGTTGCGGCCGCTGCGGTCGACGATGGTCACCGAGACGAAGAGCGGAATCTCGGGCGCGACCTCCTTGACCGCGGCGATGGCGGCCTTGCCGTTCAGGGTGTCGAAGACCGTCTCGATGAGCAGGATGTCGACGCCGCCGTCCTTCAAGCCTCGCGCGGCCTCCGCGTAGCCCTCGCGAAGATCGTCGAACGTCACCTCGCGATACGAGGGGTCGTCGACCCGCGGCGACAGCGAGAGCGTGACGTTGGTGGGTCCGAGCGAGCCGGCGACGAAGCGGTCCTCGAATTGGTCGACGGCCTCGCGTGCCAGCCGGGCGCCCTCGACGTTCATCTCGTAGACGAATTTCTCGAGTCCGTAGTCGGCCTGCGACACCCGCGTCGCGGTGAACGTGTTGGTGGTGACGATGTCCGCGCCGGCCTCGAGGTAGTCGCGGTGCACCTGGCGGACGAGGTCCGGCTGGGTGAGACACAGCACGTCGCTGTTGTTTCGCAGCGGCTTCGGGTGGTCCCGGAAGCGCTCGCCGCGGAACTGCTCGTCGGACAGTCCCTTGTGCTGCAGCATCACGCCCATCGACCCGTCGAAGATCACGATCCGCTGCTGGAACAGCCGGTCGAGACGTTCGCGGACAGAGGTTGCCACCGCCATGGGTAATGGATAAGCCTACGTCCCCACCCGGCGCCTCCGGCGCCGACCTCCCCGGTAAGTGGGGAGGTGAACTCAGTCCATAATCGGGACTCATGCCTCGCCAGGCCGCGACCGACACGCCGCATGTGTCCGTGGTTGTCCTGGTCTACGACGAAGTCGACAGCATTGAGCCCTTGCATCGCGAGCTGGTCGGCGTGCTCGACGGTCTCGGCACATCTTTCGAGGTGATCTACGTCGACGACGGGAGTCGCGATGGCAGCACCGAGCGTCTCGGCCAGCTGGCCGCGCGCGACGCGCGGGTGCGACTCGTCAGCTTCCGACGCAACTTCGGCCAGGCGGCGGCGGCGCAGGCCGGCATCGATCACAGCCGAGGTCGGGTGGTGGTCTTCATGGACGGGGACATGCGGAACGATCCACACGACATTCCGCACCTGCTCGAGAAGATCGACGAGGGATACGACGTCGTGAGCGGCTGGCGCCGAGAGAGGCGCAACCGAGGGCTGCGGGTCGGGCTCTCCAGGATCGGGAGCTGGGTCCTCGCGGGTTTGACGGGCGTCGGCGTCAGCGATTTCGGCTGTGCGCTGAACGCGTTTCGGCGCGAGGTGATCCAGGACGTGAAGCTCGACGGCGAGATGCATCGATTGCTGCCTGCGTATGCGGCGGCGGTCGGAGCTCGGATCACCGAACTCCCCGTGAGTGACCGGCCGCGAACGTACGGCAGGTCGAAGCACTCGGCCTGGGAGCGCTCGCGCGTCTTGCTCGACCTGGTGACCCTGAAGCTCATCGGCGGTCAGTCGATCAGGCCGATCTACTGGCTGGGATTCGCGGCCTTCGTGCTGTGGGCCCTGGCCCTCGTGCTGGCGGTGATCATGGTTGCCCAGCGGCTCCTGCCCCCATACGTGCACGTCCACGCCAACCTCCTGCTCGTGCTGGACGTGGGACTGGTGATCATCGGCGTCCAGCTCCTGCTCGCCGGCCTGCTGATCCAGCGGTCGTGGCCGCCATACGTGGTGCGCGAGGTGATCGAGAAGCGTGCGCACCGGCAATCGGCGGCTGACGGCAGACCTGCCCTCCGCCATGGCTGAAGCGCCCAGGATTCCGCCTCGCTGGTTCGTCCGCAGCGCGTGGGTCGTCCATCGGGCCATGTATCGCCTCTCGCGAGGTCGTTTCGGCCTCTGGCGTCCGAAACCGGGCCGATGGGGAGCCCTCCGTCTCCTCACGACCGGCAGGCGATCGGGTCGGGCGCGCACGGCGATCCTCGGCTACTTCGAGGACGGGCCGAACTACGTCACCCTGGCCATGAACGGCTGGGCCGCGCCGGAACCTGACATGTCCGACGGCTCCCGGCGAGCAGTACGCGGCCGCGCGGCCGTGGGTGAGGAGCGCGACCGCCTGTGGGCCAGATGGCGCGAGCACGGCGATGGTCTCGACGGCTATGCGACGCGGAGGCCATCGCAGACCGCAGTGGTCGTGCTCGAACCGCTGCATTAACAAACCGACTGTCGGTCGGTTATAATCGTGGCATGGCTCGGACAGTGAACCTGGCGGCGCACACCGTGCGCCGGGACGCCTTCATCGAGGCCGCGCAGCGACTGATGCAGGCGAAGGGCTACGAGCAGATGAGCGTCCAGGACCTGCTGGACGAGCTCGAGGCTTCGCGGGGCGCCTTCTACCACTACTTCGACTCCAAGCAGGCGCTCCTCGAGGCGGTGATCGACCGCATGGTCGACGCAGGGCTGGCCGCGGTCGAACCGGTGGCGCGGGATCCGCAGCTGCCCGCGGCCCGCAAGCTCGAGGAAGTCTTCAGCACCATCGGCCGCTGGAAGACGGAGCGGAAGTCCCTCGTCCTCTCGCTCCTGACCGTCTGGATGTCCGACGACAACGCCATCGTGCGCGAGAAGTTGCGGCGCACCATGGTCCGCCGCCTGGTTCCGACTCTGGCGCCGATCATCCAGCAGGGTATCGACGAGGGCACCTTCCACGCCGATCCAGCGGAGGAGACCGCCCGCGTCTTCGTGATGCTGCTGCAGGGGTTCCAGGACATCGCCACCGAGCTCTTCCTCGACCGCCAGGCCGGCCGTATCGAGCTCGCGACCGTCGAGCAGACCTTCGCGAATTACAGCTCCGCGATCGAACGGATTCTGGGTGCACCGGCGGGATCGGTCCACCTGATCGACCGCTCAGTTCTGCACGCCTGGTTTGGGTAAAGGGAGGCGCACATGGCGGCCATCATCGAAGTCGAGAATCTCTCCAAGAGCTACGGCGGCAACCGGGGCATCATCGAGGTCTCGTTCTCGGCGGCCGAGGGCGAGGTGTTTGGATTCCTCGGCCCTAACGGCGCCGGCAAGACGACGACGATCCGCATCCTGATGGCGCTGATCCGGGCCGACAGCGGCGCGGCCAAGATCGCGGGCCTCGACTGCTGGAATCAGTCGGTCGAATTGAAGCGACTCGTCGGCTACATCCCCGGCGAGCCGTCGCTGGACCCCAACCTGACCGGCGGCCAGATCCTCGAGTACTTCTCGAACCTGCGCGGCGGCGTCGATCGCGCGTACCTCAAGCGGCTGATCGAGCGCTTCGAGCTCGACACCAGCCGCAAGTTCCGCCAGTACTCGACCGGCAACAAGCGCAAGGTCGTGCTGATTCAGGCCTTCATGCACCGGCCGCGCGTGCTCGTCCTCGACGAGCCGACGAGCGGACTCGACCCCTTGAACCAGCAAGAGTTCGACGAGATGGTCAAGGAGGCCCGAGACGAAGGGCGCACGGTGTTTCTTTCCTCGCACGTGCTCAGCGAGGTCGAGAAGACATGCACGCGCGTCGGCATCATCCGCGAAGGCCGCCTCGTGCGCGTCGGCGGAGTGCACGAGCTGAAAGACATCAAGCGCTACGAGGTCACGATCACCTTTGCGGAGCCTGTGCCTGCGGACACTTTCAAGAGCGTCGATGGTGTCACGGAGGTGGAACCGCTGAACAACGGGCACGCCGTGCGCATCGCCGTCCAGGGCCCCGCCGACGCCGTCATCAAGGCCGCCGCCCGCTTCCCGGTCGTCTCGTTCAACAGCTACGAGCCGAGCCTCGAGGACATCTTCCTGAAGTACTACGAGGGCGATGGCGCGGGCAAGGAGGCCGCAGGTGTTCTTTAGAAGCGTCTTCCTCAAGACCCTGCGCGACTACCGAATCGCCATCCTGGGCTGGGGCGTCGGCATGGGCCTGGTCATCGTGTCGCCGATGGCGAGCGTCGCCACTCTGATCAGCACGCCGCAACAGAGGGCGGCGCTCGCGGCCCTGGCCGCGCAGTTCGCCTGGAACGCCGACCCCGTCGCCGCGGACACCATCGGCGGCTACGCGACCTTCAAGATCGGCGTCTTCATCTTCCTCATCTGCGTGTGGCCGCTTCTCGCCGCGAGCCGGACGCTGCGCGGGGAGGAGGACCGCGGCTCGCTGGACGTGCTGCTCTCCATGCCCCGCTCGCGGGCGCGCGTCGCGCTGGAGAAGGTGGCCGCGATATGGACCGCCCTGCTCTTGATCGGCCTGATCGCCGGCGTGATCGCCTACCTGGGCGGCCGTGGCTTCAAGGCCGACTTCACCCTCGCCGACGCGCTGCTGTTCGGCCTGGACCTCACGCTGATCTGCATGGTCTTCGGGGGCGTCGCGCTTCTCATCTCGCAGTTCACGCACGAGCGCGGGTCTGCGGCCGGCGCGACGGGAGGACTGCTGGTCCTCTTCATCGTCCTCGACATGGCCCACCGCGTCATCCCGGACACCGACTGGATCTCCCAGCTCTCCCCGATCTACTACTACAACCTGAGCAAGCCGCTGATCCCGAGCTACGGCACGAGCCTCAGCGGCATGCTGGTGCTTCTCGCGCTCGCCATCTTGCTCACCGGCGCCGCGGTCTGGCTCTTCGTCCGGCGCGACGCCGGCGACGTTGTGAGGGTGCCTGGCCTGTCCCCGTTACTCAGCCGCCCGGCCCCCGCGAGCCGCGCTCTGCCCACCGGCGACTGGTCGCTCGGCTCGGTGTACGCGCGCAGTCTTGGCATGATCGCGTGGCCGACCTTCTGGTGGACGCTGATGATCGGCGGCTTCGCGGGCTGGATGGTCCTGGTCGTGGAGCAGATGGTCAGCAAGCTGAACGACCTCTTTAGCTCACAGCCGTCGTCCCTGGCGGTCCAGATCCTGCGCAACGTCGGCGGCGGGGGGACGCAGCTCAACGCGCTCTTCCTGGGCGCGATGTTCGAGATCCTGCCCGTCCTCCTGATGGCCTTCGCGGTGACCCAGGTCAACCGCTGGAGTGCCGACGAAGACGACGGGCGGCTCGAGATCATCCTCTCGACGCCGCAGCCTCGCAGCACAGTGATGCTGGGACGCTTTGCCGCCCTCGCCACCGCCACCATCGTGGTCGGCGTCGTCACGCTCGTCGCCGCGTGGATCGCGTCCGCCGCGGCCGGGGTCGAGCTGAGCTCGACCAACCTCGCCGAGGCGACGCTCGGGATGGTCCCACTCGGCCTTTTGATTGCGGCCATCGGCTACCTGGGCGCGGGCTGGCTCCGGACGGCCGCCGACACGGGCCTGATCAGCTTTTTGCTGGCGGGCTGGTTTCTGGTCAGCTTCGTGGGGCCGGACCTCAAGTGGCCGGAGGCGACGCTTCGCCTTTCCCCCTTCTACTACTATGGCACCCCTTTGCTGCACGGCCTGGAATTCGCCAACCTGGCCCTGGTGGTGCTGGTCGGGGCGGCAGCGCTGGCCGTCGCCACACTCCGCTTCGCGCGCAAAGACATCGGCGTCTAGACCCCTTCTGCGGCGGGCACACGAAACTTAACAGGTCCTTAAGGGGCGACCGAAACGGTTCCGAGTAGCGTTGTCGAATCGCTGGGCGGGTGGGGTTCCTAACCAGCGTCAGGAGGGAGCACAAGTTGAAGCGGGTGGTTGTCGCCGCCGCGCTGGCGGCCGGGATTCTTTTGGCGTCTCCGTCCAGCGCCGCGGCCTGGGCGTCGTACTGCGACTGGGACCCGCTGGTGCTGATCGTCACGCCCGGCGGGCACGTGGTCCCCATCTACGAGAGCGTCTGGACGTCGACGCCGCTCCAGATCGGCCTCCCGCTGAGCAGCTATACAGCGACGCGTGTCTACGACTCCCTCGGCCGGCCGAACACGGCGGTCGACATCAAGATCACCGTGCTGACGGGCCTGCTCTTCAACTTCCGGACCACCAACATGGCCACCAGCGGCCTGCTCGGAACAGGGACGGTGTACGCGGTCAAAGACGGCTGGAGCGGCACGCCGGTTCACCTCAAGTTCACACTCCCGATCAGCTGATCTCATGACGCCGCGAAGGCGTTCCGAGCTGTTTCGTCTTGTGGTCGGAGCGGCCGCGATCACGGTCGCGGCCGTCAACGTGCTGCGCCTCGCCGAGGGAGGGCCCGACTGGTGGCTGATCGTCTCCCTCGCGGTGACCGGGATCCTCGCCCTCGAGTTCCCTCTCCACATCAACATCAACGCCAAGGTCAGCGTGGCGAGCGCGTTGTTCTTCGCCGCCGTGCTCCTGCTGCCGGTGTGGCAGGCGGCGCTGGTGGTGGGCACGCTGCACGCCGCAGACATCTGCCTTGCGGCGGCGAGAAAGATGAGGGCCACGCGCGAGAAGCCGCCCTACCGCGCGATCGCCATCAACGTCGTCTTCAACGGAGGTCAGGCCTACTTTGCGGCCCTCGCCGGCGGGGCGGTGCTGTCTCTCGGCGGTGTCTCCGCGCAGAGCGGGCTCGGCGGCGCCGCTGAGGCGCTGCTTCTGGTCGCGGCGGCGGGGACGATGTACCTCACGAACGTCTTCTCGGTCGCCCTCGCGGTGGCGCTGGCCACCGGGCGCAACCCGCTCGTGGTGTTCCTCGAGACGCAGCGCCTGGTCTACGTGCAGTTCGCGGCCCTTTACTTCGTCGGCGCCATCGCAGCCTTCGGGGCCGTGCGCTGGCCGTGGATCCCGGTCTTCTCGATCATCCCCGGCGTCCTGATCTATCACTCGCTGAAACAGCGCATCGAACCGCGCCAGGAAGGGATGCGCGCAATGGAGCGGATGGCCGACGAGGTCGACCGTCGCGACCCCTACACCTTCCAACACTCCCAGCGCGTCGCCATCTACGCACACGCGATCGCCCGCAAGCTTGGCTTCACGGCGGCGGAGATCGAGGTGGTGTCGCTCGCGGCCAAGGTGCACGACATCGGGAAGATCCGCATCCCCGACTCGATCCTGCTCAAGCCTGACCGGCTGACCGCAGGCGAACGCCGCGTGATGGAGAAGCACCCCCGGCTCGGGTTCGACATCCTGAAGCCATTCGCCGAGTACGCCAAGGTCCTCGACCTCGTGCTCGCCCACCACGAGCGCTACGACGGGCTCGGGTATCCGAACGGCACCATCGGCAAGCGCCTGCTTCTGATCGCGCAGGTGATCCCGGTCGCCGACTCGCTCGACGCCATGACCACGGCTCGCGCCTACCGCGGCGCCCGCTCCTGGGTGTCGCCATGGATGAGCTGCGTCGGGGCGCCGGCACCCAGTGGAATCCGCACGTGGTCGAGGCGGCGCTGGCCGTCCTCTCCCAGGAGGAGCGGGTCGGACTCCCCAAGGCGACGGCGGCGCCGGCCTAGTCCCTCGCCGGACCGAAGCGCACTTCTTTCTTCTCGCCGGGCTCGAGGAACCGCGCCAGGCGGATCGCCTCCTCGACGATCGCCGGCTGCTGGGGCTTTGGGACCGGCTTGCCGAAAGGAGTGATCACGATGGAGTTCCCCCCGGGCCGCCACATACCCCGCACGAATCCGTCCAGGAGCACGGCGCCCTGCATGACCCCGTTGCTGCTGAAAATGCCCAGGTGCTTGCCAGGCGGCATGATGCGCGTCCGGTCTGCGTGCGCGAGAAGGATGTTGTCGAAGTCGGGGATCAGGCGCACCGGGACATCCGCGTCGCCGCTGGGACGTGGCGCTCGCGGAAGGTCGAACAGCTCGACCGCGTTCTCGTCCCGAAAGACCTTCAGCTTCGGCCGCAGGCGCTCGAATACCGGACGCATCGCCAAGCCTGACCAGGCGCGCATGTCGGCGGCAGACGCGGGGCCAAAGGCGGCCAGGTAGCGCGTCACGAGAAGCTCGTCGCTGAACGCCGGGCCCGGCCGCCGGCCGAGCCAGGCCTCAAACGTGGTGAGCGTGACCTGGCCTCGACCTTCCCACACGCCGCGAGGCGGCGTAAACACGAGCGGCACCATGTACCGGACCCCGTATGCCATGGCGACGCCGTCGCGTCCCGGGAATCGCTTCGCCAGCTCCTTCGCCAGGTCGGCGACGGTGCGCGGCTTCTCGGCCATGATCTCGCGGCCGGCTTGGACGATCGAATCGAGGTCTGCCTCACGCATACCCTTGCCCCACGGGCTGCCGCGCAGGAACCCACGCTCACCCAGCCGCATGAACATCGGCTTCATCCCCAACGCGTCGCGCGCGGTGACTAGGTGGATCGTGTTGCGCATCAGCGAGATGCGCACCGCCGAGCGGTTGACGACCATGCGCGAGAGCTCCTGCTGGCGAAAGCTTTGCAGCCGTGTCCAGAGCCCTACGTACGGAAGGTTGGGGGCTTGCGCCTGCATGCCCACCAGCCGTTCGATGGTGGCGGCCGCGGAGGCGCGCTTGCGCTCGAGGAGGAGCTGGCGGGCCAGCAGCGCGCGGTTCAGCGCGCGGCGATCGAGGGTCGGGGGACGT
>DASWDZ010000044.1:0-2314 GCA_036395015.1 Candidatus Dormiibacterota bacterium | reverse complement strand
GAGCGCTTGCGGTGAAGATCGATTCCGACGTACACCATTACTGCGCCTCCTTCGGTCCCGACTTCGACGACGCCCTCGGCATACCGCCTCGGGCGCGGGAGCGCTAGGAGGCCCGCTCCTTCATGGCATCAGGTCTGGTAGCGACGGCTTGGCGCCGTAACGTCCACCGAGCGTCCACCACCCGCCGAGAGGCGCCGTCGCTCGGGCCTGGAACTGTGTCGCTGTGCGGCTTTGCGGGCCTGCGGGCCGACGTCCACCCAGCGTCCACGGCCCGTTCGAGCGCGAGCGCGTCCAGGAGCGAAACGGCGTGCTGGTGTCGACCGCGAGGTGGCCGTAGTGCAGATCGATCATCGCGATGCTCGTGCCCATGAAGCGCGAGAGCGCGAACACCGGGACGCCGGCGCGGAGCGCGAAGGTGGCGTAGGTGTGGCGCAGGTCGTAGAGGTCGCGCAGCGGCTCGATCCCGACTCCTTTCTGAACCGGCTTCCAGTGCCGGCGGTTGAAGTTGCGGAAGTCGAGGTGGCCGCCGCGCGTGTTCGGAAACAGCAGCGGGCTGTCGTCTCGCAGCGGCAGCTGGTCGAGCGCCTCGAGCGCGATCGCCTGCAGCGGCACCGCTCGTCTGCTCAGCCGCGTCTTCGTCTGCTTCACCCGTCCGTTCGCGTACGCCCGTCGAACCTGCACGACACCGGCGGCACGATCGACGTCGCCCTGTTCGAGCGCGAACAGCTCCGAGGGTCGAAGCCCGGTCGCGGCCGCGAACACGACCATCGGGCCGAACATCGGCCTGAGCCGCTCGACGACCGACCGGATCTGCGCCCAGGAATCGAACGGCCGCTGCTCCCGGCAGCGCCGAGCAGGATTCGGCACCCCACGCTTGGCCGGGTTGTCGTCGATCAGCTTCCAGGAAACGGCCCGATTCAGTACTTGCCGGAGCGCCTGGGTCGCCTCGAAGCGATGCCCTTCCGGAACGGTCAGCCGCCACGCACACACCTGCTCCGGCGAGAGCTCGACAAGGCGCACTCCACCCAGCGAGGCGGTCGCCTTCCCGAGCAGCCAGCGCAGCTTCGCGACCGTGACGCGTTCGCCCTGATGCGTCTCCAGGTACTCCGCGACCCACTCGCCAAGCGTCATCGTCGCCGCACGGCCGCCGGGCAGGAGCCGGGCCAGCTTGTTCTGAAGCGCCCTCTGCGCCTCAGCCCTGCTGCTGAACCCGCCCACCTGCAGCCTCGCCGAACCGCGGCCTGCGATGCGATAGCGGTAGGCCCACAACGGGTCCCCGTCCACGCACCTCGCCTGCAGCTTGAACACCTGACCCTGCTGGATCACCTCGGAACCTCCTCGATCGACAACGGGACCGAGGAATCACACCCGCGCCGCGACGAAGACGACCACCCCTCTCAACGAGAGGTGGTCATTCGGAACACACGTGAGAGCACCCTTGGGCCGTCGATGGACCGCCTGCTTGATTTGGGGGTTGCCTCACTCTCGGCAGCACCTCATCGACGCCGAACTCGCACGGCATAGGATCTGCTAATTCCGGGCCACTCTGGCGGCCCCCGACACTCAGGAGGCGGAATGCCCACCGTGTTCGGCTACCACGACGTGAAGGACAAGGAACATTGGCTCGCCTCGCCGAAGCGCGAGGAGTTCTTCGGTCCCCTTGGCGTAACGAACATCCGCACGTTCGTCGACCCCGAGAACCCCACGCGCGTCGGTGTGCTGATGGACGTCCCGGACATGGAGGCCGTCATGGCGGCGATGGAGACCGAGGCGGCCGCCCAGGCGATGGCGTACGACGGGGTCTTGCCCGAGACGCTCGTGATCCTCGTCGAGGCCTGACCGACCCCGGCGCTGGCTCGGGCGGCAGCTGAGGCTGGCACAGCATGAGGAGATGATGAAGTGCCCATCAAGGTGATCGTCGAGCTGCAGGCCAAACCAGGCAGGCGGGATGAGCTCAAGGGTCTGCTCGAGAGCATGGTGGCGACCAATGGACCGAGCCAGCGCGGCTTCCTGGGCAGCACGCGCTACGAGGTGCTCGACAACCCCGACATGCTGATCGAGATCGCCGAGTGGGAGTCAACCGAGGCGCGGGTAGCGCACATGCAGGAGGCTCGAAAACCGCGAAAACAAGCCAAAACCGTTGCCGAGGGTTGCGACCAGTTGCCGATCGGAGTGGTAAGGAGTAGTCGCTGCGGCGTCGGCGGCCGCCACCGTCGCGGAGTGAGAATGCCGGCGTCGTCTGGTTGACGCCGGCATCCCCTTGGTGCTGTGAGCCCGATAAGGAGTATGGCGCGGGGGCCTGCGGGATTGTTGA
>DASWDZ010000043.1:0-14314 GCA_036395015.1 Candidatus Dormiibacterota bacterium | reverse complement strand
GCGCTCGCTCGGCTCGAGGAGCACGCGCGAAAGGCCGGGATCTGGATCGCTTCGCTGGTCCTCGTCGCCCTGGGGTTCCTGACCAGGACCCACGAGCGCCTCGCGAATGCCGTCCGCTCGGTCCAGTGGCAGCAGGCAGCGGCGCTGGCCACCGCGGGCACGGCTGTCGTCGCCCTGGGCCTGGTCGGGGAGAGCTCCGTCCCAGCCCCCGCGCAGGAGTCGACGTTTTCCCCGTCAGGCCGCTCGATCGCGGTCGCTCCGCTGGTCGCTGAGTGGTCGGGGCCTGTGGCCCCGGGACCGGCCACCCTTCCCGAGACGACGACGCCGTCCGCCGTCACCACGGTGGCGACGACCCGCGCGTCCTCTCACCAGAAGGTGGTGACGGCCACGGAGGCAACCGGCTGCGCGCCAGATCCGACGACAGCGCCGCCGACCGTTCCTGCGGGCTCGCCGGCGAATCATCCGACCGGAGCTCCGGTGACCCATCCGGGCCCCCAGGCCAGAGGCTGTAAGACCTAGGCCGTCTCGACCTTCTCCTTCAGGCCGCTCAACACGGCGCTGAAGGTTTTCAGGATCTGGCCGTTCATCATCGGTCCGACGATCGGCGCCAGCAAACCGCGCGGCTCGAATCCCTGGGTGATCAGGCTTCCGTTTCCGCTCGGCGCGATGGTGGCTCGGATCGCCATCTTGGTGCCGGGCAGCGCGGTGCTCTCCAGCTCGAAGGAGCGGCCGTCCTCGTAGTGCGTGACGACGACGTCGTGCTTGCCGCCGGACTTCGTGTTGATCATCCCGGTGGCGCCGAGCTTGAGCGGGCCATCGAGCCGCGACTCGTTCATGTCCGGATTCCAATCGGGCCAGTGGTTCACGTCTGACCACACCTGCCAGACGCGGGAAGGTGACGCGGTTGTCTCTACCGAAGCCTCTCGAAATGCCATCGCCTTCCTCCTACCGGGAATTGCCGCCCATTGTTGGCACGAGTCAAAGCCTGTCAAGCCGCGTTTTCATTTTTAGTGCTTCTGCACCTGGCTGTGTTCTTTGGCGTCCTGAGCGCTGTGACCACGGTCGCCGCCTTTGTCCCGGGTGCGATCCGCGCGCGGCTGTGGATCGGCTTGCCGATTGGGTTGATCCTGGTCGCCCTGGTGGCCTGGAACGCCACCATCCTCAGCCGGCAAGGCGATCTCGAGATCGCTCTCGGGGCGGGCGCGGTGCTGGCAGCTCTCGCTGTGCGGATGGCCATGCGGCGCTGGAGCTGGCTTGGCGCGCAGCTGTTTGCTGCCGCCACGGTGGCCTCCATCGCGTACCTGCTCTACGCCGCGTCGGTCACCTTCGTGGTGGCCGGGGAGCCCGTCTACCTCATCGCTTCCACGTTGTTGCTGGTCCTCGAGATCGCCGCGCTTTCGCTCTCCCTGTCTTACCTGTTCGAGATCGTGGACACGACGAGCCGGACCTCCGACGCGCCGCATACGACCGATCCCAACTACCTGCCCAAGGTTGCCATCCAGGTCCCGGCCTACAACGAGCCGCTCGAGGTCGTGGGCGAAACCCTGGAAGCGCTCGCCAGGCTCGACTATCCAGACCTCATCGTGCAGGTGGTCGACAACAACACGCCGGACCGTGAAAACTGGAACGCGCTGCAGAGACGCTGCGAACAGCTTGGGCCGCGCTTTCAATTCATGCACCTCGAGAACTGGCCGGGCTACAAGGCCGGGGCGCTCAACGAGGCGACACGCCGCCTGCCGAAGGAAGTCGAGATCGTCGGTGTGGTCGACTCCGACTATGTGGTGAAGCCGGACTGGCTTCGCTCAGTGATCGGGCATTTCGCCGACCCGAACGTGGCCTTCGTGCAGACGCCGCAGAACTATCGCGACTGGACCGACGATCAGTACCTGCGGGGTCTGTACTACAGCTACCGCTACTTCTTCGAGATCACGATGCCGGCCCGGGCGCATCGCAACGCAATCATCTTCGCCGGCACCATGGGCCTCATCCGCCGGAGCGCGCTCGAGCAGATCGGCGGGTGGAATCCCGATGTCGTGACTGAGGATGCGGAGGCCAGTCTTCGCATGCTGGCGCGGGGCCATGTGGGGATCTACGTACCTCGCGCTTACGGCGAGGGGCTCATGCCCCTGAGCTTTGACGGCTTGAAGAAGCAGCGTTTTCGATGGGCGCTGGGTGGGGTCCAGATCCTGCGCCTGCACTGGCGGCGACTACTGCTACCAGGTCATGGGGAGCGGCTGACGGTTGGACAGCGCATTCACTACCTGCTCGGCAACGTGCAGTGGTTTGGCGATGTCCTGATGTTCTGCTTCACGCTGGTGCTCCTCCTGACCGCGCTTTCGACCGCGATGCACCATCAGCTGCCGATACGCCAGCTGACTGGAGTGGCGCTTGGGTTGCCGATCGCCTTCCTGGCCACCGGGCTGCTTCGCGCTGTCTGGGCGATGAAGCTGACGACCCGGTGCACGTGGCGCGATGCCATCGCCGGACTTCAGGTCTGGTTTGCGTTGAGCTGGGTGGTCACCGTCGCCTGCCTGCGCGGGCTGGTGCGTTTCCACACGACATTCCTGCGCACACCGAAGCTCAAGGAGGGCGAGGCCTCGCTGATCAAGGCTTTTCGCGCCGCCCAGATGGAGACGTTGCTCGCCTCGGTGGGGTTGGCCGCGGCGGTCGTGATGCTGGTCCGGGCTCCCTCTTTTCCCACGATCGCAATCGCCGTGCTGCTCCTCTTTCAAACGTTCATCTATGCGAACGCGCCGTGGGCCGGGGCATCAGCCGAGGGCATTCATCTGACGCCGCTTCGGCGGGCTTACCGGACTTCGGCGCAAAGCACCGGCGTCCGCCCTGGCCTGGGGGCCGAGACGCTGGCCATACCGGTGGCTCTCGGCCTGGTCGCGATCGCTTTGATGGTGGTGATCTCCATGGCGACCCCGCCGCCACCTCCCGAACCGGGCAGCTCGGCCCAGGCCCAGGCGCCGGTGACCACGCCGAAGCCAACGCCATCAGCCAGTCCGTCGCCATCGGCTTCTCCGTCGGCGTCAGCTTCGGCTTCGGCCAGTGCCTCCCCGCCACCCAGCCCGTAATGTGGGTTCTCAGGAAACGCTAAAGATCCATCGAGGCACCTCCCAGCTTGCTTCCGCAAGCTGGGACCCCAGATGAAGCTCCAGCGAGTTTCCGGAGGTACCACCCGATGAATCCCGAGAATCCAGCAGAACCCCAGCAGCCGACGCTGCTGCCACCCGAGCCTGTGGCGCCACCACCGGCCTGGGCACCCGCACCCCCTCCAGCTCCACCTGCTTCGATCTGGAGCCGGATCGTCGCCTACGTCGTCCTGATCGCGGTCGTCGCCGTGGTGGCAGGGGCCGGCATCGGGTGGAGCCTCGCGCGCATGGTCGCGTCGCAGCCGGTCGCTCAGCAGACCGCTCCTCCTGCCACGTCGCCCATCACCCCGGCCAGCCCTGGGACGGGCGGCTCGAATGACACGAGCCCGTCCGCGATCGCTGCGAAGGTCAGTTCCGCGGTCGTCGACATCGACACCACGATCGGAACCAACCAGGCGTCCGGCTCGGGCATGATCCTCAGCTCCGACGGCCAGATCCTCACCAACAATCACGTGGTCAGTGGCTCGACGAGCATCACCGTCACAGTGCAGGGTCGCTCGCAGACTTACATCGCGCACGTTGTCGGCGTCGACATCTCCGAGGATGTCGCAGTGATCCAGATCGACCAGAATGTCTCGGGACTGCCGACGGTCACGTTTGCCGATTCTTCATCGGTGATGGTGGGTGATCAGGTGGTCGCCATCGGCAACGCGCTCGGGCGCGGCACCCATGCGACCCAGGGACAGGTCACCGCGCTGGACCAGACCATCACCGCCAGCGAAGGTCCGGGCAACTCCGAGACGCTCGACGGGATGATCGAGAGCGATGCCGTGATCTACCCCGGCGACTCGGGCGGCGCCCTTGTCAACACATCGAGCCAGGTCGTGGGCATGATCACCGCGGGCGAGGCGCAGGGATTCCGCTCGGCGTCAGACACGGGCTACGCGATCGCGTCCAACACCGCCGTCCAGATCGTCAACCGCATCCGTGCCCACGAGCAGGCTGCTGACCTCACCTACGGCCAGGTCGGCTACCTCGGCGTCGCGGTGCAGACGCTGGACTCCTTCAGCGCCGCCCAGCTGGGCCTGAACGTCAGCTCGGGTGCGCTCGTCACGGCCACCCCGCAGTCGGGGACGCCCGCAGCCTCGGCGGGCATCACCCGGGGATCGGTCATCGTCGAAGTCGGCGGCCAGGCCGTGACGTCCTCGGACTCGCTGGGCAGCGCGGTGCGGTCGCACAAGCCAGGCGACCGCGTCACGGTCAAGTGGATCAACTCCAGTGGGACGCACACAGCCACCGTGAGCCTCGCGGGGGTGAATCCCTAGTCATCCCGTTGAGGCCGGCGGCGCGTTAACAGAGCGGCCGGCCTCGAACGGCCTGTATCCTTGACGGGTCGTGCGAATAGTCGTCAAGGATCCCGAAGAGTTCGAACAGGCGCTGCGCGAGTTCCGCCGCAAAGTGCAGGAGCAGGGTCTCGTGCGCGAGATGAGACGCCGTTCGCACTACGTCCCTCCTGCCGAAGCTCGGAAGATCAAGAGCCTGCGGGCCCGGCGCCGCCGAACCCGCTAAGAGGGGCTTACCAGGGCTCGGTATAATCACCGGCTGTTCGGTGACCATGGCGGAGGGGAGACACCCGTTCCCTTTCCGAACACGGAAGTTAAGCCCTCCAGCGCCGATGGTACTGTCGGGGCAACCCGGCGGGAGAGTAGGTCGTTGCCGAGCACCCTTTAAGTCCCCGGCCGCGAGGTCTGGGACTTAAATATTTTCCAGGAACTTCAAGACCCGCTGCATCAGCAGCCTTGCAGCGACCTCCTCGTAGTCAGGCCGGCTGCTGTCGGCGAAGAGGTGTTTGTCGCCCGGATAGAGAAAAAGCTCCCCGCCGGCGAGCGCGGCTAGCTCCCGCGCCGCGTCGGTGTCCTCCTTGAACCATTCGTCGCCCTCCATGGCGTGGATCTGGAGTTGAACGTTGCGTGGCCATTCGCCGAACTCCGATGCGGGCAATGCGCCGTAGAGGAGCAGCGCGCCCTTGGCACCCGGGCGTGTCTGGGCCAGGCTCTGCGCGGGCCCGACTCCCATCGACATGCCGGCGTAGACCAGCCCCTCAGGCAGCCCTCTCGCTGCCGCCTGGCTCCGCTCCATCAGCGTGCCGAAGCCAACTGTTTTCATATGGGCGACGCCTTCGTCGAGGTTGGAGAAGGTCTGGCCGTCGTACAGGTCCGGCGTATGCACGGAGTGGCCCTCGGCGCGAAGCTCGTCGGCGAACTTGCGCACTCCACCTGTGAGTCCCTGGGCGTGGTGGAACACAACAACCTCAGCCATCAGACCGCGGGCTCCGGTTCAGCCACGCTCTCAGCACGGAGTTTGGGCAGAAGAACGTAACAACGAACAGTGAGCATGACAAGCAACCCTACCAAGGCCACCAGCACGTCCAGCACAACCTGGCCCACGCGAGCGTGAAACATGAAGATGAGCGTGCCCTCGACCAGGACGCCGAACGCGAGGATCGGCACGAAGACGCGGTCGTGGACGGCCATGAAGAACTGGACAAGCAGGTTGTTCAGGGAAAGCGCCAGCCCGATCACGCCGACGGGGAAGACGAGTGGAATGGCGTCGTTGAAGCTGGGTCCGAAGAGGATGCCGACCACCAGGCCCGGGACCACGGCAAAGACGAGTAAGGCTCCAGCGCCGAGCGCGGTGAGGATCCCCGCCGACGACAACAGGATCCGGCCGGGGTGCTGCTCCTTCGCCACCGCCTCGACGACCCGTGGAAACAGGACCTGGCTCACGCTGAGGGTCAGGAAGAACAGGATCGTCCCGATCTTGTTCAGTCCGCCGTAGATCCCGCCGTCGTGACTGCTCAAGTAGTGCTCGGCCAGGATGACGTCCTGGTTGTACAGGATCTGCACACCGATGATGCCGGCAGAGGCGGTCATCGAGAATCCGGCCATCACGCGGAGCCGGACCCGCTGCGCGCTGCGGCGGAAATGGTCGCGCAGCGACCACAGTCCGAGGCAGAAAACGAACGCCAGACCGGCGAAGACCGCGGTCATCGCACCGGAGACGGCGTAACCCGCTTTCAGTAGGAGCACCACGACCATGGTGCGGACGATGAGCTCGAGCGAGAGGTTCAGCGAGAGGGAGGTGAATCTCTGAAGGCCCTGCAGGATGCCGCGTGGGATCGCGACCTGCCAGATGAGGGCGATCGAGAAGCCGAGGACGAGGATGGGAATCGTCGAGCCCAGGTTCGCGAACTGCGCGATATGACGCGCGAAGAGCGTCGTCAGCAGGATGAGCACGAGACAGGGGATGGCGATCAGCCGCACTGTTCGAGCCAGCAGCGAGCGGACACCCGGGTCGCCGCGGGCGTTGAGCATCGCGGTGTAGCGGGCGAGGACGACGATCAGGATCAGGGCGGGGCCGGTGCCGACCGCGTACACCGCGATCAGGAACGCGACCTGGCCGTAGGTGGCCGGACCGAGGATGCGCCCGGCGATCGCGTGGTAGACGAAACCACCGATCCCGGCGACCAGTCCACCTGTGAACAGGACCAGGTTCTGGCGGACCAGCCGGTTTCGCAGGAGCTGGGCCAGGCGCTGGCTTAGACCCAGTCGCTGCACGTCCGAGCGATTCTAACTGGATAATTCCTACTCGCTCATGCCAGGACCCGCCAAGCCCGTCGTCTCAGCTCTCGTCGTCACCCGCAACGTGAAAGACGATCTCCTCCGATGCCTGAAATCGTTCTTTGCGAGCGCCGACGTGCCGGTCGAAGCGGTCGTCGTCGACAACAATTCGAACGACGGATCAGCCGCGGCTGTCACCGACGAGTTTCCGCAAGCCACCGTTCTCGTGCAGTCCAAGAACCTCGGCTATGGACGCGCCGCGAACATCGGGCTCGAGCGATGCCAGGGCCGCTTCGTGCTGCTGCTGAGTCCGGAGGTCACGCTGGACCCTCAGTGCGTGGGCCGCCTCGCCGACATGCTGCTGACGCGGCTGGATGCCGGCGCGGCCGGACCCCGCCTGCTTCTAGCCGACGGCCGTCGCGACCCTGAGGCCCGGCGCGCGTTTCCGATCCCGAGCACGCTCTTCTACCAGACGGTCGGCCTGAGCAGGCTGTTTCCGAAAAGCCCGCGCTTCGGTCGCCACAACATGGGCCACGTGCCCGAGTCTGACGTGCACGAGATGGACTCCGGCACAGCGGCCTGCCTGATGATCCGACGGTCGGCGCTGGATCGCGTCGGCTTCTTCGATCCTCGCTACTTCATGTTCGGCGAAGATCTGGACCTCTGTTACCGCCTGAAGCTGGGCGGCTGGAAGATCTTCTACGTCCCGTTCGCGACTGCGACGCGCAACGTCAAGCCCGAATCGCCGGAGCGCAAACGCCAGATGTCGTACGAGCGTCACCGGGCGATGTGGACGTACCACTTCAAACACCACTCTGACGACGTGTCCGCGTTCGGCAACGGACTCGTCTGGGCGCAGATCTGGGGCCGCTTCGTGGCAGAGCGGGTGCGGGACACGATCCGCCGCGATGGCCGCCGACCCGCGACTTAGGGATAGGCACAGATGTATCACCAGATCGCGCGGAACAAGCGCAACAGCGTGATCGTCATCGTCGCCTTTCTGGTGGTCTGGCTCCTGGCCGGGCTGATCATCGGCTTCCTCGCCTCGGGCGAGGAAGGCGCCGTCGCGGGCGCGATCGCCCTCGGCTTGCTTGGCGTTGGCGCCGCGCTGTACGCCTACTACTTCGGCGCGGCGACGGTACTGTCGGCGATGGGCGCGCATGAGGCCGACCCGCGCCAGTACCAGCAGCTGCACAACGTCGTGCAGGCGCTGGCCATCGGAACGGGCCTTCCTTTGCCGAAGGTCTACGTCATCGACGACCCGAGCCCGAATGCGTTTGCGACCGGCCGCGACCCCAACCATGCCGCCGTCACGGTGACGACGGGGTTGCTCGCGATGATGAGTCGGGAGGAGCTCGAAGGCGTGCTCGCCCACGAGATGAGCCACATCAGGAACTTCGACGTGAGGATGCTGCTCGTCGTGGTGACGATGATCGGCATGGCCGCGGTGATCTCGAGTGCGTTCTGGCGTGGCATCGGGCGCACGCGCCTGCGTGGGCAGGGAGCAGTGGTCGTGCTCGCGATCGGCCTCGTCTTCACGTTGATCGCATTCGTGGTCGGGCCCCTGATGCAGTTCGCCCTGTCTCGACAACGCGAGTCGCTCGCCGATGTGAGCGCGGTCGAGCTCACCCGTAACCCGACGGGCCTCATCAACGCGCTCCAGAAGATCGCTCAGAACGACCGGCCGCCCGAACGGTTCAACCACGCCGTCGCGGCGATGATGATCGACAACCCCGACGAGCACCACGGCGGATTTTTCAGCCGGCTCTTCGACACCCACCCCCCGATCGCGGAACGGATCGCCGCGCTGCAAAGGATTGCGAGCGTCCAGCAACTCTAGGCTCCGGCAGGTCGAGAGCGAGACAGCCCCGCTCTTCCTGGCCAAGATCCTCCACGTCCGCCGGACGGAGCTCCGGCGCACGCTGCAGGTCGCAGGCTTCGCGATCGTCGTCGGCTGGGCGATGTACACCGCGTTCAGCGCGACCCAGTCGATCTTCCTGAACAAGACCGGGCCCCACGCCTATCCGGTCTTCTTCGTCGTCCTCGCGCTCGCGGTCTGGCCGATGGACGCGCTGCAGGGCGCGCTGACGCGACGCTTCGGTCTCGGGCGAGCCTTTCGCATCAACCTGACGGCCAACGCGGTGATCGCCATCGGCGTGTTCACCGCGTACATGCTCCGCGAGGACGCCACGGTCGCCTTCACCGCCTACGTCATCTACTCGGTCGCATTCGAGCTCGTGATGCTCCACTTCTGGAGCTTCGTCACCCAGCACTTCAACGTGCTCGAGGGCAAGCGCATCTTTCCCGTCATCGCCGCCGGCTCGAGCGTCGGCTACATCCTCTCCGGCGTCACCACCACGGTCGTCGCCGTCTTGGCCACCGAGCCGCTGGTCCTGATCTGGGCCATCGGGTCTGTGGCCGCCGTCTACATGTCGGTGGGGCTCGAGCGCACGCTGTACCGGCCCGCGCTGATCGACGACGCCGACCATCTCCTCGTCTCCCATGAGGACGAACGCGAGCGCCACGGCCTGATCGCGGTCCTAATGCGCGCGCTCGAGCACATGACCGGCAGCCGCCTCGTCCTCGCCGTCGTCGTACTCGCGCTCCTGCTCCAGGTCGCGAGCCGTATCGGGGACTACGTCGTCGCCGTGATTTTCGTCGAGGCGACGCATAACAACCTCCAGGAGCTGACGATCCTTATCGGGAATGCGTGGCTCCTGAGCTACGTCGTGCAACTGGTCGTCAGCCTGTTCATCGCGCCGTGGGTCCTGGACAGGCTGGGGGTCAAGAACGCGATCCTGGCGCTGCCGATCTTCACCCTGATCGGCTTCGCCTCGGTGGCGCTCAACCCGGTGCTGGCGACCGCGCTGTTCCTGTTCATCGTCCGCAACGGGCTGCAGACCGGCCTCGACGACCCGGCGCAGAACGTGTTGGGCGGGGCGCTGCCGGCGCAGGTGGCGCCGAAGCTGCAGTTCCTCCTCAACAATGCGGTCCTTCCGGGGGCGGCGCTGATCAGCGGGCTGTCGCTCCTGATCCTGCAGCCCGCGATCGAAAACAGCGTCGAGGTCCTGGCCATGCTCGGCATCGTGGTCGGAATCGGTTTCCTCGCGGCCGCGGCGTGGCTTCGGAGCCAGTACCTCGACGCGATCTACATGCGACTCCGCACGCACGCGCTGAGCCTCAAGGACTACCAGCAGGCAATCGGTCGGCCCACGCCCCAGGAGGTGACCGAGCTCCAGGGGTACATCCGCGGCCCCGAACCCAGGTCCCGGGAGTTCGCCGCGGCGGCTCTCGCCCGGCTGTCATCGGAAGACTTCACCGCGATGCTGGCCGAGCTGCTTGCATCGGCCGACCCCGTGGTGCGCCGGCTCGCGCTGCAGATGGCCGCGCCCGACAGCCTCTCGCAGAAGGATCTCGAAAGAGCCGCCGCGGATGACGACACCTGGGTTCGCGCGGCGGCGGCGGTTGCGGGCCTGACCAGGACCGAACGATGGCAGGGCGCGGCCGGCGTTCTCGAGGCGCTTCGCCACGGTGCCGGCGCGGATGAGCGAGCCGCGGCCGTCTGGGCGGCTGCGACCGTCAGCGACGAGGACGCTGTCGTCGAGGGCATGAGTGACCCCGACCCGAACGTCCGGATCGAGGCGATTCGCAGCTTCGCACGCATGAAAGCGCAGGTCGCAAACGTCGAGGCGCCGTTCATTGCCTGCATCCGAGACGAGGACGTCGAGGTGCGGCGCGAGGCTCTGCGGCAAGCGCTCCGGTGGATCCCGCCCGCGGAGAGCTTGCAGGCCTATGCCGAAGCGCTGGCCGAGGGGCTGGCGAGCGGCGACCACGACGTCCGCTTGCTCGCGGCCGAGGCGATGGCCGTCCAGGCGCCCGATGCCCTTGCCCTCACTCTGCCGCTGCTTCCGGCGCGGGACGAGACCTCCGTCGCGGTCGTGGACGCGCTCGTGCGCAGCGGCCGGCCGGACCTCTATCGCAAGGTCCGCGAGCACCTACAGGCGCAGCTGGCTCAGGCGGGAGATCTGGCGCGTCTTTCAGCTCGCGTGACGGCGGCGATGAGACACAGCGACGGAGATGCGGCCGCTGGCTACGCGCTGCTGCGCGTCGGGCTCGACGACTACGTCCACAGCGCCGCCGAGTCGGGCTTGACGGCGATGCGTGCCCTGCACGGCAAGCGAGGCTTCGCGACCGTAGAGCGCGGGCTTGCCTCGGTGCATACCCAGGCGAGGGTGGAGGCGCTGGAAACGTTGATAAACTTCGGCCCGAGCTGGCTCGCCCCGCCGCTGGCGCGCCTTCTCGAACCGGACGCGTTTGACGACCCCCTGCTTGCGCGACCTCTCACCAGGTCTGACTTCGATGCCCTCGCGAAGCATCCCGACAGGTGGGTTCGCGAGACGGCAGAAGCGGCATCGCATGGACTTGATGAACAGATGAAGGAGCTGATCGCGCTGAAGCAGGTGCCGCTGTTCAACACGCTCACGCTCGAACAGCTGGCAAGCGTGGACCGCATGATGGTGACCAGGCACTACGCCAAAGGCGAGCCCTTGTTCCGCAGGGGCGACGTCGGTGGCGAGCTCTATGTCGTTGTCGAGGGCGAGGTCAGGGTGCACCTCGACCATGGAGGCGGCGAGTACACACTCGCGAGGCACCGCGCCGGGGCCGTGCTCGGCGAGATGTCGGTGTTCGACGATCAGCCCCGTTCGGCGAGTGCCCAGGCGATGGCCGACACCGTCGTTCGCGTCCTGCGGCGCGACCGGCTGCAGGCGATCGTGCATGAGCATCCGGAGGTGCTGCTCGAATTCATCAAGAACCTGAGCCAGCGGCTGCGCGCGATGGACGCGAAGCTCGAGACGTCGAGTCCCGAGGTCCCCTCCGGCGCCTCCGGCGCCACCTCCCCATGAGATGGGGAGGACCGGCGGCTACTCAGTAGCCTCGCTTTCGCCGCGGACCTCGATCTTCTTGCGCGCGGCCTCCAGCCGCTCGGTGCAGATCTTCAGGTACGTGCGGGCGTCGTCGACCGCCTTCAGCGCATCTTCCAGCGACAGGTTGCCGTCCTCCAGCAGCTTCAACTGCTCGTCGAGCTTCTCCAGGGCCTGTTCGTACGTGAGGTCCTGGCTCATCGCTCGACCTCGTCGATGCGCGCGCCCAGCCGTCCCGAGCCGAGCCGGATGCGGACGCGGCGATCGACCTTCGCGCTCGTGGCGGAGCGGATCACCGCGCCCGTCTCGGCGTCCTGCGTGATGCTGTAGCCGCGCGCGAGGACAGCGTCCGGGCTCAGGGCGACGATTCGCTCCTGGCGATGCGCGAGCGCCCGGGTGGCCCCGGCAAAGCGCTCCGCCAGGGCGCGCTCGAGGCGGTCGGCCGCGCGTCGCGAGGCGAGCGCGTTGAGGCTGCGGCCAAGCCGCGTCGTCGAGGCGCTGTCAACCCGTCGCCGGCGCTCTCGCAGGGCTTCCTCGCGACGAGCCACCTGGGCGATCGGGCTCAGCCTGGTGAGCTCGCCGGCGGCTCGCGTCAGCCGCTCCTCCCGACGCCGGACGAGAGCAGGCACCAG
The DNA here is from genome assembly GCA_036395015.1 of Candidatus Dormiibacterota bacterium. Classification (GTDB taxonomy): domain Bacteria; phylum Chloroflexota; class Dormibacteria; order Dormibacterales; family Dormibacteraceae; genus 40CM-4-65-16. The sequence goes on along the minus strand of DASWDZ010000043.1, from coordinate 2,042 downwards.
CTGCAGCATCCGCTGCCGCCTGTGGGTCAGCCGCTCGAGCTCGCGGACGACGCGCTGGCCGATCTCGCGGTCCAGCCGGCGGTCGAGTTCACGCAGCCGGGCGAGGAGGTCGGCCTTCCTGGGCACGACGCGCGCGCCCGCTTCGGTCGGCGTGCGGCACTCGGCGTCGCCGACGAGGTCGGCGACCGTGCGGTCTGAGGTGTGCCCGAGCGCTGTGACCACCGGCAGCTTCGATTCGAGAATCGCCCGCGCCACGAGCTCGGTGTTGAAGGCGTACATCTCCTCGAAGCTGCCACCTCCGCGAGCCAGCACGATCACGTCGGCCAGCCTTTCCTGGTTGCAGCGCCGAAGCGCGCGGGCGACGCTCATCGGCGCGCCGGCCCCCTGGACCTGGATTGGGTAGACGACGATGCCCATGTTCGGGTAGCGGTCCCAGATCGTCTCCTGGAGGTCGTTGATGACCGCGCCGGTGGGCGAGGTCAGCAGGGCCACGGTCCCAGGCAGGAACGGGATCCGCCTCTTGCGCGCCCTTTCGAAAGCCCCTTCCAGCTCGAGGCGACGCTTCAGCTCCTCCAGCCTGGCGCGAAGCTTGCCGACGTCGTCGAACTCGACCTGGTCGACGATGAAGCTGACGCGGCCCGTCTTGGGAAAGAAGTCGACGCGGCCGCGGAAGATGAAAACCTGGCCGTCCTCGGGCAAAGTCGTGACCCGCCTGGAGTCGTCGGCGAAAAGCACGGCGTCGAGCCGGCTGTATCCGTCCTGGATCGAGAAGTTGTAGTGGCCCGTGGTCCCGCGCTTCATGCCGCTCACCTCTCCCTTCAGGAGGAGCGCGGTCAGCGGGCGCAGCTCGCGGCGGATCTCGTTGGTGAGCTCGGTGACGGTATACGGGCGCTGCGTTTCTTCTGGCCGGATCACGCGGACTAGCTTAGGGCGGACCCTGAACACTCAGCCATTTGGTCGAGTCTGCGGGTTTGCGCTGGCGTTCCAATCCCGCAACTTCGACCAAGGCAGCGCTTAACAGGCTGGATTGTGTCTGGCGGTCCGCCAACTCATCCTCGTTCGATGGGTCGTAAACCGTTTGTGCCGGAAGCCCTGATGCGAGGTCCGTTCACCATCGTCGAAGCGCGCCAGGCGGGTCTTCAGTGATGGCACCTTGAGGGGGCCAGCTGGATGCGGGTTACACGGGGAACCTACGTCCGGGCGGGCACGTCCGACGTCACGCTGTCGACGCTCGTTGCGGTTTCGAAACGGTTTCCGGCCTCAGCGGCCTTCGAGCGACCACGATCCTGCGCACAATTGCCGATATATCGGCCGAGGTGAGCCTCACTGAGGCTGTTGTCGTGGCCGACGCGGCGCTGCATTCGCGTCTGGTCACGCTCGACGAGCCGAACGCGTGGGCCAGTACGCACGCCGGACGTCCAGGCGTCCGGCGCGTTCGCCGCGTGATCAGTCTCGCCGAGCCGAAGGCCGAGTCGCAGATGGAGTCAAGGCTGCGGATGCTCCTATTCCTTGGAGGCTTGCCGCGACCGAAACCTCAAGTCTCGATCTATGACTCCGCCGGTCGGTTCGTCGGCCGGCCCGATCTCTATTACGAGGCGTCGAGGCTCGGTGTCGAGTACGAGGGCGGCACCCACCGGAATTCGCTCGTTGAGGACAACCACCGCCAGAACAACCTGCTAGGCGCCGGCGTCCGCCTTCTGCGCTTCACAGCCGCCGATGTCCTCCAAAATCCGGACGCGGTCGTCCAATACGTGAAAGCGATGCTCACCAACTGAGGTAGCGGGGGTATGAACTAGCCCCCGATCTGCGACATCGACTTCGCCGGCTTGATGAAGCCTGGCTTGTTGATGAGGTGGCCCTCCTCCTTGCGCCAGATCGCAGCCTCGATCACCGATCCGAGATGGTCGTCGGACACGCCAGAGCGCATCAGGTCGCGTAGCGGCGTCTCCTGGAGCGAGAACAGGCACGTCCGCAGCCCGCCTTCTGCGGTGAGGCGGATCCGGTTGCAGGTCGTGCAGAAGGCCTGGCTCACCGAGGAGATG
>DASWDZ010000042.1:0-3339 GCA_036395015.1 Candidatus Dormiibacterota bacterium | reverse complement strand
TGTCCTAGGCAAGGAGTGGGGGCACCGAACGATTCTGAACGTTCCCCTGTTGCGGGAGGGGGTGGCCATTGGTGCCATCCAGCTTCGGCGCGCCGAGGTGAATCTGTTCACTGACACGCAGGTGAAGCTCCTCCAGACCTTTGCCGACCAGGCCGTCATCGCCATCGAGAACGTGCGGTTGTTCAAGGAGCTGGAGAGCCGCAACGCCGAGCTGACACAGGCGTTGGAGCGGCAAACGGCGACGGCCGAGATCCTCAGCGTGATCAGCCGCTCGCCCACCGACCTTCAGCCGGTCCTGGAAGCCGTCGCCAGGAACGCGTCACGCCTCTGCAGCGCGGCCAACGTGTCGCTCTACCGGGTCGAGGGCGACCTCCTGCGAAAGGTTGCGGAGCACGAGTCCGGCCCACAACTGACGACGCTCCTCGTCGGTGAGATGCGACCGCTCACACGTACCAGCGTCAGCGGCCGGGCCATCATCGATCGGACGACGGTCCACGTGCGCGACCATCAGTCTCCCGAGGTGGCGGCGGAGTTTCCCGACGGCGCTCGGCGCGATACCGGCATCCGCACCACTGTCGGCATCCCTCTTCTCCGCGAAGGGGTTGCCATCGGCGCCTTCACCGTGTACCGCACCGAACTCCGGCCCTTCTCGGATGGCGAGATCACGCTGCTTCAGACCTTCGCCGACCAGGCCGTCATCGCGATCGAGAACGTGCGGCTGTTCAAGGAGCTGGAGGCTCGCAACCGCGACCTGACCGTGGCCCTCGACCGCCAGACGGCGACCAGCGAGATCCTGCGCGTGATCGGCAGCTCGCCGACCGACGCGCAGCCGGTGTTCGACGCCATCGTACGGAGCGCCGTGCGGCTCCTCGGCGGCTTCGCGGGCGCCGTCCTTCGCCTGGTCGGCGACGACGTCCACCTGGCGGCAATCACGTCGACGACCGAAGCGGGCGACGAAGCGATCAGGGGGCGATTCCCGCGGCCTCTTGCCGACACATCGATAATACAGTGGCAGGCGATTCAGGAACGCACTCCGTCTGTCGTGAGCGACATCGAGATGGATCCCCGGGCGGACGGGCAATTTCGCAGGATCGCCCGGGCGCGAGGCTATCGAAGCATGCTGACGGTGCCGATGCTTCGCGAGGAAACGCCGATCGGTGTGATCACCGTCACCCGCCGCGAACCGGGGCCCTTTGCCGCCGAAGAGATCGCGCTCCTCCAGACCTTCGCCGACCAGGCCGTCATCGCCATCGAGAATGTGCGCCTGTTCAAAGAGCTGGAGGCCCGCAACCGCGACCTCACCGAGGCGCTGGAGCAGCAGACGGCCACCGCCGAGATCCTGAGGGTCATCAGCACCTCGCCGACCGATCTCCAGCCCGTGCTCGACACCGTGGTCAGAAGCGCCGCGCGCTTCTGCGGGGCCTACGACGCGATTCTGTTCCAGGTCGAGGGGGACAGCCTTCGGTTTCCCGCCCATTACGGTCCGATCCCCGGTCCCGCGGGCTCCTCGATCCCACTCGTGCGGGGCTCCGTCGCGGGGCGCATCGCGCTCGAGCGGCGGGTGGTTCACCTAGCTGACGTCCAAGCGGAGACTGAGGAGTTTCCTGATACGGCAGCCCGCGCCAAGGCTGAGGGCCACCGAACGACCATGGGGGTTCCGTTGCTGCGGGAGGGGGCGGCCATCGGCGCGCTCGTGCTCCGCCGCACCGAGGTGGATCCGTTCACGGACAAGCAGATCGCGCTGCTCCAGACGTTCGCCGATCAGGCCGTCATCGCCATCGAGAACGTGCGGCTGTTCAAGGAGCTCGAGGCGCGCAACCGCGACCTCATGGAGAGCCTCGAGCGCGAGACTGCCACCGGCGAGATCCTCCGCGTGATCTCTTCCTCCCCGACCGACATCCAGCCGGTGCTGGCCGCGATCCTGGATAGCGGGCGGCGCCTGTGCGACGCCGAGTTCGGCGCGATCTTCCGCTTCGAAGACGGCGCGTTCGTGAAGGCCGCTTCGACGACGGTGACATCCGAATTCGGCGCCTGGCTGCAGAAGACGCCGATCCAGCCCGGTCCGGGAACTCCGCTGCGCCGCGTGGGGCTCGAGCGCCGTCCCGTACAGGTCGCGGACATCCTCTCCGATCCCGACTTCGCACCGCCGGACGAGTACCGTCGCGAGGGGATGCGGACTGCTTTGGCCGTGCCGATGCTCAAGGACGACACGCTCCTGGGGGCCGTCACCTTCCACCGGCGCGTGGTCAAGCCCTTCACCGACCAGCAGATCGCCCTGCTCGAGACCTTCGCGGCCCAGGCCGTCATCGCCATCGAGAACGTGCGCCTGTTCAAGGAGCTGGAGGCGCGCAACCGCGACCTGACGGCGACGAGCGAGATTCTCCAGGTAATCAGCACGTCCACGACGAATGTCCAGCCGGTCTTTCAGACCATCGCCGAGGCTGCCACGCGACTCAGCGGTGCGCTCTTCGGTTCCGTGTACCAGTACGACGGCGAGCTGATCCACATGGTCGCGCACCATAACTACTCGCCGGCGGCCCTGGAATTCTCCCAGCGCGCGTTCCCGACGCCGCCGACCCGCCGCGTGTTCACGGGCCGGGCGATCCTCGAACGGGCCATCGTCCATGTGAGGGACGTGGCGGAGGACCCGGAGCGGAATCTGGCACAGGATCTGGCAGACGTGATCCACTTCCGGAGCGTGCTGTCGGTTCCCATGCTCCGCGACGGCAACCCGATCGGGGCCATCACCGTCTGGCGGTCCGAGGTCGGCGGCTTCACGGACCAGCAGGTCGCCCTGCTTCAGACCTTCGCCGACCAGGCCGTCATCGCCATCGAGAACGTGCGCCTGTTCACGGAGCTTCATGCGAGCAATCGCGATCTCACGCGCTCACTGGATCAACAGACGGCCACGGCCGAGATTCTGCGCGTGATCTCCAGTTCGCCCACCGACATACAACCGGTCTTTGACGCGCTGGTCGAGAGCGCGGTCCGGCTGTGCGAGGCGCGCCTCGGCGCTCTGTTCCGACTGGATCGCGACCTCGTACACCTGGCAGCTCATCACAACTTCAGCGGGACGCAGCTCGCCCTGCTCGGGGCGAAGTACCCGATGACGCCGGACCGTGGCCATATCTCGGGTCGGACGATCCTTACGGGTGCCGCCGTTCAAATACCGGACATCTTCGCCGACGAGGAATACCGCAGCGCGGAGGCAAAGGAGGCTGGTTTCCGAAGCCTGCTGGGCGTGCCAATCCTCCGTAGCGGGCAGGCCATCGGCGCGATCGTGATCTATCGGACGGAGCCTGGCCAGTTCGCGGACAAGCACGTCGAGCTCCTGAAGAC
>DASWDZ010000041.1:0-2658 GCA_036395015.1 Candidatus Dormiibacterota bacterium | reverse complement strand
GCGAAGGGTTGGTTGCGGGTGAGCATGTGCCAGATCGCCTCGGCGAGCCGGCGGGCGAGGTCGACCTGGGCGACCTTGGCGCCGCGCTGCTTGCCGACTCGGGTTTTCGTGCGCTGGTAGCGGTCGCGGTAGACGCGGTGGGTGCAGGCGTGCGTAGCGGCTTCGACAAGCGCCCAGCGGAGGTAGCGGGGTCCGTTCTTGGCGAGCGGGCCGCGGCGGTCGGACTCGCCGGACTGGGTAGACGCGGGGGCAGAGGCCGCTGTAGCCGGCCAGCTTGCGCGGGGTGGGGAAGCGGGCGATGTCGCCGAGTTCGGCGGCTATCGTGTAGGCGAGCACCCTGCTGATCCCGGGCACGGTGCAAAGCAGCGGCACGTAACGGTGCTCGGCGCCGAGCCGACGCAGCTCGCTCTCGCAGTGGTCGATGTCGCGGTCGAGTTCGTCGATCAGGCGCAGGCTCGCCTGCACGTTGCCGGACCAGGGCTCGGGCAGGGCCAGGCGTGCAAGCAATTGGCGGCCGGACACGCCGAAGAGGTCGGAAACCGGGCAGGGCTTGCCGTGCGCGAGCAGGACGGCGTGCACGCGCTGCTTCAGACTGGAGCGGTGGCGGACGAGGTGCAGACGCCAGCGCGCCCGCTCTCGCTCTGCGCGCACCTGCGGGTCGGGCAGCCAGATCGCCGGCACGAGATCGCGGCGGGAGAGCTCGGCGAGCACCCAGGCGTCGATCCGATCGGTCTTGCAGGCCAGCGGCGCCAGCCCCTTCGCTTTCTGGGCGTCGGCGACCTCGACCTGCCAACCAGCCCGCTCGAGCTGGTCGTGCACGAAGCGCGCCCCGTTCATCGACTCGATCGCCGCCCGGATCGGGTGGCCATGACGATCGAGCCGTCGCGTCAGTCCGCGCACACCATCCGCATCGGGCGCGACCGCACCCACTTCGACCGTCGCGCCCTCATCGTCGAGCACGTGAAAGTCGAGACGCTTGCGGCTGAGATCCAAACCGGCGTACAACATTGAACTCGGGCCTCCTCTCGATAGCTCCCAGTCGACAAGCTGGAGCCTGTCACCGGGGGAGGCCCTCCTTCATCGCATTCCTTACCATGCGCTCCGATTCGCAACTGGTCGCAACCCACGGCAACGGTTTCCGCTTGTCCGAGCTGTTTTCAGGGCCGACCCATTTGCCACCGGTTGCCACCGGTTGCGACCGCTCTGCTCCATAAATGCTCCATCCTCGGTTGTCTGCCCTGGCTACGGCGCCAGCGGCTCATGACGAGAGGCGCCGTCCTTGATCGAGTCGTAAAGGCGTGCGCCCGCCTCGTGTGAGGCTTGGGCGCGTTCCCGGTTGTCGCCGAGCCCGACGGCAAGGTTCACACCCATTGGCTGGAGCACCTGCGCAACCGGGTCGTCGAACTCGACGAAGTGCTCGGCCAGCTCGAGGGTGATGCAGCCGTGCACGAAACTCCACAGCTGAGCGCCTATTGCCTCGGGTTCCTGTTGTCGGACTCTGCCGGAGCTCACGAGTCGTGCGCACGCTTCGGCGAGGTGAAGGTAGGCGCCGTGGAAGGCGGGCGAACGTCCACTGAAGCGAACGTCTGAATCCGGCAGCGGTCGGTAGGTCGCTCGACGGGTGGACAGTCCGAACATCAGGTCGTACAGGTGGGGGTTCTCGCGGGCGACCCGTCGAGTCGTCAACGCCATGGCATAGAGATCCGCCAGTGGATCCTCCGTTACCGGCACCTGGGAGAACGCCTTGTCGAGCTCCTTGAATCCCTGGTCGACAACGGCGCGGATGAGCTCGGCGATCCCACCGAAGTGGTGGTAGACCACCATCGTCGAGAGACCGCTTGCGGACGCGACCGTACGCGCCTTGATGGCGGAAGGTCCCTGCTCGGCCAGCAGCCTGATCGTGGCTTGAACGACACGCTCCGGCACACCATCGCGTGTCGGATCCCCTGCCATCCCGTCCATCGTTTCCTCCTGGCTCCACGGCTGACCCGGCGTCCCGGCGGCCGCAGGCTCGTCTGGATTTGCGCTTGACACACTCTGCATAACGTAGTTATAGTAAGCGTGTAACTTCGTTATACCACACCGGAAGGAGAGCTCGATGATCAGCACCAACGACACCCGGAACGAAGGCATCGTCACCACGTATGCGCAAGCCCCGGCGCGTACCGTCACCGCCGGCGGCGTCACCTACGCGTACCGCGAACTCGGCCCGAAGGGCGGCGTCCCGGTGATCTTCTTCGTCCACCTGGCGGCGACGCTGGACAACTGGGACCCGCGCATCATCGACCCCATCGCGAAGAGCCACCACGTCATCGCCTTTGACAACCGCGGCGTCGGCGCCTCCAGCGGCCAGGTGCCCGACACCGTCGAGGCCATGGCCGACGACGCCTACACCTTCATCAAGGCCCTCGGGTTCAGCAAGATCGACATCTTCTCCTTCTCCCTCGGCGGCTTTGTCGCCCAGGTACTCGTCGTCAAGCACCCCGACCTTGTCCGCAAGCTTGTCCTCACCGGCACCGGCCCGAAGGGCGGTAAGGACATCGACAAGGTCGCCGGCACCACCTACCTCGACATCCTGCGGGCGACCCTGACCCGGTCGGATCCGAAGGAGTTCCTGTTCTTCAACCGCAACGCCACCGGCAAGCCCGCCGCGCGCGC
>DASWDZ010000040.1:0-54196 GCA_036395015.1 Candidatus Dormiibacterota bacterium | reverse complement strand
TCTGGAAGCTGCCGTTCGTGCGCGGGCTTGCGCTGATCGGCGAACAGCTGCACCTGGGCATGAAGTCGCTGATCTGGTCGGCCAACATGAACGCGGGCGCCAACAACGTCGAGATCGGCAAGAAGGAGATCACGGGCTCGGTGGCGATGGCCGGTGTCTTCGCGCTGGTCCTTTTCATCGGTCTGCCCCTGTTCCTGGCCGGTCTGGCGGTCCAGCGCAGCGGGAGCTTCGCCTTCGTGGTGGTCGAGGGAGTGATCCGCGTGGGCCTCGTCCTCGGTTACCTGGCCGCAATCTCGCTTCTGAGGGACGTCCGGCGCGTCTTCCAGTACCACGGCGCCGAGCACAAGACGATCAACGCGTTCGAGTCGGGCTGGGCCCTCGATGTGCCGTCGGTCCGCCGCGCGAGCACCCTGCACCCCCGCTGCGGCACGGGCTTTCTGCTCGTGGTGCTAGTGGTCAGCGTGATCGTGTTCAGCATCGTCGCCATCTTCCATCCCAACCTCTTCTGGCTCGTGATGAGCCGGGTGCTCGCGATCCCGATCATCGCGGGCGTGGGCTTCGAGCTGATCCGCTTCATGGCGCGCCACCGTTACAACCCGATCGTCAAGGTCGCGCTGCTGCCGGTGCTCGGCACCCAGAAGTTCACTACTCGCGAGCCGACCGACGACATGCTCGAGGTCGCGATCTGCGCGTTCAACAGCGCCCGCGAAGGTGAGGAGGCAACCGCCGGAGCAGCCGCATGATTGACCGTCTCGAGTCAATCGCGCGTCGGTATCGCGAGATCGAGAACGAGATGGCGCGCCCTGAAGTCGCGACCGACCACGAGAAGCTGACCCGGCTCGCCCGCGAGCAGCGATCGATGCGAGACATCGTCGAGGCCTACGACGCATACCGCCACGCGCGCAACGAGATGGAGTCGGCGCGCGAGCTGCTTCGACACGAAAAGGACCCCGAGATGCAGGAGTACCTGCGCTCTGAGGAGCGCAAGGCGTCGGAGCGACTGGCCGAGCTCGACGAGAAGCTGAAAGTGCTGCTGCTGCCCAAGGACCCGAACGACGACCGCGACGTCGTGGTCGAGATCCAGGGCGCCGAAGGCGGCGACGAGGCCGCGCTGTTCGCGGCCGACCTCTTCCGCATGTACACGCGGTGGGCGGAGAAGAAGGGCTGGAAGGTCGACGTCGTGGACTCGTCGCCGACCGGGATCGGCGGCTACGACAAGATCACCTTCGAGGTCCACGGCCACGGTGCGTACTCGCAGTTGAAGTACGAGGGAGGTGTGCACCGCGTGCAGCGGGTGCCCAAGACCGAGGCGCAGGGACGCTTGCACACGTCTGCGGCGACGGTCTCAGTGCTGCCCGAGGCCGATCCAGTGGAGGTCGAGCTCAAGCCGGAGGATCTGGAGATCAAGGCCTCGACGTCAACTGGTCCCGGCGGCCAGAGCGTGAACACGACCTATTCGGCGATCCGGATCACGCACAAGCCGACCGGGCTGGTGGTCAGCATCCAGGACGAGAAGTCCCAGCTTCAAAACAGAGAGAAGGCACTGCGTGTCCTGAGGGCGAGGCTGTACGAGATGAAGCTCGCCGAGCAGCAAGCTGCCATCGGAGCCCAGCGGCGCGGCATGGTCGGCAGCGGTAACCGCTCCGAGAAGGTCCGCACCTACAACTACAAGCAGAACCGAGTCACCGACCACCGCATCAACCTGGACCTGCACAAGCTCGACCAGGTCTTGAACGGCGACCTGGATGAGCTCGTCGCGGCCTTGGTCGCCGCGGAGCGGACGGCGCAGCTGAACGCCGCGACAGCGTGACCATCGTTGAGGTCCTGAAGCTCTCCGCCGATTACCTCCAGAAGCGTGGGTCTGACTCCGCCCGCCTCGACGCCGAGCTCCTGCTCGCGCACGCGCTGAAACTTCGCCGGCTCGACCTCTACCTCAAGTTCGACCGGCCTCTCAGCGAGGCGGAGCTCGGCGTCTACCGCGGCCTGGTCGGACGCCGCGCCAAGGGAGAGCCTGTTGCGTACCTCGTCGGGCACAAGGAGTTCATGGGCCTGGACTTCGAGGTCACGCCGGACGTGCTGGTGCCAAACCCGGACACGGAGGTGCTGGTACAGCGGGCGGTGGCCATCGCGCGTGACGTGGAGGGACCGGTACGCGTCGCGGACGTGGGAACCGGTAGCGGCTGCATCGCAATCTCCATCGCGCACTACGCGCAGAACACCGAGGTGTGGGCCTCCGACATCAGCCGCGAGGCGCTCGAGGTGGCGGCGGGCAACGTGGCTCGTCACCACCTGACCGCACGCGTGCACCTCGAGTGCGGCGACCTGATGCAGCCGCTGGGCGGCGGATTCGACCTCGTGTGCGCGAACCTTCCATACCTGGCCGTGGGGGCGAGCCTGCCCGTCGAGGTCGTCGCCCAGCCGTCCCAGGCGCTGTACGCCGAAGACGGTGGCGCGGCCCTTGTCGGCCGGCTGCTCGCTGAGGCGCCGGCCCGCCTGGGACCGGGCGGTCGCATCCTGGCCGAGCTCGACCCGGCGATCGCCTCCTCGGTCGTCGAACGGGCGTCCCGCGGCTTCGCCCACTGCCGCCTGCACCGCGACGCCGGCGGTCATGAGCGCGTCCTCGAAGCATGGTCCTGAAGCCGAACCTCGAGGGTCTCCAGAGGGCCGCGCAGCTGGTCCGCAGCGGCGCGGTGATCGCTTTCCCGACCGACACGGTCTACGGGCTGGGCGCAAGCGCCGACGACGAGGTGGCGCAGAAGCGGATCTACCAGATCAAGGGCCGGCCCGTCGGCATGCCGCTGATCCTGATGGTCGCCGCAGAATCCCAACTCGAAGGCCTCGTCCACGTAGATTCGCGCGCCGAGGCGATGATGCGGCGGTGGTGGCCGGGACCGCTGACCCTGATCCTCCACGCAATGGGCGGGGGCACGCTGGGCGTGCGCATCCCAAAACACGAGGTGGCGCTTGGGCTGCTCCGCCACGCCGGCCCTCTGATGACGACCAGCGCCAACCTCCACGGCCGGGAGCCGGCGATGAACCCGGAGGAGGCTCAGCTGCTCTCGGGCGTGATGGCGGTCGTCGACGGCGGCGTCGCACCCGGCGGCACGGCGTCGACCGTGCTGGATCTCACCGGACCCGAGCCCCACGTGCTGCGGGAGGGGGCGATCCCGACGCCGGAGCTGCTCGGACCTCCGCCCCCACGGGCCGGATAGGATCACTTTCATGAGTCCTTCGGTCACCACGATGTCCTTCCGCGCCCTCGACCACGAGGATCCGGACGTCGCGCAGCTGATCCGCAACGAGTTCAAGCGCCAGTCGGAGACCCTCGAGCTCATCGCCTCTGAAAACCTGACCAGCCCCGCCATCCTCGAGGCGCTGGGCACCTTGCTCACCAACAAATACGCGGAGGGGTACCCGGGCCGGCGCTACTACGGAGGCACGGGCGAGGTCATCGACAAGATCGAGACCCTGGCCGTGGAGCGCGCCAAGCAGCTGTTCGGCGCCGACTACGTCAACGTGCAACCGCATTCGGGCTCGCAGGCCAACGCCGCGGTGTACATGGCGGTGTGCAAGCCGGGAGACCGGGTGATGGGCATGGACCTGTCTGCGGGCGGCCACCTCACGCACGGCAGCCCCGCCAACTTCAGCGGCAAGTTCTACGAGATTCATTCGTACGGCGTCGACCGAGAGACCGAGAGGATCGACTACGACGCCGTCCAGAAGCTGGCCGAGGAAGTGCGGCCGAAGATGCTCCTCGGCGGGTTCTCCGCCTACTCGCGGATCATTGACTGGGGTCGCATGCGCCAGATCGCCGATTCGGTCGGCGCGACCTTCTTCGTCGACATGGCGCACGTCGCGGGACTCGTGGCCGGCGGTGTGTACCCGTCACCGATCCCGCACGCCGATATCACGTCGACGACGACGCAGAAGACACTGCGTGGTGCGTGGGGCGCGATCATCCTCTGCCGCAGCGACTGGCAGAAGGCGATCGACTCCGCGGTCTTCCCGGGCACCCAGGGCGGTCCGCTCATGCACGCCATCGCGGCCAAGGCCGTCTGCTTCGGCGAGGCGCTCAAGCCCGAGTTCAAGGAATACGCGAAACAGGTCGTGGCCAACGCGAAGGCGATGTCAAACCGGCTCATCGAGCGCGGTCTTCGCCTGGTCAGCGGGGGCACCGACAACCACCTCATGCTCATCGACCTCCGGCCTCAGAAGCGCACCGGCAAAGAGGTGCAGGACATCGCGGACACCGTGGGCATCACGCTCAACCGCAACTCGATCCCCTTCGACGACGCGTCGAAGTTCAACCCGAGCGGGGTCCGGGTAGGCACGCCGCTGGTGACCACTCGAGGCATGCGCGAAGGTGAGATGGTCGTGATCGCCGACTGCATCGCCGACCTGGTCGAGCGCATCGACGACCCCGCTACGCTGGATTCGGTCCATGAGCGCGCGCTCGAGCTGTGCCAGAAGTTCCCGATCCCCTATGCATTTGATTGAGTAGCGACTTCTTCAGCGACGAAGCGCTCAACAACCTGACCAAGCACCTGCTGCCGGGACTGTGGCCGTTCATCGTCGCGCTCGTCGCCTGTGCGGTGCTCGTCCCGCTGGTCGTCTGGCTGTCGAGACGCTTTGGAGTCCTGGCGCAGCCTGGCGGCCGGCACGCCCACACGCTTCCGACACCCTTGCTCGGAGGCCTGGCGATGTGGGGGGGATTTGCGGTCGCGTGGCTGGTGTTCATGCCCCGCGACCTGTCGACGCTGGGTGTCGTGAGCGTCTCGTTTCTCGCCATGGTGCTGTTGATCGTCGACGACAAGCGCGGGATGTCGCCGCTCGTCAAGCTTGGGATCCAGGTCGCCCTGGCGCTGATCGCAGTGCTGGTGTTCGGTGCTCAGATCAATTTCGTGAGCCTGCCGGGAGGGCACATCGTCGACTTCGCGCTGCCGATCGCAGTCGCCGTCAGCGTCTTCTGGCTTGTCGGGATGCAGAACACGGTGAACTTCCTCGACGGGTCCGACGGGCTGGCTGCCGGGGTGGTCGCGATCGTGGCGATCGTCCTCATGCTCGCGGCCGGCCAGAAGAAACAGGTCGAGGTCGTGGAGCTGAGCGGTGCCCTGGCCGGCTGCTGCGCGGGCTTTCTGATGTTCAACTTCCCGCCGGCCCGCGTCTTCATGGGCGACTCGGGGGCGCACTTCCTGGGTATCGCGCTCGGGATGATCTCCATGCTCGGCGTGGCGAAGGTCGCGGTGGCCTTCGCCCTCGCGGCGCCCGTGCTCGCGCTTGCGGTGCCGATCGCGGACACGGGCTGGGCGATCCTGCGCCGGAGGCGCCGGGGCGCGTCGGTCGCGACGCCGGACCTCCTCCACCTCCACCACCGGCTGCAGTCATTCGGGCTGGACCCCAGGCAGACCTGCTACGTCTTCTACGCGGCCAGCGCCGTCCTGGGCGCGCTTGGGCTGACCCTTTTCGGGCACGGCCGCATCCTGGCAGGGGTCGTGGTGGCGGCCGCGGTGCTCACCTCGACGGTCGCGGCCGACCTGCTTCAGCACGCGGGCTGGCGCATCTCCGCGCCGTGGCTGCGCCGCCTGCTGGCCGAATCCGGCACCCGATAGAATTCGAGGGGGCAATGAAGCCCACTCCGAGTGAAAGCCCGACCGTGGCCGACATGGCCGGGATCGGGATTTACTTCGCAGCCTGCGTCCTCTTGCCTCTACTCGGTGGTGTGGCCCTCGACAACGTGCTCCACACGGCGCCCGTGTTCGTTCTCATCGGTCTCGTCGTGGGTCTGGCGGCTGGCGCGGCCGGCATCTGGTTGAAGGTGAGGGAGTTCACGAAGTGACGTCCGGCGGACTGCTGCGGAAGACTTTTGTCGGCTGCCTGGTCCTCGCAACCGCGGCGGGCCTGGCTGGCATCGCGTCCGGCTACCCCAGGGTCGGCGCAAGTCTGGCGGTGGGAATGATCCTTGGCTCGCTGAACGGATACCTGATCCAGGGCCTGCTGACTCGAGGAGCGCCCTTCGTCGCCGCGAGCCTCCTCCGGATCGTTTTCTTCAGCTCGATCGTCCTGTTGGCCGCGCTCGCCCTGGGGGACAGCGTCTGGGCGCTGGCTCTGGGTTTGGCGTTGGCGCAGCTGGTGATGGTCGCGTTCAGCGTGCGAGCGGGACTCCGATCGTGATCCTCCGCGAAGAGCATTTCGGCACTCACCCGACGGTCGACCTCGGATGCGGAACGCTGTGCACGTTCAACTACGACAGCGTGATCTCGAGCGTGGTTGCTGTCGTGGTCACGCTCGCGGTCGCGTTCTGGATCCGCTCCAGGCTCAAAGACGGCGAGCCTGGCAAAGTCCAGGCGGTCTTCGAGTGGGGCTACGACCAGCTGCGCTCGCTGATCAGGATCAACGTCTCGGACGAGGCTCTTTTCATCATCCCGCTCGCGCTCACGCTCTTCCTTTATATCCTTGTCGCCAACTGGATCGAGATCCTGCCCCTGGCGATCTTCCCGATCCTGCACGGGGCCAACGCCGACCTCAACCAGACACTGGCCATGGCGCTGATCGTCATAGGGGTCGTGCAGTGGTACAGCGTGCGCGTGCTCGGCTGGCGCGGCTACTTCCGTCGGTTCACCAAACCGTTCGAGATGCCGCTCGCCTTTCGGATCGGCTTCATGCCGTTCAACATCCTCGAGGAGGTCGTCAAGCCCGTCACCCTCTCACTGCGGTTGTTCGGGAACATCTTCGCCGGGGCCGTGATGATCGCCCTCATCGCAGGTTTCGGATCCCTCGCGTTGCCGGTCGTCGGGACGGTTGGTGGCACCGTCCTCGGTACGATCCTGCTTTCGATCTGGAAGGCGTTCGACGTCATCTTCATCGGTTTCATCCAGGCGTTCATCTTCATGTTGCTCACGGTCATCTACTTCGGCATGGCGCGCGAAGGCCTCGAGCACGAACACCACTAGGAGGGGATAAATGACAGATCACGGACTCGTTCTCGCCGGAGCCCTGGTTGGGTTCGGCCTCGCGATCGGACTCGGTGCGGTTGGCGCCGCGTTCGGCGACGGTCTCGCCGGAAACGCCTTCATCAGCGGCGTGGCCCGCCAGCCCGAGGCTCAGGGCCGGATGATCCCCTGGCTGTTCACGATCGTCGGCCTGGTCGAGGCGATGTACTTCATCAACCTCGCCTTCGGGTTCGTATTCCTGGCCAACGTCCCGGCCAAGTAATCGCGATGATCCTCCTGGCGACCGAAGGCACCGCCGGCGTCATCGATATCAACGGAACGGTGATCGTCGAGCTGCTGACGTTCCTGCTCATGCTCGCCGTCCTGGCCCGGTGGGTGTACCCGGAGATCGTCAAGGTCGCCGAGGGGCGCCAGCGAGCGATCGCGCAGCAGCTTGAGGACGCCGAGAAGGCGCGCGCCGACGCCGAAGCCCGCCTACAGGAGGCGCAGGCAAAGCTCGAGGACGCGCGCAAGACCGCTTCGCAGCTCGTCGAGGCGGCCAACAAGTCTGGCGAGCAGGTCCGCCAGGACCTCCGGCAGAAGGCCGAGGAGGAGGCGCGCCGGATCGGCGAGACGGCGCGCAAAGAGATCGAGGCCGAGCGCGAACGCGCGCTGCAGTCCGCGCGCGACGAGGTGGCGACCCTGGTCGTCGTGGCCACGGAGAAGGTGATCGGGGAGACGCTCGACGAGGGCCGGCACCGGCAGCTCATCGAAAAGGCCATCCAGGAGGTCGCGAGTGCCGACGGGCGCCGCTAAGAGGTACGCACGGGCAGTTTTCGAGCTCGCGCAGCAAGAGGGAAGCGTCGACGAGTGGGCGCGCCGGACGGCGAAGGTCCGCGAGCTCTTCGCCGACCCGGAGGTGGCCGCCGTGCTGAGCAACCCGACGATCGCCATTGAGCAGCGGGAAGGGTTCGTGGCCACAGCGCCGAAGCTGTTCGACGACCAGGCGACCAACCTCGCTCGGCTGCTCATCGAGTCGGGCCGCATCGACGAGGCGCGGGAGATCGACGAGGAGTTTCAGCGCCTGGCCGACGATGCCGCCGGGCGGGTGCGGGCCACGGTCACGACCGCGGTCGAGCTCGAGAGCGAGGAGCGCGACCGGATCGCCCGCGAGCTGTCGAAGCGCCTGAACAGGGAGGTCAAGCTCAGCGTGGTCGTCGACCCGCGCATCCTCGGCGGGATGAAGCTTCAGTACGGCGACCGCGTGGTCGACGCAAGCGTGGCCACGAGGTTGGAGCAGCTCCGCCGCCGGCTGGCGGCCTCTTAGGGAGAAGACATGGGCATCAGCACGAAAGAGATCTCGGAAGTCATCAAGGAGCGGCTCAAGGACTTCGACGCTAGCCTGGTCTCGGCGGACGTGGGACGGATCGTTGCGGTCGGGGACGGCATCGCCCAGATCTACGGCCTGCAGAACGCGATGGCGGGCGAGCTGCTCGAGTTCCCACGCGACACGTACGGCCTCGCCCTCAACCTGGAGGAGGACCAGGTCCGATCGGTCATCCTCGGCGAGTTCGGCCACCTGCACGAGGGCGACGAGGTGCGCACGACCGGCCGACTGCTCGAGGTCCCGGTCGGAGACGAGCTGCTCGGCCGCATCGTCAATCCCCTGGGTGTCCCCCTCGACGACAAGGGACCGATCAAGACGAGCAAGACGCTTCCCCTCGAGCGCATCGCCCCAGGTGTGATCACGCGTAAGCGCGTGGACAGCCCGGTCCAGACGGGGATCAAGGCGATCGATGCCATGATCCCGATCGGCCGCGGCCAGCGCGAGCTGATCATCGGCGACCGCTTCACGGGCAAGACGACCGTGCTGCTCGACACGATCATCAATCAGAAGGGCAAGGACCTCTACTGCATCTACGTGGCGATCGGGCAGAACGCGGCCTCGATCGCGCGCGTCGCGGCGACGCTCGAAGAGAACGGCGCCATGGACTACACGATCATCGTTGCCGCCTCGGCGGCGGACCCCGCCTCGCTGCAGTACATCGCCCCCTACGCAGGCTGCGCGATGGGCGAGTACTTCATGGAGGACGGCAAGGAAGCCCTTTGCTGCTACGACGACCTGACCAAGCAAGCCTGGGCGTACCGCCAGCTGTCGCTCACGCTGCGCCGGCCGCCGGGCCGCGAGGCCTACCCCGGCGACGTCTTCTACCTGCACTCGCGACTGCTCGAGCGTGCGGCCAAGATGAACCAGGCGCGCGGCGGCGGCTCCCTGACCGCGCTGCCAGTGATCGAGACCCAGGCCAACGACGTGTCGGCCTTCATCCCCACCAACGTGATCTCCATCACCGACGGCCAGATCTACCTCCAGGCCGACCTTTTCAACGCCGGCCAGCGACCTGCGCTCAACGTCGGCATCTCGGTCTCGAGGGTGGGCGGCGACGCGCAGACGAAGGCGATGCGCCAGGTCGCCGGCAAGCTTCGTCTCGACCTCGCCCAGTACCGCGAGCTCGCCGCGTTCGCGCAGTTCGCGAGCGACCTCGACACCCAGACCCGCAACCAGCTGGAGCGTGGCGCCCGCCTGACCGAGCTTTTGAAGCAGGACAAGTACCAGCCTGTGCCTCTGTCCGAGCAGGTGGCGGTGCTCTACGCGGGCACCCAGGGCCACGCAGACAAGGTCCCCGTCGCCCGGGTGCGGGAGTGGGAGGTGGGGTTCGTGCGCTTCCTGAAGAGCGAGCGCGCCGGGATCCTCCAGGAGATCGACAAGCAGAAGGCCCTCGACGATCACACGATCGCCCGCCTGAACGCGGCCGTCTCGACCTTCAACCACCAGTTCGGGATCGAGGGCTACAAGGACGAGCCGGACCCGAAGGGTGAACCGGTCGACGCGGGCAAGCAGGACAAAGAGAAGAAGGAGAAGTAGTTGCCCTCGTTCCGCGACATCGTCCGTCGCATCGACTCGATCAAGAACACGCAGAAGATCACCAAGGCGATGCAGGTCGTGGCCGCGACGCGCTTGCGCAAGGCGCAGGCCGCCGTCCAGGCAACGCGGCCGTACGCGGACAAGATGATCGAGGTCCTGCAGACCGTCGGTGAGCGAGCGACCGAGTACAAGCACCCGTACCTCGTCCGCCGCGAAGGCAAGCGCGCGGTGATGATCCTCGTCACCACCGACCGCGGTCTGTGCGGCGCGATCAACGTCAACAACATCCGAGCTGCGACGCGTTACATGAACGAGCACTACACCGAGCAGCAGCGCTACGTGACCCTGGGTCGCAAGGGCCGCGACTTCCTGCTTCGTTATCGCCGCAACGTGATCGCAGAGGTCTCCAACCTGCCCGACCGGCCGAGCCAGGCCCAGGTGCTGCCCGCGGTAACGGTGGCGCTCGAGGAGTACGCGAAGGGCGAGACAGACGCGGTCCTTCTCTGCTACGCGAAGTGGATCTCGACCATGCGCCAGGAGCCGGCGATACGGGTCCTGATCCCCGCCGAGATCCCCAAGCGAGAGAGTGGTCAGGAAGGCCCCCGCGCCGACTACATCTACGAACCCGAGCCGGAGGCGGTGCTCGACGGACTTCTTCCGCGCTACGTGGAGACGCAGGTCTTCCAGGCCGTGCTCGAGAACAAAGCGAGCGAGTACTCGGCAAAGATGATCGCGATGCAGAACGCGACCAATGCCGCGGGCGACCTGATCGACTCCCTGACGCTCTACGCCAACAAGGTGCGTCAGGCAGGCATCACCACGGAGCTGATGGAGATCGTGAGCGGCGCCGAGGCCGCGAGCAGCGCGGGATGAGGAAGGAGTGATGGCGAAGACAAAGGCAAAAGGCGCCAAGGCAGAAAAGAAGGCTGCACGCGAGGGTCGGATCAGCCAGGTCATCGGCGCGGTCGTCGACGTCGAGTTCGACCCCGGCGATCAGCCAGAGCTTTTCGAAGCATTGGAGGTCACCGTCGAGGGACGAAAAATCGTTCTCGAGGTCTCGTCCGACATCGGTGACAACGTCGTGCGTTGCATCGCGATGGATGCCACCGACGGCATCCGCCGCGGCGACCCGGTGCATGCAACCGGCGCGTCAATCTCGGTGCCCGTGGGTGTCGAGACATTGGGCCGCATGTTCAACGTGGTCGGCAACGCAATCGACGACGAGCCGACGCCTGAAGGGACGACGAGATGGCCGATTCACCGCGCGGCTCCACCGATATCCGAACAACAGGCGAAGGTGGAGATCCTCGAGACCGGGATCAAGGTCATCGACCTGATCTGCACCTTTGCCAAGGGCTCCAAGATCGGGCTCTTCGGCGGTGCCGGCACCGGCAAGACGGTCATCGTCCAGGAGCTCATCCGCAACATCGCCTACCAGCACAAGGGCCGCTCGGTGTTCGCGGGCGTGGGGGAGCGGACGCGCGAGGGCAACGACATGTACGTCGAGATGCAGGACGCGGGTGTGCTGCCGCAGACGGCCCTCGTCTTTGGCCAGATGAACGAGCCGCCCGGCGCGCGAGCGCGAGTGGGACTCACAGGCCTGACCATGGCCGAGTACTTCCGCGACGAAGAGGGCGCAGACACCCTCCTGTTCGTGGACAACATCTTCCGCTACCTGCTCGCGGGCTCCGAGGTGTCGGCGCTTCTGGGCCGCATGCCGTCCGCCGTCGGTTACCAACCGACCCTGGCGTCCGAGATGGGCGAGCTGCAGGAGCGGATCACGTCGACGCGCAAAGGCTCGATCACCTCGGTGCAGGCCGTCTACGTGCCGGCGGACGACTACACCGACCCCGCCATCCAGACGGTTTTCGCCCACCTCGGCGCAACGCTTCGCCTCGAGCGCTCGCTGGTGGAGATCGGCATCTACCCCGCGGTCGACCCGCTGGGTTCCTCGAGCCGCTTCGTGGAGCCGTCGGTCGTCGGCCAGGACCACTACGACGCCGCGCAGGGCGTGAAGCGGACGATGCAGCGCTACAAGGACCTTCAGGACATCATCGCCATCCTCGGTATGGAGGAGCTGTCGGAAGACGACAAGCTTGTCGTGACGCGGGCCCGCAAGGTGCAGCGATTCCTCTCCCAGCCGTTCAGCGTCGCCCAGCGGTTCACAGGCCGCGAGGGCAAGTACGTGCCCATCCGCGAGACCGTGCGGGGCTTCAAGGAGATCCTCGAGGGCAAGCACGACGATCTGCCCGAGCAGGCCTTCTACATGGTGGGCACGATCGACGATGCGCGCGCGCAAGGCGAAGAGATGAAGAAGAGGGAGGGTCGATAGTTGCCTTTCGCCTTACGAGTGGTCAGCGTCGAGCGAAGCCTCTTCGAAGGCGACGTCGACTTCATGATCGCCAACGGGGCGGATGGGGAGCTGGGCGTCCTGCCACGGCACGCGGCGCTGATGACCATCCTCAAGCCGGGCACGCTCACCATCCGGCACGGCGGGGAGGAGGAGCAGCTGCTCGTCGGTGGCGGATTTCTCGAGGTCCTGCCGGACCGGGTGACAGTGCTGGCGGACGTGGCGGAGCACGCCGAGGAGATCTCCGTCGCCCAGGCCGAAGAGGCTCGGCGCCGCGCCCAGGAGAAGCTCGCCGGCACGCTCACCGCCGACGAGGAGGTCGAGTTCCAGAACGCGCTCGCCCTGGCCGAAGCGAGGCTGCGACTGGCGCGAACAAGGCGCGGCTAGGCTAGCTTTAGTCCCGGCATGAAGGGACCACTCGGCGGGCGCGACCGGGCGCTGCGGATCACCGGCGGCGCGCGGCTGTCGGGGAACATCTGCGTCAGCGGCTCGAAGAACGCGGCGCTGCCGGAGATGGCGGCCGCCCTTCTCACCACGGAGCCGGTCACGCTGCAGAACGTGCCGCGCGTGACCGACACCGCGGTCATGGCCGAGATCCTCGGCCTGGTGGGCGGCGAGGCCTCGGGCGATGGCACGGTCGTGATCGACTCCGGCGCGGCGAGCCGCTCCGAAGTCCCCGACGAGCCCGGCCGCCGCATGCGCGCGACGATCGTCCTCCTCGGCGCCCTGCTGGCGAGGTTCGGGCACGCGCGTGTGCCCCGGCCGGGGGGCGATGACATCGGGGCGCGTCGCGTCGAGCAACACCTTCGCGGCCTGCGGCAGATGGGCGCGCTGGTCAACGAGACCCACAACGAGATCGTTGCCACGGCCGAGCGCCTGCGCGGCAATCGCATCGTCTTCGACCTGCCGACGGTCACCGGGACCGAGAACATCCTGCTCGCGGCCGTGACCGCGGAAGGCAGGACCGAGATCTTCAACGCGGCGCGCGAGCCTCACGTCTCCGATCTCTGCCGGCTGCTGATCAAGATGGGGGCGAAGATCCAGGGTGTCGGCACCGAGCGGCTGATCGTCGATGGCACCACCGACCTCGGTGGCGCCGAGCACACGGTGATCTCCGACTATCTCGAGGCCGGGACCTACGCGATCGCCGTCGCCGCGGCCGGGGGCGAGCTGCTCATCGAGTGCACTCGCGCCGAGGACCTCCAGCTGCTGCTCCTCAAGCTCGAACAGGCGGGCGCGCACATCGACGTGGGGGACGGGTGGTTCCGCGTCGGCCGCGACCCCGCGACTTCGCTCAAGCCGATAGACATGTCGACCTGGACGTTCCCGGGCTTCCCCACCGACCTGCAGGCGCAGTACATGGCCATGATGACCCAGGCGGAAGGGGACAGCGTCATCTCCGAGTACGTCCACGAGAATCGCTTCCAGCACGTGCGCGAGCTGGCGAAGATGGGCGCCGGGATCACGGTCGAGGGACGCCTGCACGCAATCGTCCACGGTCCGGCGCGCCTGCGAGGCACCGAGCTTGCGATCCCGGATATCCGCTCCGGCGCCGCGCTCGTGATCGCCGCCCTGTGCGCCGAGGGCGACAGCGTCCTGCGCAACGCCTGGCATCTGGAGCGCGGATACGAGGACATGGCGGGCAAGCTCGGGTCTGTGGGGGCAAGGATCAAAAGCGTCAGCGTCGACCCCGAGACCGCGGCGGGCCACCGCCTGTACGAGTAAAAGATGCTGTCTCGGAAGATCGGCATCGACCTCGGCACCTCGAGGGTCCGGATCTTCGTCAAGGGAGAGGGCGTCGTCCTCAACGAGCCGGCGCTCACGACCGGGGATCGCGACAGCACACAGGTGCTGCATCGACTGATCGGCAAGGCGAAGGGGCGTCCACGGCTGTTCAAGCCGGAGGTGGTCGTCTCGGTGCCATCGAACGTGACCGCGACGGAGCGGCGAGCGGTGACGGAAGCCGCGATGGCCGCGGGAGCGCGCCAGGTCTGGCTGATCGACGAGCCGCTCGCTGCGGCCATGGGCGCCGGCCTCCCAATTGGCGAGCTCCGCGCGAGCGCGATCTGCGAGATGGGGGCGGGCACGACCGAGGTCGCGGTGATCTCCCTCTCCGGAACGGTGGCGTCACAGTCGATCGCGGTCGGGGGCCGCTCGCTGGACAAGGCGATCGCGGAGGCGCTGGGAATCGCGGAGCGTGAGGCCGAAGAAGTGAAGATCGCCGTTGGCTCGGCGGTCGTGATGGAAGAGCCCCTGGTCACGTCCGTGGGTGACCGTGAAGTCTCGTCGAACGACATCGCGAAGGCGGTCGAAGGTCCCCTGCGGGCGATCACCGCCGCCATCCGCAAGGTCCTGGCGGAAACTCCGCGCGAACACATCCAGGCGCTCGCGCAGCGTGGCATCGTGCTCTCGGGCGGAGCGGCACAGCTGCGCGGCCTGGCCGAGTTCGTCGCGGCCGGTGCCGGAGTGCCCGCGGTGGTGGCGGATGACCCGCAGACATCGGTGGTGCGGGGCACCGGACTCGCGCTTGATCACTTCGAAGTCATGCGCCGCAACCAGAGCTACCTGCGCTGACAGGCCTCCAGCTTGTCGTCGACGGGTCCGGCCTCGTGCGGCCCCGTGCGGGGGTCGGCGTCTACACGAGCCAGATCCTCCGCGCGATGTCGGTCGACCGCCCGGATTGCCGGCTGGTCGTCTTCGGCCCGCGCCGCGCCTCCATCCACGTGCCCAACGCGACGTACCGGTTGCTCCCGCAGACGAGGTTCATCGGCCGGCACCTGCAGTGGCCGTCCGCGATCCGGAGACTGAAGGCGGACGCCTACTTCGGGCCGGCGGGCGCGCTGCCGCTGGGCAACGTCGGATGCCCGGCAGTGATCACCATCCACGACCTCGCGATCTACCGGAACCCGCGATGGTTTCCAGGCCGGCAGCCCCTGAGCACGCGCTTCGTCGTCCCTCGCTCGGTGCTGCGAGCCGATGTCGTGATCGCCGTCTCCGAGAACACCGCGCGTGACATCGTTGACATCTTCGGCATCGAGCGCGGGCGGATCGAGGTCGTTCCGCACGGCGTGTCGGCCAAGTTCCATCCCATCAGTGCCGACGAGCGGGCGGAGGCCCGCGCCCGGCTCAAGCTGCCGGAGCGCTTCATCCTCTTTGTCGGCACGGTCGAGCCACGAAAGAACCTGGAGACTTTGCTCGACGCGTGGGTGATGATGCGAGATCGCCCTGACCTGGTCGTCGTCGGCTCCTGGGGATGGCTGTACGAATCGATCCGAGAGAAGATGGCGCGGCTCGGACCCCGGCTACACCACCTGGAGTCGGTCGACCCGGACGAGCTGCCCGCCATCTACAGCCTGGCCAGGGTCGTCGCCCACCCCGCCTGGTATGAGGGCTTCGGCCTTCCACCGCTCGAGGCGATGGCCTGCGGCACGCCCGTCGTGGTGTCGGACAGGTCGAGCCTCCCGGAGGTCGTGGGCGGCGCAGCGCTGGTGGTGCCGGCCGATCAGCCCGACGCGTGGCGCAAGGCGTTGGAGCAGGTGATATTCGACACCGACCTGGCGGCGGACCTCCGCCACCGTGGGATCCTGCGCGCGGCTCAGTTCAGCTGGGAGAGGGCCGCTCGGCTCACCTGGAGGGCGATCGACCGCGCCGTACTGTAGCGGGGGAGCATGTCCCTGTGCCTTCCGAGGTCACAGTGCCTCGTTGATCACGTCTGCCACGGCCCTGGCGGTGCGGTCCCACGAGAACGTCGCAGCGCGGGCCAGAGCCGCCCTGGAGATCGTGCTTCTCAGCTCGTTGTCGCCGAGTGCGACCTCGAGGACGCGTGCCATGTTCTCGGGATCGGCCGCGTCGTGGAAGTAGAGCGCCGCCTCGCCACCGACCTCGGGCAGGGACGAGCTTTTCGCCGCCACGACGACCTTGCCGCGCGCCATCGCCTCGAGCACCGGCAGCCCGAAGCCTTCGTACAGGCTGGGCACCACGACCGCGTCGGCCTGCCTGTAGAGGAGCTCCAGCGTCGGCGGATCGACCATGCCGAGCACGCGGCAGCGCGGCGAAGCACGCAGGTTCTCGGCAAGACCTCGGTCTCGCTCGGGCCCGGCCACCACGAGGAGGACGCCATCCAGGCGCTCGACGGCAGCAAGTGCCGTGGCCTGGTTCTTGCGCGCCTCGACGCGACCCACCTGGAGCACGAACTTCCCGTCCACACCCAGCTCCCCGAGCCGTGACGCCGGGGCGGCTGCTGCTTCATCCGGGTGGTCGATCCCCAGCGGCACCACCCGAATCTGCTTCTCAGGCACCCGGTAGTGCTCCATGAGGTCTTGCTTGGTTGACTCCGAGACGGCGATCAGTGGTTTGCTCCGATTCGCCGCGAGAAGGGTGCTGAATCGCAGGTACACACGATCGGTGTACCGATAAGCGTCGGGAAACTTCTCAAACGCCAGGTCGTGGACCACGGTGAGCGCCTTGCCGGGCCAGGCAAATGGCAGGACGTGGGCGGGCACGAACAGCAGGTCCGGGTGCTCAGAGGCAAGAGCGATCGGAAGCCTGACCTGCGACCAGCCACGGCGGAACGGGAGGACCATCACGTCGACGCCGAGCCCCCGGCGTGGTCTCGAGGCGAAGAATCGCCACCGATACTCGGGAGCGATCACGGGCAGGCGACGGCAGACCTCGCGCGTGAAGGTCTCGGTGCCAGTGACGACCGCGCGGGTAGCGGGGTTGATGTCAACAGCGACGGTCGGCTGCCTCGTCATCGGGATCGACCTTAAGGTATCGATCGTGGCGGACACCGTACGCGTCCTCGGAGTCCGCGTGGACTGCCTCGGTATGGCGAACGCGATCGAGCGGATCGAGCGCCTCGTCGACAAGCCAGGTCCGCATCTCGTGGCGACCGTCAACCCGGAGTTCGTCATGCACGCCCAGAAGGACCCCGCCTTCGCTCGGGTGCTCGAGGCCGCTGCGCTCTGCCTTCCCGACGGCATGGGAGTCGTGTGGGCGGCGCGCCGGCAGGGCTGTGGCCTCCGGGCGCCGGTGACCGGCGTCGACCTCGTCGAGCCACTCGCATCAATGTGCGCTCGGCGCGGCTTCCGGCTGTTCCTGCTGGGCGCTGCACCCGGAGTCGCCGCGGACCTGGCATCGAGACTGCGCGAGGCCCACAAGGAGCTCGAGGTTTCGGATCACCCCGGCTCGCCCGATCCGACGCACGACGAGGAGACCGTCCGCCTGATCCGCGACCACCGCGCGCAGGTCCTGCTGATGGCATATGGCGCGCCGGCCCAGGAGATGTGGTTCGAGCGGCTCAAAGACCGGCTGGGCGTGTCGGTGGCGATCGGTGTGGGCGGGGCCTTCGACTACCTCACCGGTCGTGTGCCGAGGGCGCCGGCCTGGATGAGGAGCGCGGGCCTGGAGTGGCTCGGGCGCCTCGCCCGGCAGCCGTGGCGCATCCGCCGGATGGCGGTCCTGCCCGTGTACGCGCTCAAGGTTCTACGTTCCGGCAAGTAACATCCGCCTCCGTGCTCAGCATCGTCATCCCGTGCAAGGACGAGGAGCAGCGGCTGCCCCGCACCATCGAGCAGATCCACCGCTACCTCGATGGCAAGAACGTTGAGTACGAGCTGATCCTTGTCGACGACGGCAGCGTCGATGGGACCCGCCAGGTCATGGATGAGGCGGCCCAACGCCACCCGTCGGTCCGCGTCGAGGCCCTGCCGCACAACCGAGGCAAGGGACGGGCGCTTGCCACGGGCGTGGGCGTCGCCAGGGGCGACGAGATCCTTCTCACCGACGCCGACCTCTCGACGCCGATCGAGGAGTTGGAGAAGCTGCAGGCGGCGCTCGACAAAGGTGCCGGCATCGCGATCGGGTCGCGCGCCCTGCGGGCTTCGAAGGTCGAGGTCTCGCAGCCGATCTACCGCGTGCTGATGGGCAAGGCCTTCAACCTGATCGTCCAGGCCGTCCTGCTGCCTGGCATCTGGGACACACAATGCGGTTTCAAGCTGTTCCGCGCCGATGTCGCCCATCGCCTCTTCGCCGGCCTGGTCACCGATGGGTTCGGCTACGACCCCGAGGTCCTGTATCGCGCGCGGCGGCAGCGGGTCAGAATCGCGGAGGTCCCGGTGGTCTGGCGCAACTCGGCGCCGACCAAGGTGAGCCCTATAAGCAGCTCTTTCGACATGCTGCGGCACGTGATTTGGATCAGGCTCCGGAAGTGAAGATCACCGAACGCAGTACCGCCCCGACGGAGGTGCTGGTGGTGCTGCCGACCTTCAACGAGAAAGACAACCTCGAGCGGGTCGTCGGTGGCGTGCGCCACCTCGGACACGACATTCTGATCGTCGACGACGCGTCGCCCGACGGCACGGGTGAGATCGCGGACCGCCTCGCGGAATCGGACCCCGGTGTTCGAGTCCTCCATCGCGAGCGCAAGCTCGGCATCGGCAGCGCGTACGTCGACGCATTCCGGATCGGTCTCGCCGAGGGCTCGAGGCTGTTCGTCGAGATGGACGCCGACGGTTCGCATCGCGCCCAGGACCTCGACTCGATCGTGGATGCGGCGCGAGGCTGCGGCGGGCTGGCCATCGGCTCGCGCTACATCCGGGGCGGCCGGATCGTCGGCTGGCCGCCGCACCGGCTGCTTCTCTCCTCGGGCGCCAATGTCTACTGCCGCACGCTCCTCGGACTTCGGGTGCGCGACTGCACATCGGGCTTTCGCTGCTACACACGGGCGCTCCTGTCGGCGATCAAGCTCAAGGAGGTCGTCTCGCAGGGCTATTCCTTTCAGATCGAGATGGTCCACCGCACTGTCCGCCTCGGTTACCCGGTGATCGAGGTGCCCATCCGATTCGAGGACCGCATCGCGGGCGCCTCCAAGGTCTCGCAGGGGGAGATCAGGCGGGCACTGTGGACGGTCCTGCGGTTGAGGATGTCTAGATGACGGTGCTGGAGACGGAGTCCCCTCCGGCGCTGCGCGCCTCCTCCCCACGGGGTGGGGAGGAGAAGTTCCTCGCGGAGTGGAGGCTTCCTCTGCTCATGGGGTTGGTGCTCGCCGTCGTCACCGCGATCCCCTACGTCTACGCCTACGCGGTCCAGTCCCCCGGCCACGTCTTCATGGGCTTTTTCTACCTGGGCGACGACGCCAACACGTACCTGGCCAAGATGCGCCAGGGCCTGGAGGGCGCATGGAGCTGGCACAACCGGTACACGACCGAGTCAAGCCCGACCGCCTTTCTATTCATGTTCTGGATCTTCCTCGGGCACATTGCTGGGTTGACCCACCTGCCGCTGCTGGCCGTCTTCCACCTGGCCCGCTTCGCCGCCGCCTTCGCCCTGATGGCCGGCGCCTGGCTGTTCATCAGCCACTTCATCCAGGACCACTCGGCCCGCCGCTTCGCGTTCCTTTTCTGCGCGATCGGTCTCGGCATGGGATACGTGATCCAGGCCCTCGGCCACCCGGTGATCCTTGGTAACCAGACCGACACCCTCGACTGGCGGATGCCAGAGTTGACCGCTTTCTATTCGGTGCTTGCACTCCCGCACTTCGCGTGGTCCGGAGTCTTCGCCGCGGTCGGAGCCGCGCTCACGCTGAAGGCGATCCAGCGCGGAAGCCTGACGCTCGGCGCCGTGGCCGGCCTGGCCTGGCTGGGGCAGGCCTCGATCCATCCCCAGATGCCGATCTTGATGGGAGGCGCGGCCGGCCTCGCCCTGCTCCTGCGCCCGGCGCGGCCCCGTGGTTGGGTCGCCGGCGCCGTCGCCTTCGCGATCCCGGCGCCCTACATCCTTTACTCATACCTGGCGTTCGTCGGCAATCCTGAGGTCCAGCGCTGGACGTTCCACTCGAAGAATGCGCTGCCGCCCGAGAGCTTCAGCCTCTTCTTTGCGATCGCGCCCCAACTGCTGCTCGCGCTGACCGGCATACCGGGAGCGCTTCGGCGCCGTTCGCGCGAGGACCTGTTCCTCCTGGGGTGGCTGGTCCTCCTGGCTGTCATCCTCTACCTGCCCAACCCGGCAGGCGACCTGCGCCGGCGCTTTCTCGACGGGCTGTACTTGCCGCTCGTCGTGCTTGGTGCGCGGGGGCTCTTCGAGGCGATCCTGCCCAGGCTGCGCAGCCTTCGGGCGCGCCGGCTCATTCCTTTTTCTTATGTGGCGTTCGCGGCGGTCGGAAGCGCTTTCCTCGTCCTGGCGCCGCTGGCGGTCGCCGCGCAGCCCCAGTACTCGGTGCCGACGGCGATGTACGACGGCCTGAATTGGCTTGGTGGACAGCCTGCCGGCCGTGTGCTCTGCATGCCGGGCGTCGGGCTCTACGTCCCGGCGTACAGCGCCGACACCGTGTACGTAGGTCACTACGACGAGACCTTTGACTACGTGAACAAGACCCAGACCGCGCTGAAGGTGCTGACCGGGCGGGAGGACATCGAGCAGTTCACCGTGGCCAACGACATCCGCTACGTGGTCTGGACGGTTGACCTTCAGTCGCCGCCGCCTGCCGTCCTCGGCCCGCCGGCCTACGATACCCCGGACTTCAAGATCTGGAAGCTCTTCTAGGAGTGAATTAGCTGCCTCTCCCCATCGGGGAGAGGGGCTTAAGCAGGTTTCTGCCGCACATAGATCACCGCCACTTTGTCCTCGTAGACAAGCCTCCAGTCCGGCTGCGTCGCGAGGAGGTTGGGCAGCGGGTCGCCCCGGTTCTCGACGACGTAGTCGACGCCGTACTTGTCCAGCACCTGCTTCCAGTTGGAGCGCACGTAGTAGACGTCCGCGTACTCGTTGAGCAGGTCGTCGCCCATGAGCGCGGCCTCGCCGAAGATGAACACGCGACGATTGGGGTCCGGGTAGAAGCGGTAAGCCAGGTAGCCGCCGAAGCCGTACTGGTTGAACATCCTGGTCCCGACCTCGGGATGGGCGGCGAGCCAGTCGGCGGCGCCGACGGGGTAGTTCGCGACGTCAACCTGCTGCTGCCTGGCCGGGCTGATCGTGCTCGCCACCCGAAGCGACGTGACTCCGACGATCAGCAGCAGCGCCGCCGCGGTGATGGCTGCAAACGCCGGCCGCGGAGGCACCGTGAGCTTCCAGTTGCGAGCAGCGGCGAATTCCGTCCACCACTCGCCATAGGTGTTGATGAGCACCGGCGTCGTGGCGGCGACGAAGAGGGCGACGTTGCGGACGTTCTGAAGGGCAAGGCCGAGGCCCGTCAGCACCAGCAGCACGTCGTACAACGAGGGGCGCCTCAGGGCAAACCCGATGACGATCAGAAAGATCATGGCTTCGAACGGTCGGAGCTCGATGCTGTGGAAGTTAGGCGAGGCCCATTCCACGATCAGCCTTTGCTGGGCCTCGCTGCCCTGCGTCTGGAAGGGGTAGGGGTACAGGCTGAGGAAGTGCGGCGTCGCGGCGACGGCGATGGCCGACGCGGCGCCGATGACCGCCAGCCGCCTGGCGTGCATCCGGTGGGCGGGGTTGTCCTGGTCCCAGGCCCAGCTCAGGAGCTCCGAGGCGAGGGCGACGCCAAGCCAGACGAAGCCGATGACCCAGCCGCCGTGGAGGTTGGCCCAGGCCACCATCACCAGCGGGAAGAAGTTGATGGCCAGGCTGCGCCCGCTCAGGTACTTGCGGAGCCAGTAGAGCTCGAGGCAGCTGAGGGCGAAGGTGATCATCTGCGCTCGCGGCCCCCAGATCGGCGAGCCGGCGACCGCCGCGATCGTGATCCCCAGGCCGACGAAGACGAAGGGTTGCCGGCGGACCTCGAGGAAGATCAGCCAGAAGCCGGCCCAGGTCAAAAGGCCGAACGCGATGCACAGGAGGGCGATGCCGAACGTGCTGTAGGTCAGCCACATCAGGACCTCGGTCAGGTACTCGTGGTCGGTCCAGGCGTGGTTGCTGGCGGTGAAGGTGAAGATGTCGAAGCTCGGAAGCCTGCCGTTGTCGACCATCCACCTGCCGATCCGCAGGTGCCACCAGAAGTCAGGGTCCTGCTCGACGCCGATGAGCAGGGCCAGGATGACGATCATGACCCCGCCGAGAAGCAGGGTTCTCGCGCTCAGCCGCTCCGTGAGCCGGAGGCGGTCAGCCGCGAGCGAAGGGGTTCGGTAGGTAGCGGGGGACGCTTCTTGCATAGTCCGGGTACTCGTCCGGGAACGTGGCGGCGAGGATGCGCTCCTCCCAGCGGATGCGCAGCAGCTCGCAGACGATGAAGTAGGCGATCGCGATCGCGCTCAGCCAGCCGGCGGTGGCCAGGTTGACGCCGATCGCGGTTGCCACCTCGCCCAGGTAGACGGGGTGCCGGCTCAGCCGGTACGGGCCGCCTGTGACCAGCCGGCGCGCCTCGGGGATGATCGAGAACGAGCGGCGCAGGTAGGCCAGGCCCCAGACCGAGTAGGCGAGGCCGGCCGTGGCCAGGATGTCGGCGAAAAGCACGAGGCCTTCGCGGCGGGTGCCGCCGGGCAGGAAGCTGGCGGCGATGGCGGAGAAGGTGCCGCTGAAGGCGATGAAGATCACGGCGAGCCGGTGGTCGGTCCCCCGCCTCGGAAGGCGGACCGCGTAGAGGACGACCAGCATCGTGAAGTAGGCCAGCGCCAGCAGCTGCTGGACGACGAACAAGGCGTCCATCGGGGTGCGCACGCCCTGGACTCCGCCCCACAGGAGGACCAGCCCGCGGGCCAGGAAGAGGCTGAAGAAGAGGGAGGGGAGGAGGCGGCTGAAGACGAGGTCCCGCCAGTACGCTCCCGAGCGCGTGGGCACATGCTCTGCGACGCCCGAGACCGCCATTTCCAGTGTCCCGCCACCGCTGCCCTGCGCAGCTTCGCGGTCTGGGCGGCCGGGCGCCTTCGGCGCCGAAGCCAGCGTCAAGGGGCCCGACGCTTCCTCGCCGCCCCCGCTACCCACGGCGCGGGGACCCCTTAAGGTGGCGCTCCTCGTCGCGCCACCCTTGCCTTGGCTCCGGCCGCCCATGCTCGCGGATCTGCCTCATGGCCCAGCGGCGTGACACTGCGGCGAAAGGGTAGCGATCAGGACCCGGCCGACGGGCGTTTTGGCTAATGAATTGACCTGCCGGGTACCACTCAGTACCATCCTCGTCCGCGAGAGGTCCCGCTACTGCAAGAAACCGTACCGGGCGGCGTCAAGCAGGTTCAGAAGCCTGTAGTTCAGGAAAAAGGAGGTGAAATCGCAGAAATGTTGAGCCTTTACTGGAAGCTCCGCAGCCTTACGACTCGTCAGGAAGGCCAGGGCATGGTTGAGTACGCTCTGATCCTCGTGCTGGTCTCAATCGTGGTCATCGTGATCCTTCTTACGATGGGCAACCAGATCAAGAACGTGTTCTCGAACGTCGTAGCCGCTCTCGGAGCGTAAGAGCCCACGTAATCGCACCTTCAAAGAGAGCCCCGCAAGGGGCTCTCTCTTCTTTACAGCGAATAGGGGGGAAGATCGCGGTCCCCGTGATTACAATGTCGCCACTCTTCGGCATTCCATGGAGGTGACTTAGTCTTGGCCGTCGCACCTGCTGCTGCAAGGCCCCGTCCCGGCGGGGGTCGACTCTTCATCATCGTCGGACTGTTGCTCGCGGTCGTCGCGTTCGGCTTGGTCTTTCTGCTCGGCAGCGTGGGGGGCGGCGGCGCGATCGGTGGCCCCAGCACGACGGTCGTGATCGCCAAGCAGGCAATCTCCCTACGTCACCAGATCACACCGGCTGACCTCACCACGGCCAAGATCGCGTTGACCGGCAACGAGTCGTCGCTGGCCAACATCTACGGTGAGCCGAAGGATGTGGTCAACCTCATCGCCCAGATCAACATCTCCAAGGGCGCCGTGATCACGTCCGACATGCTGGCCAAGGACATCAACCTGGTCCCGGCCGGCGCGGCTCCGGCCTACCTGCCCCTGGCCAAGGGCTACGTGGCGATGACGATCCCGACCGGTGAGCAGCAGGGTGTGGCCGGCCACATCTCGGTCGGCGACTACGTGACGGTGATCGTCTCGGGCAACGTCGCCACCTTCAACACCAAGACCGGACAGCAGTCGGGACCGACCAAGATCGTCAGCAAGACTGTCTTCACCAACCTCCGGATCATCGGCCTCGGTCCAGCGTCGGCCAACGTGCAGGCGGCCAACAGCGGTAGCAGCACGACCGCGCAAGGCAATGCGGCCACGACCGGCATTACGTCTAGCCTCACGGTGGAGCTGACCCAGTGCGACGCCGAGTACCTCACCTGGTTCCTGAACAACACCCAGGTCCGCTACACGCTGGAATCGTTCAAGGACTACGGGACTGCGCCCACCGATAACCAGGACCCGGCGTGCCCTGAGATCACGCGAGCCGGAGGAGTGACGCAGAGTCAGGTCGAGGCGCGGTACCACTTCACCGCCCTCTAACCCGGAGTTCGGATGGGCCTCCTCGATAGGGTCAAGCAGAACCAGACGGTTCCGCCGGGGAGCGCGGGCAACGGCCCCGCGACCGCGACTCTTCCGGGGGCGCCCTCATACTCGCCGCAGGCCGCGATACCGCTAGCGCAGCCTGCGGCGACCGCTCCGCCGCAGCCCTCTTCGCTGTCCCAGCGCGCCGCCGTCGCGACCGGCGGCGAGGTCTCGCCCGCTTTCACCGCCGCCAAGGTGCAGATCCACGCGCGGCTGATCGAGAAATTCGCCGACGAGATCGACTCCAGCAACAAGGCCGGCGTCCGGGAAAAGATCTTCGAGCTCGCCGAGGAGTACTTCCGCTCGACGGCGATGACGATGACCAAGAACGACAAGGAACGCCTTGTCGAATCGGTCCTCGACGACGTGCTCGGGCTTGGTCCGCTCGAGGCCCTGCTGGCCGACCCCAACATCACCGAGATCATGGCCAACCACCCCAAGCAGATCTACGTCGAGAAAAGCGGCGAGCCGGTCCTGTCCTCGGTCACGTTCGAGTCCGAGCGCCAGATGCGCCAGGTCATCGACCGGATCGTGAGCCTGGTCGGCCGGCGCGTCGACGAGTCGACGCCGATCTGTGACGCGCGCCTGAAGGATGGCTCCCGTGTCAACGTCGTCATCCCTCCCATCGCCCTCAAGGGTCCTGCGCTGACGATCCGCAAGTTCGCCAAGGAGAAGTGGGGGCCGGCCGACGTCGTCAACCGCTTCCGCTCGTCGAGCCCGGAGATCATGACCTTCCTGCGCTCGTGCGTACGTGCGCGCCTCAACATCCTGGTCTCCGGAGGCACCGGCTCAGGTAAGACGACGCTCCTCAACATCCTCTCCTCGTTCATCCCCGAGAACGAGCGTCTGATCACCTGCGAGGACGCAGCCGAGCTGCAGCTGCAGCAGCCGCACTGGATCCAGCTCGAGTCGCGCCCGCCCAACGTCGAGGGCAAGGGTGCGGTGCCGATCCGCGAGCTGGTCAAGAGCTGCCTGCGCATGCGCCCGGACCGCATCATCGTCGGTGAGTGTCGTGGCGGCGAGGCGCTGGACATGCTCCAGGCCATGAACACCGGACACGATGGCTCGATGTCGACGCTCCACGCCAACAACCCGAAGGAGGCCCTCGTCCGCCTCGAGACCCTGGTCCTGCAGGCCGGACAAGACCTGCCGTCGCGAGCCATCCGGGAAACGATCGGCTCGGCGATCCACCTCATCGTCCAGCAGTCGCGCCTGCGTGGTGGGGTGCGCCGCATCGTGAGCGTGGCCGAGATCGTCGGCATCAGGGATGGCGAGGTTCAGTACCAGGAGCTCTTCCAGTTCAAACAGGTCGGCGTCAACGCCGAAGGCAAGGCGGTCGGTTACCACGTCGCCATGGGCATCCTGCCGATGCGCATGGAACACCTCAGGGCCGAGGGAGAGGATGTACCAGAGCAGATTTTTGTGGCTGGCAAGCAGCCACCGCCGGATAAGCTGTACTGACCTTTAGGAGGATCTGATGCCATCCCTTCCCATCGTGTTCGGGCTGATCGCCTTCGCGGGCGTCTTCCTGTTTTTCCTGGGCATCAGCCAGATGCGCCGCAGCGCTGGTGGTGCGGAGGACTTCCAGGCCAGGCTGGCGGCATACGGCGTGACCACCACCGCCGGCGCGCAGACGCTGCCTCCGGCGTCCGGCTTGCGCGAGTCGCTGAACCGCCTGTTCTCGCCGGCGGCCGAGCGCATGGGACGCGGCGACGCCAAGAAGGGCAAGCCCTCGGTCGCCGAGCAACTGCAGCGTGCCGACCTGAAACTCCGACCCTCGGAGTACTTCATGATCCAGCTCGGGACCGGCGCCCTCGTCGGCCTGATTGGTTTCTGGCGATGGGGCCCGCTGTTCGCGCTGCTCTTCTTCGCCGGCTACCTGATCCCAGGCTTTTACGTCAAGTACCGGATCGGCCAGAGACTGAAGAAGTTCAACTCCCAGCTCGGCGACACGCTGACTCTGCTGTCGAACGCGCTGAAGGCCGGCTACTCGTTCGCCCAGGCCATCGACACCGTGGCCAAGAACGCGGTGGCGCCGATCGGCGACGAGTTCGCCCGCGCCGTCCGCGAGATGAACCTGGGTGGCTCGCCGGACGAGGCGCTCTCCAACATCACCAAGCGCATCGCCAGCGCCGACTTCGACCTGGTCGCGACCGCCTATTCGATCCACCGCACGGTGGGTGGCAACCTGGCGGAGATCCTTGACAACATCGCCTACACGATCCGCGAACGCGTACGGATCAAGGGCGAGATCCAGACCTTGACCGCGCAGGCCCGAGCGTCGGGCACGATCATCACCGCGCTGCCCATCCTGCTCGCGGCATTCATGTTCTTCGTCACGCCGAGTTACTTCCAGCCGATGTTCGGCAACATCATCGGCTGGATCCTGCTCGCGATCGGCGCGTTCATGATCTTCATCGGCAACCTGATCATCCGCCGCATCGTGGCGATCGAGGTCTGATCCATGAGCACCACACTGCTCCTGGCGTTCGGCGTCGCGATCGGGGTGCTGATGATCTTCATCGGACTCGCCCGCACGCCTTCGTCCAGCACGGCGATTAACGTTCAGCAGCGCCTGGCTGCGTACGGCGGCGAGAAGCCGCTGAGCATCGAGGAGATCGAGCTCCAACGACCGTTCAGCGAGCGCGTGCTGAGGCCGGCCATTGAACGGCTGGGCTCGCTGCTCTCCCGGTCGACGCCGCAGAAGGCGCGCCAGGACCTGCTGAACAAGCTGGAGCTCGCGGGACGGCCTGGCAACCTGACCCCGGAAGACTTCGCCGCGGTGCGTCTCGTGGCAGCGGCGGTGCTCGCCGCGGTGGGCCTGCTGGTGGGGCTGCTCATGGGCAATCCGGTCTACCTCGTCATCTCACTGGTTGCGGCCACGATCCTCGGCTACTACCTGCCGGTGATCTGGCTCAAGCAAAAGGTCGACGGCCGCCGCAGCGAGGTCCAGAAGGGGCTGCCCGACGCGCTCGACCTGCTCGTGATCTGCGTCGACGCCGGACTCGGATTCGACGCTGCCCTCGCCCGGGTCACGGACAAGTACAAGAACGCGCTCTCCGAGCTGCTGAGCAAGGCCTTGCGCGAGGTCAGCCTGGGCCGGCCGCGCCTGGAGGCCCTCGACGAGATGGGCCGCAACAGCGGCGTCGAAGACCTGCACAACTTCATGCAGGCGGTCATCCAGTCGGAGCAGTTCGGCACCGGGATCGGCAAGATCTTGCGGATCCAGGCCGACGAGATGCGACGGAAGCGTCGGCAGCGCGCGCAGGAACGAGGCGCCCAGGCGACCTTGAAGATGATGCTGCCCATGGTGGGCTGCATCTTCCCGACGCTGTGGATCGTGCTCCTTGGCCCCGCCGTGCTGATCCTGATGCAGCCGAGGTAAAGCCGGCAAACGCTGTCCTCGCTGCTGCCAGGAGTCCCGACATGGGAGCTCGTGATCCGCGGCGTGCTCGCGTACGCGGCTTTGCTGGTTGCCTTGCGGATATTCGGCAAACGCGAGGTCGGGCAGTTCACGCTTTACGACCTGGTTTTCATCCTGCTGGTCGCCAACGCGCTGCAGCCCGCGATGACCGGCCCCGACAACTCGATCGTCGGCGGGTTCGTCCTTATCGCAGCGCTCGTCGCCGCAAATTTCGCGGTCGGCAGGCTGGACCGGCTGCCCGTTTTCCATCGGATCTTCGGATCTGCGCCGGCGGTCTTGATCAAGAACGGGAAGCCCGTGGCGGCGGCGCTGAAGCGCGAAGGCGTGACCGAGGACGAGCTCGAGATGGCGATCCGCGAGCACGGCATCGAGGACCTGAACGATGTGGCGCTCGGGGTTCTCGAGCCCGATGGCACGATCTCGATCGTGCCGACCGAATCGAAGCTACGTCGGACCAGGCGCAGGGTCCGCTTTCTTCATCGCATTTAGCGGCTCGGCCTCTAGCCTAGGAACTCCACGGCGGCGCGCTTGAAGTCGCGTGCCGGCACGGCGCTCATGTGGTCCCGGCCGGCGATCGTGACCAGCCGCGACGAGGGGATCAGCTCGACCAGTTCCGGCGCGCCGCGAGCGATCTGGTCCTGGCCCCCGACGACGATGAGGATCGGCGTCTTGATCGCGGCCAGCCGCGCCGGGTTGGCGTCGGGCTGGAGACCTTCGATGCATGCAGCGAGGGCCTGTAGGTCGTTGATCGGCCGCGCAGAGGCGAACTTGTAGAACGTCTGCGCCACCGGGTCATCGGTCGGTTCGCCCGCGCGCAGCGCACGGGCGATCGCGCCGGCGCGATCGATCGCCCCGGCGGCGCCGATTCCCCCCAGGACGGCGCGACTGACGCGATCCGGTGCATCGAGCACGACCTCCAGTCCGATGCGCGCACCCATCGAGTAGCCGAGGTACGAAGTGGTGGCGACGTCCAGGTGGTCGAGCAGGCGGGTCACATCGCCGGCCATGACGTCGACCGCATACGCGGCGGGGTCGTGAGGCTTGTCGCTGCGTCCATGGCCCCGACAGTCGAGACCGATGACCCTAAACCCGGCGTTGGTGAGCGTCTCCTGCCACCGCGAGCCGACCCAGTTGAGCTGGTAGTCCGACGCGAAGCCGTGCACCGCGACCAGCGGCATGCCGCGCTCGGGTCCGTCGACCTCGAAATGAAGGCGCACGCCATCGCTGTCGAAATCCATGTGCCGGGGAACTAACCTATCGGATCGGTTTGAGAGGGCGGAGCGCGGTGCACGAGCGGACCGGCAAGGTTCTCGCCGAGGAGCTCGAGATGCCGGGCACGATGTTTGGACGGGGACTCGGCCTGATGTTTCGTAAGGAGCTCGCGCCGGGTCGGGGCATGTGGATCAACCCGTGCAACGGCATCCACATGATGTTCATGAACTTTCCGATCGACGCCGTGTTCCTGGACAGCAGGGAGCGCGTGAAGACGGTGTACCGCAAGCTGCCGCGGTGGTACGGGATCGTCGTCTGGGAGATCGGCGCGCACAGCGTGCTCGAGCTCCCGCCGGGCTCGACGGCCGACATCGACCTCCAGCCCGGCGACCAGATCCTGATTCAGTAGCCCCTCCGGCCCTGCGGGCCACCTCCCCAGGAATGGGGGAGTTGGGTGTTAAGAAGCCCTTGACCCCGTCCATACGCTGGTCGTGTGCACGTGCTCGATCTCGTCCTGCCGCCTCGCTGCGGCGGCTGCCGCAGGCTCGGCTCGTGGCTCTGTGAAGGGTGCCGGGCGCGCATCCGCCGGCTCGAAGAGCCGCTGTGCCGGCGGTGCGGGGTGGAGCTGGACTCGGCGCGCCGCGAGTGCGGATGTCGCGCCCGCCTGAGATCCCTGAGCCGGCTCCGCTCGGCGGTGGCGTTTGAAGGACCGATCGAGAGCGCGGTCCATCGCTTCAAATACGAGGGCTGGCGGCGGCTGGCGGGGCCGCTGGGACAGCTGGTCGCCGAGAGGCTGGTGGTCGAAGGCCTCGCCGCGCGGTGCGTGGTGGCGGTGCCCCTGCACCGAGAGCGCCTGCGGCAGCGCGGGTACAACCAGGCCGACCTCCTGGCCGAAGACCTGCGCCGGCGCCTCGCGGTCTTCGCGCCCGTGGGAAAACTCGTACGTACGCGTCCCACTCCGCCACAGGTCGGACGCGACAGGTTGCGGCGCTTCGAAAACGTCAGCAACGCCTTCGAATGGCACGGACCGCGGCTCGACGGCGAGGCCATGCTCCTGGTCGACGACGTGGCCACGACAGGCGCCACCCTGGACGCCTGCGCGCGGGCTCTCCGCGAGGCCGGTTCGGGGCCCGTAATTGGGGTCTCGGTCGCGCGCGTGAATGTATAGTTGGCGGTCGGTCGTCAATTCCCGAGCTTGGAGGCTAGCCGAATGGCAGTCCGGATCCCAGGTATCAACATCGATGAGTACTACCAGCAGCTGGGGCCCATCGAGCCCCTGATCCGTGACGACCGCGTAACCGAGGTCATGGTCAACGGGAACGACCACGTCTACGTCGAAATGGGCGGCAAGGTCGTCCTCACCAACATCAAGTTCGTGGATGAGGACCAGCTCCTCAACGTCATCCAGTTCATCGTCCGCACCGTCGGGCGCCGCATCGACGAGCGGTCGCCACTGTGTGACGCGCGTCTCGCCGACGGCTCCCGTGTCAACGCCGTCATCCGGCCGCTCGCGCTCAACGGCCCGCTGCTCACCATCCGCAAGTTCTCCCGCGACCCCTACCAGGTCGAGGACCTGATCCGCTTCGGCACAGCGAACGAGGCGGGCTTCGGCTTCCTCAAGGCAGCCGTGCTGTCGAAGGCCAACATCATCGTGTCCGGCGGTACCGGCACCGGGAAGACGACCTTTCTCAACGTGCTGTCGGGATTCATCCCGGTCGAGGACCGCATCGTCACCATCGAGGACGCGGCCGAGCTGCAGCTGCACCAGGAGCACGTGTGTCGCCTGGAGACGCGGCCCAAGGACATCAACGGCGAAGGCGAGATCACCATCCAGCGCCTGGTCATCAACTCGCTCCGTATGCGGCCGGAGCGCATCGTCGTCGGTGAGTGTCGTGGCGGTGAGGCGCTCGACATGCTGCAGGCGATGAACACGGGACACGACGGATCGATGACGACCCTGCACGCGAACAGTCCTCGCGACGGCCTGGCCCGTCTGGAAACGCTGGTCCTGATGGCCGGCGTCGACCTGCCCGTGCGCGCCATCCGGCAGCAGGTCGCGAGTGCGATCAACCTGGTCGTCCAGCTGAGCCGCCTGCGCGACGGTTCGCGCAAGGTGACCCAGATCGCCGAGCTCGTCGGCATGGAGCAGGACGTGATCACCATGCAGGACATCTTCGTGATGGAGCAGAAGGGCGCCACGCCGGACGGCAAGGTGATCGCCGAGTTCAGGCCGACGGGACTCCGCCCGAAGATCCTGGACAAGATGTTCTCCCAGGGAATCCCTCTTCCGAAAGAGATCACGGCGTTGTTTCCGCCGCCTCCCGGATACAAGCCCTCGGCCCGCTAGACAGCCCCTCCAAGCCTCGGTACACTCGGGCTGTGAAGGTCGTCCTGCACGACCGTACCAACGGTCTGGGGCAGGAGGTGCGCGACACGGCGCACCGCAAGCTGACCCGTCTCGCTCGCCACTTCGGCAGGGTGGCCGATGCCGAGGTGGAGTTTTCCGAAGAGCGCAAGCGAAGCGGTCTCGCGACCACGGTCGTCCGCATCAATCTCCACCTCGACGGCCATCGCACGCCGGTGCTTCAGGCCAGGGAGCGAGGGGCCGACCCGCTGTCCGCGCTCGACCTGGCGCTGGACAAGATCGACCGCCAGGTGGTCGCGTTCAAGGAGAAGGTCACCCACCGCAAGCAAGCCTCATCCCCGGTCAGGGTGCCGGCAAGCGACAGCCGCCCAGCGCCGCGATCGGCCCCACCGGAGCGGCTGCGTCTGAAGCTGCGCCCCATGTCCGAGGAGGAAGCGGTGTCCGAGCTGCAGGCGGACAGCCAGGCTTTGGTGGTCTACCTGGATGAGGACACGGGAGAGATCCAGATCCTGGTCCGGCGAGCCGACGGGTCGCTGGCCGTGATCGAACCAATCGTTCCCTAGACTCGATTTGGATTCGGCCGGGCCGGGTAACCTCTAGTTCAGACGTATGGCAATCCTCTCCCGGCTGCTCGACCCGAACGAGCGCGAGATCAAGCGCCACCTCGGGGTGGCCCAGGCGATCAACAGCCTCGAAGATGAGCTGAAGCAGCTCGACGACGCCGCTCTGCGCGCGCGCTCCGAGGAGCTTCGCAAGAGGGCCCGGGACGGCGAGGACCTCGACGACCTGTTCATCGAGGCCTTTGCGCTGTGCCGCGAGGCAAGCCGGCGCACGATCGGCCTCCGTCATTTCGACGTCCAGCTCGTGGGTGGCATCGTGCTGCACGGCGGCAAGATCGCCGAGATGAAGACCGGCGAGGGCAAGACCCTCGTCGCGAGCCTGGCCCTGTACCTGAACGCGCTGCCCGGCAAGGGAGTCCACCTGGTCACCGTCAACGACTACCTGGCCCGCCGTGACGCCGGGTGGATGGGGCCCATCTACCACGCCCTCGGCATGTCGGTCGGCATCAATGTCGGCACCGCGGGCACCTACGTCTACGACCCCGAGTACGTCGACGAAACCCATCCCGACTCCCGGTTGCAGCACCTGCGCCCCGCGACCAAGAAGGAGGCCTACGCCGCCGACATCACGTACGCGACCAACTCGGAGCTCGCGTTCGACTACCTGCGCGACAACATGGCGCGCGACCTCTCCCAGTGTGTGCAGCGCGAGCTGAACTACGGGATCGTCGACGAGGTCGACTCGATCCTGATCGACGAGGCCCGGACACCGCACATCATCTCGGGGCAGTCCGAAGAGTCGACCGAGAAGTACTACCAGTACGCACGCTGGGCCGCGAGGCTCACCGAGGGCGAGGACTTCGATGTCGACCTCAAGCACAAGTCGGCGTCGCTGACCGAGACCGGCATCGCCAAGATGGAGCGCTGGACCGGGATCAAGAACATCTACGACCTCGAGAACGTCATCGAGGCGCACCAGATCAACCAGGCACTCAAGGCGAAGGCGCTGTTCCTGCGCGACCGCGACTACCTCGTCAAGGACGCCGAGGTGTTGATCGTCGACGAGTTCACCGGCCGCACGATGCCTGGCCGCCGCTGGTCGGACGGCCTGCACCAGGCCGTCGAGGCGAAGGAAGGCATCAAGGTGCAGCAAGAGCAGAAGACGATCGCCACGATCACGGTCCAGAACTACTTCCGGCAGTACGACAAGCTCGCCGGTATGACGGGCACGGCCATGACCGAGGCCGAAGAGTTCCACAAGATCTACGGCCTGGACGTCGTCGTCATCCCGACCCACCGGCCGATGGTTCGTTCCGACAGCCCGGACGTCATCTACAAGACTGAGAAGTCGAAGTTCGAGGCCGTGATCGATGAGATCGTCGACCTGAACCAGCAAGGACGTCCAGTGCTCGTCGGCACGGTATCGGTCGAAAAGTCGGAACGGCTGTCGAAGATGCTCGAGCGCCGTGGCATCAGGCACAACGTCCTCAATGCGAAGCAACACGAGCGCGAGGCCGCGATCGTGGCCGAAGCAGGGCAGCCGAAGGCGGTGACCATCGCGACGAACATGGCAGGCCGCGGCACCGACATCGTGCTCGGCCAGGGCGTCACCGACGTGGGTGGTCTCCACATCGTCGGCACGGAGCGGCACGAAAGCCGCCGCATCGACAACCAGCTTCGCGGCCGCGCCGGTCGCCAGGGAGACCCCGGCTCCAGCAAGTTCTTCATCTCGCTGGAGGACGACCTCATGAAGATCTTTGGTCCGGCCGCCGATCGCATCGGCAGGCTGATGGAGAGCCTCGAGGTCGAACCCATCGAGCATCCATGGGTAGCGCGCTCGATCGCCAGTGCGCAGAAGAAGGTCGAGGGCATGCATTTCGACGCCCGCAAGCACGTCGTCGAGTACGACGATGTGATGAACAAGCAGCGCCAGATCGTTTACGAGGAGCGACGGAAGGTCCTGGAGGGCGCCAACGCGCGCGAGAACATCCTCGAGTACGTGCGCGAGATCATCACCAAGGGGGTCGACCAGCACTGCGAGAGCCGCCATCCCGAGAACTGGGACCTCGAGGGCCTGGTCAAGTACCTGTCGACTTACCTTCCGATCGCGCCTGGCTCACAGCTCCCAGACGAGGCTTTGCAGCGCGGCCAGGAGGGACTGGTCGAGCACCTCCACGCCGCAGCGGAGGAGGCTTACCAGCGCAAGATCGAGGAGGTCGGGGCCGACCTGATGCCGATGGTCGAGCGCGACGTGATGCTGCGCACGATCGACTGGCAGTGGATGGAGTACCTGACCCAGATGGAGCACTTCCGCGAGGGCATCGGACTTCGCGCTTACGGGCAGCGCGACCCGCTGGTCGAGTACAAGAACGAGGCCTTCGAGATGTTCAACGAGCTGCGCGACCGGATCGAGATGTCGATCGTGTCGGCGATCTACCGAGTCCAGGTGCAGCGGAACGAACCTGCGGCGCCCCCGCTGCCGCTGGTGCGCCAGGTGACCGAGAGCGGTCCCGGGGACATCGACGGTTCGAACGGAGCGCCGCGGCAGCGTCGGGCCGCTCCGGTCGCAGCCGCGGCCGTGCCGGCGGGTGCTTCCGCCACCGCCGCCGGCGGGCACCAAAATAAAATCGGACGCAACGATCCGTGCTGGTGCGGATCGGGTAAGAAATACAAGAGGTGCCATGGACGCTGACCTGAGTCCCAAAGACGTCTTGAAACGCATCCTTCAGCTCAAGGAGCACCTTTGACCTGCCCGCGAAGGCCAGGCGGGCAGACGAGCTAGACGCGGAGCTCGCCAAACCTGGCGTCTGGGATGACCCCCGACGCGCCGGTCAGATGGCGCGCGAGGCTTCCGACAACCGCGAGCTGATCGCCACCTGGGATCACCTCGAGAAGCGCGCCCGCGACCTGGTCGAGCTCGACGAGCTCGCCGGCGACGACGCCGACCTGGAGCGCCAGATCGCCGAGGAGCGTGCAACTCTCGAGAGTGAGTTGCGCGCGCACGAGCTCGACCTCCTCTTCACCGATCCCTACGCCAACCACAACGCAGTCATCACCATCTCGGTCGGCCAGGGCGGCATCGAAGCCCAGGATTGGGTCGAGATGCTGCTTCGCATGTACCTCAAGTGGGCCGAGCGGCGTCGCTTCGAGACGGAGATCATCGACGAATCGCGAGGTGAGGAGGCGGGCCTGAAGAGCGCGACGTTCATCGTCAGCGGTCCGCGTGCGTACGGATTGCTCCGCTCCGAACATGGCGTTCACCGATTGGTGCGCATCTCACCTTTCGACCAGAACCATCGACGGCAT
This sequence comes from Candidatus Dormiibacterota bacterium, assembly GCA_036395015.1. GTDB lineage: Bacteria > Chloroflexota > Dormibacteria > Dormibacterales > Dormibacteraceae > 40CM-4-65-16. Next base: position 18,722 of record DASWDZ010000040.1, on the reverse strand, counting down.
ACATCGTTCGCGCTGGTCGAGGTCATGCCCGAGCTCGAGAGCACGGACGAAGCTGCGATCGTCATCAACCCGCAGGACATCCGCATCGACACCTACCGCTCGACGGGCGCGGGCGGGCAGCACGTCAACAAGACCGACTCCGCAGTCCGTATCACCCACCTGCCGACCGGCATCGTCGTCACCTGTCAGAACGAGCGCTCCCAGATGAAGAACCGCGAGACGGCGATGAAAGTGCTCAAGGCGAGGCTGTTCCAGCGCCAGCAGCAGGAGGCGGCCGCGCACCTGGACCAGATCCGCGGCCAGGTCATGCCGGCGGAGTTCGGCTCCCAGATCCGGAACTACGTGCTGCAGCCCTACACGCTGGTCAAGGACGTGCGCACGGGCTTCGAGGTGGGTAACGCGCAGGCGGTGCTCGACGGGGAGATCGACCCCTTCATCGAGAGCTGGCTGCGCTGGCGCCTGAGTAAAAACGGAGAAGCCGCCTAAGGAACAGCTCAGCGCAAGGCTCGGAATTTCCGTTCGTTATGGCCAGTGTTTGGCACAGAGGGGAAGGGGTTGGAGTCCTGGGGGGCATCGGGTATACTGCCCGCGACTTAAGCCGGGTGCGCCCGCCGGCGCTTAACGCCACAGCAAGAGACGCAGCTTATGGTTTTGACACCGGACTTCGACACCAAACCGGTCATCAGCTTCCAGCACGTGCACAAGACGTATCCGACTGGAACTGAAGCGCTCCGCGACATCAACCTCGAAGTGCCGCAGGGCGACTTTCTGTTCCTGGTCGGCCCCTCAGGCGCCGGTAAGTCGACGCTGGTGCGTCTCCTCATACGCGAGGAGAAGCCCACCAAGGGCAAGATCTTCGTCGACGGCGTCGAGCTCGGGCGGATGAAGCGGCGCAAGCTGCCCCACTATCGGCGCAAGGTCGGGCTCGTCTTCCAGGACTTCAAGCTTTTGCCTAACCTGACCGTCTACGAGAACGTCGCGTTCGCCCTGCGCGTGCTCGGCGAACCTGACCACAAGGTCAGGACTCGGGTCGCCGAGGCGCTTGACACGGTAAGCCTCTCCGGCAAAGAGATGACATACCCCGCCAACCTGTCCGGCGGGGAGCAGCAACGCGTCGCCATCGCGCGCGCCCTCGTCCACGCGCCGCGTTTCATCATCGCCGACGAACCCACTGGCAACCTCGACCCTGCGACCGCGTGGGAGATCATGCAACTGTTCCTGCGCATCAATGCACGCGGCGCCACCGTGGTCATGGCGACGCACAACCGGGAGATCGTCGACCTTCTGCGCCGCCGCGTCGTCGCGATCGACGCGGGGCAGATCGCAAGGGACGACCGTTCAGGCAGGTATCACGATGATCTTGCGAAATCTCAAATTCGCGCTTAACAGCGCCTGGCAGAGCTTCTGGCGGAACCTCGCCGTCAGCCTGGCGGCGGTGCTGTCGATCACGCTCATCCTCATCCTTGCCGGCGTGAACCTGCTGGTCGGGCACGCGTTCTCGCAGGTGCTGGACGGGTTTCGCGCCAAGGTGAGCGAGATCTCCATCAACGTCTCGGACGACACCCCGCTGCAGACCGTGTACGACTTCGAGGCGCAGCTTGCGGCGGACCCACGGATACTCAGCGTGCGCTTTGTCACCAAGGATGAGGCGCTCGCGCAGTTCCGGTCCGACCCGCAGAACTCGGTCCTGGCCCAGCAGATCGAAGGCAACCCGCTCGACGCCAAGCTCGAAGTCCGGGTCAGAAACCTGGGCGACGTGGCGGCGGTCGACCAGATGGCTCGGCAATGGCCGGGGGTCGACCCCACCGATCCGACCAACTACCAGGGCGACTTCATCAACCGCATGCTGCAGCTCTCCGAGTGGCTCGGAATTGCGGGCGCGGGCCTTCTCTTGATCCTGCTCATCGTGTCGGTGGTGATCGTGATGAACACGATCCGGACCGCTGTCTACCACCGGCGCAAGGAGATAGAGGTGATGAAGCTCGTCGGCGCGACCGAGTGGTTCGTACGCGGCCCGTTCGTGATCGAGGGCATCATGACCGGCTTGATCGCGGCCTCGATCGCGCTCGCCCTGCTCGTCGTGGCGTACGAGCCGGCGGTCGTGCGCTTCAAGACGGACGTTGGTTTCATCCCGCTGAGCTACGACCCCGCGTTCATCTCCAGCCTCGCCCGCGACCTCCTGCTGGCAGGCGCCTTGCTGGGCGCACTGGGCAGCTACATCGGCGTGCGGCGGTATGTGAGGATCTGATGGGGAAGGTCCGGGTCGTCCTGGCCGCCGTCCTGGTCACGCTGATCTGGTTTCCGCAGTCGGCTCGGAACGTGCAGGCGATCTACTGCTACCCCGGTGACCCGAAAGAGGTGTACGACGCCTGCGTGGCCTACAACGCGGGGATTGGCCAACAGGTGAACAATCAGCGGCAGCTTCGCGCCATCCAGAAGCAGATCACGAACACGGTGGCCCAGATCAACGCCATCGACGCCATGATCGGGAGCCTGAAGAAGCAGATCGCGGCGCAGGAGGCCCTGATCGCCAGGACGCAGGCCGCGATCGACAACCTGAGCCGGCAAATCCGGTTTGGCGAGGCAGAGTTGATTCCGCTGGAGGCGCACGTCACCGTGCGCGACCAGCTGCTGAACCAACGCCTGCGCTACATCGATTCGCACGGCAGCGTGAACTACCTGCAGCTCGTGCTGACGTCCAACAGCATCAACCAGCTCATGAACCGGCTCGTCGGCGCGCAGCAGGTCGCGGCGTCGGACCGTCGTCTCCTGGTCGACCTTCAACAGGAGCACGTGCAGGTCAGCATCAAGAACTCGGAGTTGTTCGAGAAGCGGACCGAGGTCACCACGCTTCTCAAACAGCAGAAGGCGACCGAGGCGGACCTCCAGGCCAACCTGGCCACGCAGGCCGAGGCGCTTGCCTACGAGCAGCAGTTGATCCAGCAGCTCTCCGCCCAATACGCGCAGGTGCAGGCGGAGCGCGCGGCGATCGACGCGCAGGTCGCCAAGCTGGCGCAGGCGTACGCGGCGGCCGCGCGCAACGCGGGCGGCGGCTCAGGAGTCTTCGAGTGGCCCGTGCCGGCCTGCAGCTTTGGGTGCATCACCCAGGGATTCGGCTGCTCGACCTTCTACCTGGAGATCTATGCTCCCCAGTGCCCCTGGCCGCACAAGATCCACACCGGACTCGACGTCGCGGGCCCCTACGGAACCTCGATCGTCGCCGGGGACACCGGCATCGCTTACCTCTATCCCGGCAGCGTGGGGTACGGGAACCTGCTCGTGATCATCCACGGCAACGGCTACACGACCTACTACGGCCACCTGGCGGGGTACGCGCCGGGGTTGAGAACCGGGATGGTCGTGCCGCGAGGTACGACAGTCGCCTTCGAGGGGTCGACGGGCTGGTCCACAGGTCCTCACCTGCATTTCGAGATCCGCGTCAACGGCGTCTACAAGGACCCGTGCATCTGGCTCGGCTGTTAGGGCTGTGAAGCGCAGCGTCGCCCTGATCAGGGGTGGCGCCCTCGTCCTGGTGCTGGTCGTCGGCTTCGTCGCCGGCGCATGGGTCGACCAGGCCTATCCGGAGTGGGTTCCCTATGTCGGGCATCGCTCCGTCTCGCGTGTCGACCTCACCGAGGTCCACGAGACCGCGCGGCTGATCCAGGCCGACTACGTGGAAAGCAACGTGGACACCAAAAAGCTTGCCCAGGGCAGCGTCGAGGGCATGGTCAGCAGCCTCGGCGACCCGTACTCGCTCTATTTCACCCCAGAGCAGTACAAGCGGCTGCACGAGAGCTACCAGGGCCGTTATACGGGCATCGGCGCGTACCTGAGCTTCACCACGGGATACCCAGTGGTCACGGGCACCGTACCCGGTTCGCCCGCCGCCGCAGCCGGGCTGAAAAATGGTGACGTGATCGTCAAGGTTGGTGAGCGGGACATTAAGGGCATCACCGCCGATGAGGCGGCCCCCCTCTTCCACGGACCCGAGGGCAGCAAGGTCACCCTGACCATCCAGCGCGGTGCCGAGACCCTCATGTTCACGATCACGAGGGCGGAGATCAAGGTGCCGACGGTCCGCTCCGCGACCGTCGGCAACCGCGTCCTGTACGTGCGTATCTACATGTTCGGTGCGGAGACGTCGAGCGAGTTCTCGACGGCGCTCACCAGCGGCCTGCCCGGATCGACTGCGATAGTGCTCGACCTACGCGGCAACCCGGGTGGTTTCATCTCGGCGGCCGACGATGTAATCAGCGAGTTCGTCACAAGTGGCGAGACCTTCGAGACGAGGGGGAGAAGCGGGACCAACCAGCACAATGTCGGCACCAATCACGCCGCGCCGGACATTCCACTTGTAGTGCTCGTCGATGCCAACAGCGCCTCCGCGGCAGAGATCGTGGCAGGCTCGCTGCAGGTCCACAAGCGCGCCAAGCTCGTCGGCACGACCACCTTCGGAAAAGGGTCCGTCCAGGAGGATTTCGTGTTGAGCAACGGGTCCGACATTCATCTGACCGTCGAACGCTGGTATCTGCCCAACGGGGAGACGATCGACCACAAGGGCCTGACTCCGGACGTCTCGGTCAAGCTCGCGAGTCCATCGGACGCCTATGACGTCGCACAGCCGTCTCTTGGGTACGCCAAAGACACTCAGCTAAATGCTGCCTTGAACCTGTTGGCGGGTGGGTAGACTGGCAGGCGCGTTCGCAAAGGGCGGTTAGCTCAGTTGGCTAGAGCGCCTCGCTTACACCGAGGAGGTCGTTGGTTCAAGTCCATCACCGCCCACGCGCACGTGCCGGACGCAAATAGAATCAGCCGCCTCTGATGGCGTCGCCCGCGATCGAAGTCCGCGACCTGCGTAAGAAGTACGTCACACACCGTGGCACGTTCCGCCGCACCAAAACCGAGAACGTCGCCCTCGACGGGATCAGCCTTGCCATCCGCCCTGGGGAGCTGTTCGGGCTGCTCGGTCCCAACGGGGCGGGCAAGACAACGGCCACCAAGATCCTGACCACGCTGCTGCTTCCGGACTCGGGCTCGGCGACCGTGCTCGGCCTGGATGTGGTCAGGCAGACGAGCGCGTTGAGGCGGCGCATCGGCTTCGTCTTCGGAGGCGAGCGCGGCCTCTACTGGCGGCTGTCGGGCCTCGACAACCTGCGTTACTTCGCCGACCTGTACGGCATCGCGCCTGATGTTTCGAAGCGGCGGATCGGCGACATGCTGAAGCGCCTTGGGCTGTCGGGCCGCGAGCACGACAAGGTGGAGCACTACTCGCGCGGCATGAAGCAGCGCCTTCACCTCGCCAGAGGACTCCTCAACGACCCGGAGGTCCTGTTCCTCGACGAGCCGACCATCGGCCTCGACCCAGTGGGCGCTCGGGAGCTGAGGCTCTTGATCCGCGAGCTGGCCGACGCCGGGAAGACGATCTTCCTGACGACGCACTACATGTTCGAGGCCGATGCCATCTGCGACCGCATCGCAGTGATCAAGAAGGGCTCCATCGTTGCGGAGGGGACGCCGGGCAGCATCAAGCAGCTGGTCGAAGACCTGGGCGTCGTCGAGTTCGAGGCCGCCGGTGTGTCACCCGATCGACTCCGGATCCTTCGCGAGCTGCCCGGCGTGAGCTCTGTCTCGGTGGCCGATCACGAGATGGCTCAGCTGGTGACCGTCCACTGCGTACGCCCGGCCGACGTGATGACGCAGCTCGGGGTGATCCTCGAAGGCATCGAGCTCCAGCGCGTCTCGTCACGCGATCCGACGCTCGAGGACGCGTACGTGCAGCTGGTGGGGGAAGGGGAGTCGCAATGACCTACGTGCGGGCTGCCGCCGCGGCCTTCTATATCAGCATGCGGCTGCGGTTCATCAGCGGTTTCGCGATCATGGGCTTTCTCGTCTTCCCCCTGATCCTGGCCGCGGTCGGGCTCTTCGTGCTGAACAAGCCGGGAACGACCGCGACGCAGTGGACGTACGGCCTGCTCGGTGGCGGGTTGATCGGGTACTGGGGGATCACCTACCTCGATGCAGGCAACGGCATCCAGATCGAACGCTGGAACGGAACACTGGAACAGATCTTCGCGGTGCCGACCCCGCTGTGGGTCATCGTCCTGGGCAAGGCCCTCGGGGGCCTGGTGTGGGGGATGCTCTCCTTCATCCCGACGATCGCGCTTGCCTACTTCGGGTTCCATGCGCTGCTCCCGCAGCTAGACGCGGGGAGGTTCGCGATCTCGTTCGCGGTCCTCACCTTCTCGTTCCTCGCCATCGCGCTCAGCCTGTCACCGCTTTTCGCGATGTGGCGCTGGGCTTTCACCATGATCAACGGCTTCGAGCTTGGGACCTACGTCCTGTGCGGCTTCATGTTTCCGATCACCATCCTCCCCGGGTGGCTGCAGGCGATTTCGGCTTTGCTTCCACCCACGTGGGGCACCAGGGCGCTGTACGCCGCAACGACTGCCGAAGGGCCCCACGACTTCGTCGCGTGGTGGGTGGCCACGGTCGGGCTCAGCCTGGTCTACCTCGGCATGTCGGTTTTCCTTTTTCGCCTGGTGGATCGACGGGCGCGGGCCACGGGCGAACTGGCGCTGGTATGACACGCGCGCTCTCTCAAGTCGCGGTCTTCGGACGTTCGATCTGGCTCCAGTACGTCGCGCTTTTCCAGTGGGCGACCATCCCGGGCTACATCGGCTACAAGCTCATCCTGCCGGTCGCCCAGATCCTGTTCTTCGTCGAGTTCGGCGTCTTCGCCACCGGGCAGCAGAACGCCCTGTACTTCGCACTCGGCAACGCACTTCAGCTGACCGCGAACGCCGGCATCTTCGGCGTGATCGCCACGGTCGCCAACGAGCGCCAGTTCGGAACCCTGCCGGTTCTACTTGGCTCGCCGGCCAACCGGCTAGTCACCTTCCTGAGCCGCGCCATCGTGAACGTGATCGACGGTGTCCTCAGCGTCCTGATCGGTCTGCTGGTGGCGGCGATCGTTTTTCGGCTCGACGTCTGGCATGGAAACCTGCCGCTTCTTGCACTCTGCATCGTCGTCATCTCGTTGACGACCGCAGGGCTCGGACTGCTGTTCGGAAGCCTCGGCCTGATCATGCGCGACGCAATCGTGGTCGCCAACATCATCTACTACGGCCTGCTGATCACCGGTGGTGTCAACTTCCCGGTCAGCCGCCTACCCGGCGCCATGCAGACCGTCGCGTACGCCTTGCCGTTGACGCGTGGGGTGGAGGCCGCCCGCGAGGCCGTGGCGGGAGCCTCTTTCACACAGGTCGCAAGCCTGCTCGCGGGAGAGCTTGCCGTGGGTTTGGCCTGGGCGGCTCTCGGCTACGTTGTCTTCCGCGCATTCGAGGGTTACGCGCGACGGGGAGGACTCCAGGACGCGTACTGAGCGTCGCGCTTAACAAGTCCGTTGAATAAGCGCGCCGGCGCGTAACGTACGCGCCACACCGGGCGTTCCACCCGCAAGCCAGGGCGCCAGCCAGGGCAGAAGTAGCAAGGAAAGAAATGATTCGGGGTTTTCTCGTCCCCGGCCCACGTCGGCGGAACGTCCTGATCGCCGCACTCGGCGTGGTCGTGATCGCTGTCGGCTCTGGGGTTGGCATCTACGTCTACTCCCGGGCGCACAGACCCGTCCAGCAGCCCGCCGCACGGAACGGGGCCGCGCCGACGCCGGCTACCGTCGGCGCGCAGTCGGTAGCTGAGTCGCAGCAGGCCGTGCTCCTGAGCGTGGTGAGCACCAAGCCGGCCGACGGCACCCTGGCCATTGCCCCCGACACGTCGATCACGCTCGCCTTCAACCTCGCCGTGAATCCGGCCGCGGTGAAGAGCTTCCTGACAGTCCAGGCGACGAACGCAGGATCGCCGATTGCCCCTGGCGCCCTTTCGGCAGGAAATACGGCCAACGAGGTCGTGTTCAAGCCTTCGCCCAAGTTCGATTTCGGAGCATCGGTAAACGTGACAGTGCGTGGCGGCCTGAAGAGCCTCGACGGCAGCGAGCTGAGCAACGACTACAGTTTCGCCTTCACCACCGTTGCCGACCCGCGGTCCGTTCTCTTCATAGCCGACTATCGACAGGCAAGACTGGTCAATGCGCCATCGGGGCGTCCGTTGAGCCTGACCGTTCAGGCAGGCACAGCGGTTCCCAGCGCGACCAGAATCATGACCTACCAGGCGTCGGCCAAAGACGTGCTGGCTTCGCTCGTCTACTCCTCAACCGCCGGTTACGCGAGTAACGCGATCGATACCTCTGCCATGCGCCTGGTCGACAATGGCGGGACTTCGCTGACTGCCTCGGGCGCCAGAACGAGCAACGTCGTGAATGACGTCGTGGTGACAGTGAGCCAGCCCGATGGCATTTACTTGATCGTGGCCGCGGACGCAAACGTGCAGTACGGCGCGGTGTGGGTCGATTTCAGTCGCTACGGCATCCTCCTTCGACAGGACGATCAGCGAGTCATCGTGGCGGGCGTGGATCTGACGACTGGAGCCACGACGCCCAATTTCAATATCACGTTCTACAACCTCCTCAATGGCGTTCACTCGAAGTTGGCGGGCTCGTTTTCGGGCACCGCGCAATTCGCGGCGGTATTCCCTGCCGGGTTTGATGTAGCGGTAGCGACATCCGGCGGACAGGAAGTTATCGTGCCGATGGCGGCTCCAGAAACCGGAGCTGACATTCGCGTCGCCGCCAACCTCAGCCAGCAACCTCAGATCTTTCTGACCACGGACCGCTCTGCATATCAGAAAGGCGAAGTCGTCAAGTTCGCAGGCGTGGTTCGTTTGAGCAACGACCAGGTGTACGCCGTCAACGGAGGTGTAAAGCTTGCCCTGTGGACGTGGCTGAGCGAGAAGAACCTGACCGTGGCCTCGGTCGCCGCTGATGGAACGTTTGCTGGGTCATTCACAATTCCGGCCGCCGCGTTCACCTCTGACGGCACCGATGCCCGGCTGACTCTCTTTGCCGGCGCCCTTAACGGCAGCCGCTTTGATCCAAACGTGCTGACCACTTCCACCCAGATCGTCGCCCTCGCGGCGCATGCCCCGACCTCCACGCTCGCCGTGGCCCTCGATAAGCCCTCCTACGTCACGGGCGATCCAGTCGTCGCCTCGATCAGCGGTCTCAACGCTCAGGGAAAGCCGTTGGCGGGAGCAACAGTCAAGGTCTCCATCTATTCAACCCAGCATGCAGTGCAGCCGGCCGAGGTGGACTCATTTCCTGCTCCAACCTCGTGGGGGGAGCCGATTGTCGAGGGCGTCAGCGTGCCTCTCGATGCGGCAGGCCACGCCGAGTATCCGATGACCGCGAAAGTCGCGCGGAAAGCCGCGGAGCGAGAGGTCACGATTGCTGTCAGATACGGCACCGGCAAGGCCCAGGCGGTGGCCGCGAGCACAGCCATCTTCTATCAGGCGACTGACGAAGTCTTCTTGCTGCCGGCGCGGTCGTGGTACCAGCGTGGGGAGACGGTGGTTGCGCCCTTCGTCGTCGAGACTCGCGGCGGTGCAAGGGTCCCAAACCTTCCAATGGCGTATGAGCTAGATCGGATCGACTACCAGGGCGACCAGACCATCACGACCGTCGTGGCCAGCGGCACCGTCAACTCGGACGGCGATGGCCTCGGGACCATCCGGGCGACCTACACGGGTCCCCCAAGTTCGCTGCTCTTGCGGATCAAGGGCAAGGATCTGTCCGGCAACGAGTTCGAGGATGCCAGGGACCTGACTGTCGGCATGCCTTCCGACGCGAACCCACAGCTTGACGTGGCAACCGACAAGATCGCGTACCGAGTGGGTGACTCCGCCACGTTGACGGTCACGTCCCCAGTCGCGGTCAACGCTCTGCTTTCCCTGGAGCGTGGGCGTGTGCACGAGTACAGGTGGCTGTCGCTGACGAAGGGTGACAACGCGGTGACCGTGAAGATCACGCCCGACCTTGCGCCGGGTTTCACCGCGGTGTTCAGCCAGTTCCACGACGGCGCCTACATGACCGAAGAGTTCCCTGTTTACGTGAACAACTCGAGTCGTCTGCTCAAGGTCACTGCCACCCCCGACAAGGTGAGCTATGTCAAGGGCGAGACCGCCCACCTGACGATCTCCGTCGCGGACAGCGGGGACGTCCCCGTACAGGCGACGCTCCTGGCCGACGGCTATCCCGCTCGCATGTCGGCATACAAGCTGGTCGACCAGGCCTCGATCGCGGCTGCCTTCCTAACGCCAAACCCGTTGGGCACCAACGGCTCAAGCTCGCTGCTGGGCATCGGAACATTTGGCGGCGGCTGCGGCGGAGGAGGCGACTTCGGTGCGGTCGACGCAACCTACGCAGGTCAGACAATGATCTGGGTGACCAATCTGGCCACCGACCCGACTGGGCACGCAACGATCAGCGTTCCGGTTTCTCAGTCCGGCGCTGTCCGATTCGTCGTGCGCGCGAGCACCGCCGCGTCAGCCTGGGGACAGGCGGAGTCGGACATCGACGTCAAGTGAGATGCGATTCGTAGTCCCTGCGTTGGTGCTGGGAATATGCCTCGCGTGCACGTCGGCGCCGCCGGTCTCACGGGCTGGGGGCAACGCTCTAAACACCGCGGTGCAGGAACTCCATGAGGGACAGGTCGTGGAGGGCGTGCCGTGCCTGCGCGACGACCTGCCAGTGAGCCACTTTCACGTGCACGTGGGCATCTTTCTCGATGACGAAGCGATAAGCGTGCCGGCGGGCATTGGGGTTGGGCGCCCATGGGGCACAACATCGGACGGCTTCATCACCACCGGTAGTTGCTTCGCCTGGATTCACACGCATGACGCCAGCGGCGTCGTGCATCTTTTCACGCAGGTCGGCAAGTCCGACGTTCTGGGTCAGCTCTTCTCGGTGTGGGGCCAGCCACTTGCCAAGGATTCGGCGTTGGGTTACCACGGGCCGGTGGCAGTGCTTGTCAATGGCCGCGCCTTCGATGGGGATCCACGATCAGTGCCCTTGACGAACTTCGAGAACATAGTCCTCGAGCTGGGCAAGCCGCCCGCGACGCCGCCTCCGGCTCTTTACGACTTCGGTACCATGCGGCGGTAGCGCGAGGCAGTCCCTAGCGAGCCACCACCGGCCGAAGCCGCCCCGCCGATAGAATCATCGGCCGTGCCGAGGTAGCTCAGCTTGGTAGAGCACTTGACTGAAAATCAAGGTGTCGCCAGTTCAAATCTGGCCCTCGGCACCAACATCGAAACCGGGCGCGCGACTGTGCGCCCTGTCGCCCTACGAAGGTGCTAGTAGGGCGACGCAACGCACACTCGAGAATCTTCATGGAGAGATGACGCAAGCCAGGCCGTTTCGATTCGGCGTCCAGGAGCACCGAGCTCACAGCGCCCAGCAGTGGCGCGACAGGGCGCGCGCGCTCGAGTCGATGGGGTACGCGGCGCTCTACCTGCCGGACCACTTCGGCGAGCAGCCCGGACCCATCGCCGCGCTCATGGCCGCGGCCGACGCTACGACCAGTCTCCGGATCGGCTCGCTCGTCCTCGACAACGACTACCGCCATCCCGTCGTGCTCGCGAAGGAAGCGGCGACTCTCGATCTTCTTTCCGACGGGCGTCTCGACCTGGGGATTGGCGCCGGTTGGATGGTGTCCGACTACGAGCAGTCAGGCATCCCGTACAACCCGGCCGGCACCCGGATCGAGCGCCTGGCGGAAGCCGTGCAGATCCTCAAGAAGTTCTTCGCCGGCCACGAGTTTTCATTCGAAGGCAAGCACTACACGATCAAGGGGCTCCAGGGCGCGCCGCTACCCGTCCAGAAGCCGCATCCTCGGATCCTTCTCGGAGGTGGCGGCAAGCGGATGCTGACCCTCGCCGCTCGGGAAGGCGATATCGTCCACGTCAACTACAACCTCGGTGAAGGGCGCATCAACCCCAAGCTCGTCCAGACCGGCATGGCCGAGAGGACCGAGGAGAAGCTCCGGTGGATCAAGGAGGCGGCCGGTGACCGCCTGGACGACTTCGACCTCGGTTTCACGGTGTTCTTCGCCAACATCACCGACGATCGCGATTCGCTGGCCTCGACGATTGCACCTTCGATGGGCTTCCAGCCACGCGACGTGCTCGACATGCCGCACTTCCTCATCGGCACCCTCGACCAGATCGAGCACGACCTGCGCGAGCGGCGCGAGCGTTACGGGTTCTCGCACGTCATCCTTCCCGGCGAGACCGCAGACGAACTGGCGCCGATCGTGGAGCGCCTCGCTGGGCAGTAGTAGATTGAGTGGCGATGGCCACCACTGAGCACATCCAGCTCAAGGGCGCCGTTGAGGGTCGCGCGGGCGAGGTGCTCACGAAGGAAGCCCTTGGTTTCGTGGCGCGTCTCCACCGCGAGTTCGGCGGTCGCCGGCAGGAGCTGCTCCGGCTGCGCGACGAGCGGCAGACGCGACTGGACGCCGGCGAGTCGCCGCAGTTCCTGATGACCACCAGCTCGGTCCGCGATTCGGACTGGAAGGTGGCCCAGGCACCGAAGGACCTGCAGGACCGCCGCGTTGAGATCACCGGCCCTACCGATCGCAAGATGCTAATCAACGCTCTCAACTCTGGAGCGCGGGTCTTCATGGCCGACTTCGAAGACGCCAACTCGCCGACCTGGTCGAACCTGGTCGAAGGCCAGGTCAACCTGATCGACGCCATCGAGCGCCGCATCGACTTCACCAGCCCTGAGGGCAAGGAGTACAGCCTCAACGAGAAGGTGGCGACGCTACTCGTCCGTCCACGTGGCTGGCACCTCGACGAGCGGCATTTCGAGGTCGACGGCAAGCCGATCTCCGGCAGCCTGTTCGACTTCGGTTTGTATTTCTTCCACAACGCCAGGCGGCTGCTCGAAAAGGGCAGCGGTCCGTATTTCTATTTGCCGAAGCTGGAGAACCACCTCGAAGCCAGGCTCTGGAACGACGTGTTCAACCTGGCCCAGGACGAGGTTGGCATCCCGCGCGGGACCATCCGGGCGACAGTGCTCATCGAGACGATCCTCGCCGCGTTCGAGATGGAGGAGATCCTTTACGAGCTGCGCGACCACTCCAGTGGCCTCAACGCAGGTCGCTGGGACTACATCTTCAGCATCATCAAGAAGTTCCGGAACCGGCCCGAGTTCGTGCTGCCCGACCGCGCGCAGGTGACGATGACAGTGCCCTTCATGCGTGCGTATACCGAGCTCCTGGTCAAGACGTGCCACAGGCGCGGCGCCCACGCGATGGGTGGGATGGCCGCGTTCATTCCCTCCCGCCGCGACCCGGAGGTGAATCGCGTCGCGCTGACAAAGGTGAAGGAGGACAAGGACCGCGAGGCAGGCGATGGATTCGACGGGACCTGGGTCGCGCACCCAGATCTGGTGCCGACTGCGACCGAGGCGTTCGATCGGGTATTGGGTGAGCGCCCGAATCAGCTCGAGAAACAGCGACCGGAGGTCTCGGTGACGGCGGGTCAGCTGCTCGACGTGAAGGTCCCGGGCGGGACGATCACCGAGAACGGGCTGCGCATGAACGTCAGCGTAGGCATCCAGTACATCGAGTCGTGGGTGCGCGGCACCGGGGCGGCCGCCATCAACAACCTCATGGAGGACGTGGCGACCGCGGAGATATCGCGGTCACAGATCTGGCAGTGGGTAAGGCAATCGTCACGCTTGAGCGAAGGGCCGACAGTCAACGCGGACCTGGTGCGCGAGATCGCGGACGAAGAGATGAGCAAGTTGAAGGGAGGACGGTTCGACGACGCGCGAAAAGTATTCGAGGAAGTCGCGCTAGCGAAGGACTTTCAGCCGTTCCTCACGCTGGTCGCGCTGAAGCACATCGACTAGTCCCGAAGTCCCCTCCGGCGGCTTCCCCGCCACGTCCCCACGAGATGGGGAGGAGTTAACTCGATGGGGGCTTGGCCGGCGCCGGAGGCTTGCCTGGAAGCCGGCGCCACTGCCGCGGCCCGACTCCGTTGTTGGGGTTGCCCGGCACGAAGGCGACCGCCGAGGGCTTGACCATGCAGTTGTCCTTGCGGACGACGCTGCGCTCACCACCCTCGTGGTGCTCGATCACGACGGTCCGCTCAAGTACCGCCCGAACTCGCACTTGCTTGCCATCGACGATTGCATTGAAGCCACCGCTGACTTCGTGGTTCAGAGGGGGGACGATGCTGGCCAGCGAGACGAGTTCGGCGGTCTTGCTCATAAGCGGGCTCCCTCGGCTAGGCGGCGGTAATCGCGCCGCGGAAATCAGCAGGCGCCGAGCTTTTCGGCCGCAGCGAATGTTACCAGAGCGACATCGTGCGACTTACAAACGGTAAGCGGCCTTACGCCGCCGAGCTGTGCTGTTCCTGGAGCCTCAGCTGGCGAGCGGCCTCACGACCGCGCCGCGCGGCCTCCTTGCTCGCGAGGTGGCGGACCCGAAGGTGTAGCGGATTCACAAACAGGCGGCGGCGGTTGACCAGCACCTTGGGCTCGCCGGGCGCCGGCTCGATCACGGCCGTCCGCTCGAGCACCGCCGTCACCCAGACGCGCCGGCCGTCGTCCACCTCGGCTTCGAAGTCGGGGAGGATCTCGTCGTCTTCGTCCATCGAGACGCTGTCCAGGCGCACGAGTTCGGCCCGGGTCTTGTCAGCGCTCTTGCGGTTGGTTGCCATGCTCATATCCCACTTACCCGATAACGGTTGGGGCCAAACCGAGTACCCCCTCGGCCCATGAATGTCCTCACGCAAGTGATACCGGTTTGGTAACGGTCCGTATTCCCGCTAGCTTCGGATGGGCGCTCCCCAGGCGACCTCGACCCCGAAAACCGCCTGGAAATGCCGGCTGTAGGCCTCGGCGGCCGCCCTGGTGGCCACGTTTCGCCCCGTCAGGGCCTGGACCGAGGTCGGGCGCAGCTCGGCATGTCCGCAGGGGACGATGCCGTCGAAATAGCCCAGATCGGTGGTCAGGTTCAGGGCGAAGCCGTGGCTGACGACCGACCGGTTGAGCTTGATCCCGATCGCAGCGAGCTTCTGGTCGCCTCTCCAGACCCCCGTCAAACCTGGCTTGCCGCGCTCGGCCTCGATCCCCAGCCCGCGTAAGTATTCGATCAGCGAGGCTTCGAGCCCCTCCAGGTACCGCGGGATCGTGAGTCCGAGGTGCTGCAGGTCGAGGACGGGATAGCCGACCAGCTGCCCCGGGCCGTGGTAGGTCGCCTCGCCGCCACGGTCGGACCACACGACCTCGACCTGGCGCCGCCGGCGCTCCTCCTCGTCCCACAGGAGGTCATCGGCCGAGGCCGATTTGCCCAGGGTGAAGACATGTGGGTGCTCGAGCAGGAAAAGGGTGTCCTCGCCGGCGCCTGCGCGAAGCTCGCCGACCAGCGCGGCCTGCATGTCCCAGGCGTCCCGGTAGGGGACGCTACCCAGCCAGGAGGCTCTTACGGGCGGCCGGGATTTGCTCATCGGCGTGGTATGAGGAGCGGACAAGGGGCCCCGCCTCGACGTGGCCGAAGCCCACGGCCTGCGCCTGCTCTTTCAGGCGCATGAACTCTTCGGGTCGGTAGTAACGCACCACCTCGGCGTGCTTCTTCGACGGGCGCAAGTACTGGCCGACGGTGAGGACGTCGATGTTGTGCGCGCGCATGTTGCGGAAGACATCAAGCAACTCGTCTTCCGTCTCTCCGAGGCCGACCATCAGGCCTGACTTGGTCACCATCTCAGGCGCCAGCGCTTTGACGTGGCGGAGAAGGGCCAGGCTGTTCGCGTAGACGGCCTTGGGCCGGATGCGCGCGTACAGCCGCGGCACGGTCTCGGTGTTGTGGTTGAAGATGTCGGGCCGGGCCGCGACGACGGTCCGGACCGCGTCGAAGTCACCCTGGAAATCGGGCGTCAGGACCTCGATCGTGGTCCCGGGGCTGCGGCGCCTGATCGCGCGGATCGTGCGCGCAAAGATGCCGGCCCCGCCATCCTTCAGGTCATCGCGGTCGACGGAGGTGATGACGGCGTGCTTCAGGCCAAGCTCGGCGACCGACTCCGCAACCCGCAGCGGTTCGCCGAGATCGAGCTCGACCGGTCGACCCGATGTCACAGCGCAGAAGCGGCAAGCGCGTGTGCAGACGTCGCCCAGGATCATGAAGGTCGCCGTACGGCGGTTCCAGCAGTCGAAGATGTTCGGACAGCGCGCCTCTTCGCACACGGTGTGCAGCCGGCGGCCCTGGACGATCTGCTTCAGCTCTTTGAAGTTCGCGCCCTCCGTCACCCGGACCCGGATCCATTCCGGGATCGGGGCCGGCCGAAGCGGCTCCACTGCGCTCACAGCCGAATGCTACCGGCCGTCCACTCTTCGAGCCGTTTCTTGACGGTGTTCAGGAACTGACCGGCCATCATGCCGTCGATGATCCGGTGGTCGAAGCTGAGGCACATGTTCATCATGTGGCGGATCGCGATCGCGTCGTCGACGACCACCGCCCGCTTGATGATCGACTCCGTGGTCAGGATCGCGGCCTGCGGCTGGTTGATGATCGGCTGGCTTGCGATCGAGCCCGTGGCACCCGTGTTGTTGAGTGTGAAGGTGCCAGCCTGCACGTCGTCCGGCTTCAGCTGCTTGTTACGCGCGCGCTCGACGAGGTCGTTGATCACGCGCACGATGTCGGTGAAACCGAGCCTGTCTGCATCCTTCACGACCGGGACGATGAGCCCGTCGGGGATGGAGACGGCGATCCCAAGATTCACGTAGTGCTTCAGGATCACACCCTCGTCGCTCCAGGATGAGTTGAGCCAGGGAAATTCCTTCAAGGCTTCGCACACGATCTGCGCGACGAAGGGCAGGTAGGTCAGCGTGACGCCGTGGCGAGACTTGAAGCTGTCTTTCTCCGCTTCTCGGTAGCGGACCAGGGTGGTGACGTCGACCTCTTGCAGCGTCCACGCGTGGGGCGACGTGGCGAGGCTGCGGACCATGTGCTCGGCGATCGATTTGCGCATCACACTGAGCTTCACGAGCTCCTCGCGCTTGCCGTCGGGACGGGCCGGCGCCGGAGGCGAAGGCTGAGGTTTGGACGGGGCTTGCGGTGCGGCCTCTCCGCCGGCCAGCGCCTCGAGCACGTCGTCTCGAGTCACCCTGCCGCCCATCCCCGAGCCGCGCAGGGTCGTCGGGTCGATGCCGTGCTCGGCGGCGAGCTTGCGGACCGCGGGCGAGAGGCGGGCGCGCTCGCCGTCGGTGGGCGTAGCCGCGGGTGCGGACGGTGCGATCGAGGTGGGCGCCTTGCCTCGCGCGGGCTCGGGCGGCGCTTCCGTTTGGGCGGCCTCAGCCTGCGTGGGTTTCGCTTCCTTGGGCTCCGTCGCTGTTGCCGAAGCTGCTGAGGTTCCGGTTTCGATCTGGGCGATCACCGACCCCACGCGGACCGTCTCGCCCTCAGCGACCGCGATCTTGACCAGCTTGCCTTCGAACGGGGAGGGGATCTCGGCGTTGACCTTGTCTGTCACCACCTCGACCAGGGGCTCGTCGCGCTTGACGAAATCGCCCTCGTGCTTGAGCCACTTGTCGACGGTGCCCTCGGTCACGGACTCGCCGAGCTGGGGCATCTTGATCTGCGAGACACCCATCTTCACGATCGAGTGTAGCCGAGGGGATGCACCATTCTCGGCATGCCCTGCCGGCCTGGCGATGCTCTAATTGGACCGCTGTGAATCGCCTCGCCGGCCTCCTAGCCGTCGCTCTGGTGGGCGTCGTGACGCTTCTCGTCGGGCTGGCCTGGGACTCCTATCTCCATGGGCAAAACCCCGAGCTAGCGCACCAGGAAGGTCTGTTCACCCTCGAGAATCCCGGTCACGTGCTGCTCGGCCTCGGGATCGCGCTGGTCGCGGCCGGCGTGCTCGGGTCCGCCTATTTAGCACTGCCGATGAGTGTTCGACTACGTCGCGCCTACGTTGGTGCATCCGTCGCGTTGATCGTGGCCAGCGTCGCAACTGGGGGCTGGGCGGCGGCCGTCGAACGTCAGACTCACCGGCCAGCTCAGGCGCTCGCGTCCGAGCACAGCTCCGGGGCGAATGCTCTGCAGCCGCCCGGCGCCGCGCAGCTCGAGGCGGCGACCAGGCTCCTGGTCGAGACGAGGGCGGCCGTGGCCAAGTACACCGACCAGCGGGTTGCGATCGAGGCCGGCTATCGGCCGGGCACGCCTCCCGCGCTGCCCATCGTGCATTTCATCAACCCCGGGTTCCTCTACGACAACGAGGTGCTCAGGCCTGAGCATGTCGAGTCGCTGATCTACTTCAACTCGGATCGCGGTCCCGTGTTGGTAGGAGCGATGTACATGATGCCGACGCTCAACGCGGCGGGACCGGCGATCGGCGGTTCGCTGACCACCTGGCACAGGCACAGCGATCTCTGCCTCGACGATGAAGGCGTGGTGGTCGCCCAGATCGCCGGCGGCCCCACTGTGGTGCCCGGCCTTCCCCGGCCGAAAACCTGCCCTCCCGGCACCCGGGGTGGTGGCACTGGGGACATGCTCCACGTGTGGCTCGTCGACAACCCCAAGGGGCCGTTCGACACCGACATGGCGCTTGCCGACCTCCGCGCCGTCGTCGGAACAGGGTGTTAGACCGCCTCATCAATCGTCTGCCGACGCCCGAGCGGGGGCTGGAGGCGACGCCCAGAATCGAACTGGGGATGGAGGTTTTGCAGACCTCTGCCTTACCACTTGGCTACGTCGCCGCCAGGTTTCGAACTCGATTCTACCTTCGGGGTCCCCGCTGCCTGGCTGACCGCTAGGCTGTGCCGG
>DASWDZ010000039.1:0-11447 GCA_036395015.1 Candidatus Dormiibacterota bacterium | reverse complement strand
TGGAGGTGAGGCAGTGAGCCCGGACTTCACGAAAGGACTTGTCCCGGCGGTGGTGCAGGACGCGGAGAACGGCGACGTCCTGATGCTGGCGTACATGGACCAGGAGGCGTGGGACAGGACGCGCGAGACCGGCCGGGCGTGGTTTCGGTCGCGTGAGCGGGGCCTGTGGGAGAAGGGCGCGACTTCCGGCAACACGATGGAGGTGCTGGAAGTTCGCCTCGACTGCGACCTCGACTCGGTGCTGCTGCGCGTGAACGCCGCCGGGCCCGCGTGCCACACCGGCGCCCGCTCGTGCTTCTTCAACGAAGCCGGCTGAGCTTGCGCATGTTTATGCAGTTTGACTGTATACTCATGCGCCCGTGACCCAGAAACTGAAAGCTGCCGTCGCAGGCGCCAATGGTTACGCAGGGATGACCGCCGTGTACATCCTCGCCCGGCATCCGGCGGTCGAGCTCGCCCAGCTGACATCTCGCTCGTACGCGGGTAAGCCGTACTCCGAGGTCTTCCCGCTGCTCGAGGTCAAGGGCTCGTTCGTGGCCGAGCCGGCGCCCGACGGCCTTGACGTGATCTTCAGCTGTCTACCGCACAACGTCGGCGCCGCCAAGATGCAGGACTGGCTGGAGGCGGGCGTCCGGGTCATCGACATGAGTGCCGACTTCCGGCTGCGCGACGCGGCGCAGTACCCGAAGTGGTACCGGCAGGAGCACCCGCGACCCGAGCTTCTCGCGAAGGCGGTGCTCGGCCTGCCCGAGCTTCACGAGGCGGAGCTCAAGGATGCGGAGCTGGTGGCGGTGCCCGGCTGCTACTCGACCGCGTCGATCCTCGCCCTGGCCCCGGCCGTGTCCGCCGGCCTGGTCGGGTCAGACATCGTCGTCGACGCCAAGTCGGGGGTGAGCGGCGCGGGACGGTCCGTCGGGCTGGGCACTCACTTCAGCGAGGTCGACGAGTCGGTGGGCGCGTATGGGATCGAGGGGCATCGCCACCTGCCGGAGGTGGAGCAGGAGCTGGGGGGCCTGGGGAACGGCGGCGGCGTTCAGGTGACCTTCGTGCCCCACCTCGTGCCGATGGTCCGCGGGATCCTCGCGACCTGTTACTTCGACCTGAAGGGGTCGCTCGCCGAGCTCCAGGACGCGTACCGGGAGTTCTACGCCGGCCAGCCCTTCACTCGCGTCGTCGGCAGGACGCCGCCCACCAAGCTCGCGACGCATTCCAACCTGTGCCTGGTCAACGTCTCGGCGCAGGGGAGAAAGGCGGTGGTGACCGCCGCCCTCGACAACCTGATGAAGGGCGCCTCGGGCCAGGGAGTCGAATGCTTCAACATCGCCTTCGGCTTCGATCGCACGACCGGGCTCGTGGGGACCGTGCAGTGGCCGTGACCTTCGCCCGAGGATTCCGGGCCGGCACCGCGGCGTGCGGCATCAAGGCCTTCACCACCGGCGCCTCGGCCATCGCAAGCGACCAGAGAGACGACCTGTGCGTCGTCCACTCCGCATATCAGTGCGACACCGGCGGCGTGTTCACCACCAACAAGGTCAAGTCAGCGCCGGTGGTCATCGACCAGCTGCATCTGCAGCGCAACCGTGTCCAGGCGTTGACCATCAACTCGGGCAACGCCAACGCATGCACCGGGGCGCAGGGTTTCCGTGACGCGCTGTTGATGGCGAAGCTCTCGGCGGACAGGCTCGACCTCGACCCCGACCAGGTGCTGGTCAGCTCCACCGGCGTCATCGGTCGCTACTTGCCGATGGCCGCCGTCAAATCGGGGATCGCCCAGGCCTGCGAGTCGCTGAGCGCCGACGCGGGGGAGGCGGCAGCGCGCGCAATCATGACCACCGACACCGTGCCCAAGACGGCCAGGGTCGAGGTCGACGTGGACGGCGTCATCGTGCGGGTGGGGGGCATGTGCAAAGGCTCGGGGATGATCCACCCCAACATGGCGACCATGCTCGCGTACATCACCACCGACGCCGCGGTCGAAACCGGGCTGATGGCCAGGCTGGTGAAGCCGGTCGCCGACCGCAGCTTCAACCTCGTTTCGATCGACGGCGACAGCTCGACCAACGACAGCTTCCTGATCCTTGCCAACGGCGCCGCGGGCAACGAGCCGATACGGGCCGGGAGCGCGGCGGCCACGCAGCTGGAGACCGCGCTGACCCAGGTCGCGCAGGAGCTGTCGCGAGCGATCGCGCGTGACGGTGAAGGCGCGACCAAGCTGATCACGGTCAAGGTCCTCGATGCGGCCTCGAACGCAGAGGCGCGGACCGCGGCCCGGGCGGTGGCTTCGTCGAGCCTGGTCAAGACCGCGGTGCATGGGGGAGATCCGAACTGGGGCCGCATCGTGTGCGCGCTCGGCTACAGTGGCGCCGAGCTTGCGCTCGACCGCCTGCACCTGTCGGTCGGCGGGCTTGTCGTTTTCGAGCGCGGCTCGGGTGTCGACGTCGACCTCGCGGCCGTCCGGCGCGCGTTCGAACAGCCGGAGATTGAGATCGTGGCCTCACTCGGGCTCGCCGAGGGAAGCGCGGAGGCCTGGGGCTGCGACCTTTCGGAGGAATACGTGCGAATCAACGCGGAGTACACGACATGACGCTCACCGTTTCCGAACGCGCCAAGGTCCTCGTCGAAGCTCTGCCGTACATCAAGCGATTCCACGGCCAGATCGTCGTCATCAAGGTCGGCGGCAACGCCATCGAGCACGCTCGCGACGAGACGCTGCTGGATGTCGTGCTGCTGCGCTACGTGGGCATGCAGCCGGTGCTCGTCCACGGCGGCGGGCCAGAGATCACCGCCATGAGCGAGCGGCTGGGTTTGAAGTCCGAGTTCAAGAACGGCCTGCGGATCACGGACGACAAGACGATGGAGGTCGTGAAGATGGTGCTGACCGGGAAGGTCAGCCCCGACCTCGTCGCCGCGATCCACCGGCTCGGCGGCCAGGCCGTCGGCATGAGCGGCGAGGACGGGCCGACGATCATCGCCGAACCTCTTGACGAGGCGATGGGATTCGTCGGGCGCGTGACGCAGGTGAACAAGGAACCGATCACGGCGCTGCTCGCGCGCGGCTACATCCCGGTCATCGCCTCGATCGGCCTGGGTTACGACGGGCACGCGTACAACATCAACGCGGACACGGTCGCGGCGGAGATCGCGGTCGCGCTAAAAGCCGCCAAGGTGATCCTGCTCACCGACGTCCCGGGCGTGCAGGGTGTGGACGGCGAGGTGGTCGCGGTGCTCTCCAGGGAGGACGCGCGTCAGCGCATCAAGAAGGGCGAGGTCACCGGCGGCATGATCCCCAAGCTCGAAGCGTGCCTTCGCGCGCTGGACGGTGTGCCGCTCGCGCACATCGTCGACGGGCGGACCAAGCACGCACTGCTGCTGGAGCTGTTCACGGAAGCCGGCATCGGGACCATGGTCACGCCGTGACATGCAGGTCGTGAGCACGCCCGAGCTGGCGGAGCGCTACCTCATGCAGACCGGCCGGCGCCTACCGGTCACCTTCGTCCGCGGCCGCGGGTGCCTGGTCTACGACGAGGGCGGGCGCGAGTACCTCGACCTGGTGGCCGGGATCGCGGTCAACCTGCTCGGCCACGCGCACCCGGACGTCGTGGCGGCGATCAGCAAGCAGTCGGCCGCGCTCATCCACACTTCCAACCTCTACTTCACGCAGCCCCAGGTCGAGCTGGCGCGGCGCCTTGTCGAGCTGTCGTTTCCCTCGCGCGTCTTCTTCTGCAACTCGGGCTCCGAGGCCAACGAGTCGGCGATCAAGCTCGCGCGCAAGTGGGGCGCGAAGAACCGCGACGGCGCGTTCGAGATCATCACCACCACCGGTTCCTTCCACGGCCGCACGCTGGCCGCGGTCACGGCGGGCGGCCAGGCCAAGTACTCCGATCCCTTCAAACCGCTCCCCGAAGGCTTCGTCCACGTACCGTTCAACGACGCCGAGGCGATCGAGGCCGCGACCACCAGTAAGACAGTCGCCGTGATGCTCGAGCCCATGTTGGGCGAGATCGGCATCATCCCGTCGGCGACCGGCTTCCTCAAGCAGGTCCGCGACTGGTGCGACAAGAAAAACCTGCTCCTCATCCTCGACGAGGTGCAGACCGGTCTCGGCCGCACCGGCCGTTGGTTCGCGCACCAGCACGCGGGCATCACCCCCGACGTGATGACGCTGGCCAAGGGTCTGGGCGGAGGCGTGCCCATCGGGGCCTGTCTCGCCAACCAGCGCGCGGACGTCTTCCAGCCCGGCGACCACGGCTCGACGTTCGGAGGCAACCCGCTCGCCTGCGCAGTGGCCGCCACGGTCCTGCACGTGATCGAGCGCGATGGCCTCGTCGGGCACGCCGCGGAGATGGGCGATCACCTGCGCGCCTCGCTGCAGGACCTGGGCGCGAGGGACGTGCGCGGTGTCGGCCTGATGCAGGCGTTCGAGTTCGAGGAACCGAAGGCCAAGCCCTTCCAGCAGGCCTGCCTGGAGGCCGGACTGATCGTGAACGCCGTCGACGATCACTCCATCCGGCTAGTCCCCCCTCTGATCATCACCGCCGGCGAGCTCGACCGCGCGCACGCGGTCATGCGCAAGGTCGCCGGATGACCGCCACCAAGGCCGAACGGCACCACGCGATCCTCGACCTGGTCAACCGCGGCTCCGTGCACACGCAGCACGAGATCGCGGCCGCGTTAGCGCGCCGCGGCATGCGTGCGACGCAGGCGACCATCTCGCGCGACATCCAGGAGCTCGGCCTCGTGCGTTCGGGGAGCGGGTACCGCAGCTCGGCCGGCCTCGTCCGCGAGCTCGTCCTGTCCGTGGAGTTCGTCGACCCCATGGCGGTCATCAAGACCCCGCCCGGAACCGCCAACCTCATTGCACGGCGCATCGACGAGGCGGCCCTGCCAGGCATCGCCGGCACAGTGGCCGGCGACGACACCATCATCGCCGTGCTGCGCAAGCGCAGCGCCGGCCGCGCCCTCAAAGACCTGCTCGCCAATGGCGGCTAAAAAGGTTGTGCTCGCCTACTCGGGCGGGCTCGACACCTCGGTCGCCATCCGCTGGCTCAAGGACCAGGGCTGGGACGTGATCGCGTTCACAGTCGACCTTGGTGAGAAGAAGGACCTGGACGCGATCCAGGCCAGGGCGCTGAAGATCGGCGCGTCGGCGGCGTACGTCGCCGACGGCAGGCCGCCCTTCATCCAGCTTTTCGTCTGGCCGTCGCTGCAGGCGGGCGCCGTGTACGAGAAGGAGTACCCCCTGGCGACGGCGCTGGGCCGGCCGCTGATCGCGGCGATGATGGTCGAGGTCGCCCGGCGCGAAGGCGCCCAGGCCGTGGCGCACGGATGCACGGGAAAAGGCAACGACCAGGTGCGGTTCGACGTCACGACGGCAGCGCTCGCGCCCGACCTGCAGGTCGTCGCCCCGGTTCGCGAGTGGAACATGAACCGCGACGACGAGCTGGAGTACGCGGCGAAGCACGACATCGAGGTCCCCGCCACGACGCGCTCGCCGTACTCGACCGACGAGAACCTCTGGGGTCGCTCGATTGAAGCGGGCGTGCTGGAGGACCCGTGGGCCGAGCCGCCCAAGGACGTTTACGCGTGGACGCGCGACCCGAGGCAGTGTCCAGACGACCCGACCTACATCGAGGTCGGCTTCAAAGAGGGAATCCCGGTCGCCCTCGACGGCAAGCCCTTTTCAGCCCTCGACATCGTGACCACGCTGAACAAGCTCGGGGGCGAGAACGGCGTCGGCCGCATCGACCACCTGGAGAATCGCCTGGTCGGGATCAAGTCGCGCGAGATCTACGAGGCCCCCGCGGCGGTGCTCCTCCTCCAGGCCCATCAGGCGCTCGAGGACATCACGCTTCCCAAGGAGGTCGCCCGGTTCAAGGACCTCGTCGCCCAGCAGTGGGCGCAGATGGTCTACGACGGCCTGTGGTTCTCGCCTCTGCGCGACGCCCTGTACGCGTTCGTGGTCGAGACGCAGCGACATGTCACCGGCGACGTGCGCCTGAAGCTCTACAAAGGTTCGTCGCACGTCGTCGGTCGCAAGGGACCGCACCAGCTGTATCAGCTTTCGCTCGCCACTTACGGCAAGGGCGACCAGTTCGACCAGTCGGCGGCCGCCGGCTTCATCAAGCTGTGGGGGATGGGGATCCGCACCTCGGCGCGGGTCCAGGGCCGGCTGCAGGAGCGCGACCTGAGCGCCCTCCTGGGCGATGTCAAAAGGCTCGCGCCATAGCCGCGAAGGCGACGGGCAAGAAGTTGTGGAGCGGGCGCTTCAGCCGGCAGATGCTGCCCGAGCTCGAGCGATTCGCTTCGTCGCTCGAGGTCGACTACGAGCTGTACCCGTATGACATCGAGGGCAGCGTCGCCCATGCACGTGGGCTCAAGGCGGCGGGCCTGCTCTCCCCGGCCCAGCTTTCCGCGATCGAGCGCGGCCTGCGCCGCATCAGACGCGAGCTTGACGCCGGCGACTTCAAGTTCCTTCCCGCCGACGAAGACATTCACACGGCCATCGAGCGCAGGCTGACCGAGATCACGCCCGCGGGCGCCGCGCTGCACGCCGGGCGCTCGCGCAACGACCAGGTGGCCCTTGACTTGCGGCTTTACTGCCGCGATGCCGCGCGCGAGGCCATCGAGTCGCTGGCGACCCTGGTGGACATGCTCGCCGTCAAGGCGGCCGCGCATGCGGCGTGGCCGATGCCCGGCTACACGCATCTACAGCGTGCCCAGCCGGTCACGGTCGGCCACCACCTGCTTGCGCACGCCGAACCGCTCCTGCGCGACGCGCGTCGCTTCGAAAGCGCTTGGGACTCGGCGGGCCAGATGCCGCTCGGGTCGGGCGCGCTGGCAGGCTCCACACTTCCGCTAGCCACGCGAGCCGTGGCGCGGGAGCTCGGGTTCAACGCCCTGACCAAGAACAGCATGGACGCGGTGTCGGACCGCGACTTCGCCCTCGACCTCGCCTATGCATGCGTGTCGACGGCCATCCACCTCAGCCGCCTGGGTGAGGACATCGTGCTGTGGGCGAGCTCGGAGTTCGGCTTCGTGAAGCTGGCGGATGAGGTCTCGACCGGCTCGAGCCTCATGCCGCAGAAGAAGAACCCCGACATTGCCGAGCTGCTCCGCGGCCGGGCCGGTAGGTCGCTGGGCGGCTTCGTCGCGCTGGCGACGGTTTTGAAGGGCCTCCCGCTCAGTTATGACCGCGACCTCCAGGAGGACAAGCCGGCGCTCTTCGCCACGGTCGAGAACGCGCTCGAGTCACTCGCCGCCGCAACCCTCCTGGTCAGGCATCTTGAGTTCGACCGGGACCGTCTTGCCGCCGCCGCCGCCGACCCTTCGATCCTCGCCACCGACGCCGCGGAGGAGCTGGTGCGCTTGGGCACGCCCTTCCGCCGGGCGCACGAGAAGGTGGCGAACGACGTGCGCGACGGCCGCTTCGCCGCTCCGTGGGACGCGAAGACCTCACTCACCAAGCGCGACCTGGAGGGCGCTCCCAACCCGCGCCGGGTCGCCGCGCGCGTTCGTGCGTTGCGGCGGGAAGCCGCGGCCCTGAGAGGTTAGAGTTCGGCCCGTGCTGCTCGCGATCGACGTCGGCAACACCAACGTGACCATCGCCCTCTTCGACGGCGAACGCCTGGCCGCCGACTGGCGGGTGACGTCGCACCGCGAGCGCACGGCGGATGAGATCGCCGCCGAGCTCAAGGAGCTGTTTTCGCTTCGCGGACTCGAGCTGGGCGTGGTGAGCGGCGTCGTCATCTGCAGCGTGGTGCCGACCTTGAATGCGGCCCTCGTCGAGGCCTCCCGGCGCTACCTGAAGTGCGAGCCGGTGATGGTGGGGCCCGGGGTGAAGACGAGCGTGCGCATCCGCTATGAAAACCCCAGGGATGTCGGCGCGGACCGAATTGCCAACGCCCTGGCCGCTTTCTCGAAGTACGGCGGCCCGATCGTGGTCATCGACTTCGGCACCGCGGTCACCTACGACGCGATCAGCGCTGACGGCGACTACCTGGGCGGAGCGATCGCGCCCGGCATCGAGATCTCGCTCGATGCCCTCGTCTCCCAGACCGCCATGCTCCGTCGGGTCGAGCCGGTGGCGCCGGACTCCGTGATCGGCCGCAACACCATCAACTCCATCCAGTCCGGGCTGATCTGGGGCTTTGTCGCACAGGTGGAGGGCATGGTCAAACGGATGGTCGACGAGCTGGGTGGCAAAGCCAGAGTGATCGCGACTGGCGGCCAGGCTTCGCTGGTCGCCGAGCTGACCAATGTCATCGAAACCACCGACCCGCTTTTGACCCTCGAGGGTTTACGGCTTATCTACGTCCAAAACGCAGATGGGGGTGCTAGAACGTAGCGCGCTGATGAAGACAGCACCGAGGTTCCACCTGTACGTCATGGACGGAGGCAAGATCGCCGGCCTGGACGAGGCCGGTCTGGAGACCGAGCGGCTCGACGATCCCGCACTGATCGAGGAGCCTGCGCTGGTCCTGCTCGCTCCCGGCCAGGAGGTCCCGGACGACCTCAAGCCGATCGCCATCGAGGTGCCGGCGAACGCGCCCGCCGCGATGGTGAAGGAGCTCGTGCGGGTGGCCACGCAGAACATCGAGCTCAAACTGCAGGTCGCCTACCTCGAGAGCGAGGCGCACCGCCGTCTGCGCCAGTTCCGCGAGCTGAACCGGATCGGCATCGCCCTCTCAGCCGAAAGGGACATCGACCGCTTGCAGTCTTTCATCCTCACGACGATGCGGGAGCTCACCCACGCGGACGGGGCCAGCCTGTGGTTGCGCATGGTGGAGGACGGAGCTCCCAAGCTTTTCCTGGCCTCGAGCCAGAACCACTCGATCGACAAGAGCACGTACTCGGCCTTCAAGGTTCCGGTCGACGAGAGGACGGTCGTCGGCTACACCGTGTCGACCGGCAAGAGCCAGATCTACGAGGACGCCTACAACCCGCCGCCGGGCAAACCGGCCGGCGGCAAGAGCTTTGACGCGCAGTTCGGCTACCGGACGAAGTCGATGCTCACGGTGCCCATGCGCGACTACAAGCACGACGTCGTCGGAGCGGTCCAGCTCATCAACGCCAAGCGTGAGTTCGAGACGCGACTGACGAAGGAGAACGTGGACAGCGAGGTGATCAGCTTCCGGGCCGACGACGTCGAGATGATCGAGTCGATCGCGAGCCAGGCCGCGGTCGCGCTCGACAACAAGACATTGCTCGAGTCGATCCAGGCGCTGTTCGACGGCTTCGTCCAGGCAAGCGTCACCGCGATCGAGCAACGAGACCCGAGCACCGCCGGTCACTCGGGCCGTGTGGAGGGCCTGACGACGAGGCTGGCCCACGCGGTCACCCAGATCGAGACAGGCAGGTACCGCGACGTCTTCCTGACCGACGACCAGTTCAAAGAGCTTCGCTACGCCTGCCTGCTCCACGACTTTGGCAAGGTCGGCGTCCGCGAGCACATCCTGGTCAAGGCCAAAAAGCTGATTCCCGGCCAGCTCGAGGTGATCCAGGCCCGATTCGAGTTCATCGAGCGCTCGGTCCAGGTCAAGTACGCGACCGACAAGCTCGAGGCTTTGCGTGCGGGCAAGAACGGCGCCGTCCTCGAGGAGATCGACCGTCGCCTGCAGGAAGAGCTGGAGCAGCTCGAAGAGTGGGTGAATAGCATCGCCGCAGCGAACGAGCCGACCGTCTTGCCCGAGGACAAGGCCTCGATGATCGAGTTCCTGGCCCAGCAGACATACGTCGACATGTCGGGAAGCTCGCATCCGATGCTCGAGCCCCAGGAGTTTCGGTTCCTGAGCATTCGCAAAGGCACGCTCGACCCCCAGGAGCGCCTGGAGATGGAGTCACACGTCACGCACAGCTTTCACTTCCTGACCAAGATCCCGTGGACGCCGATCATGAAGGGCATCCCCGAGATCGCCTACGGACACCATGAGAAGCTCGACGGCTCGGGTTACCCTCGCGGCCTGACCGGCGACCAGATTCCTCTGCAGGCGCGCATGATGACGATCTCGGACATCTACGACGCACTGACTGCGCAGGACCGGCCGTACAAAAGGGCGGTCCCACCGACGGTGGCGCTCGACATCCTGCACGACGAGGCGAAGCAGGGCAAGCTCGACAGCGACCTGCTCGACGTCTTCGTGACGAAGCAGATCTACGCACCGCCGCAATGAGGGTCAAGTTCTGGGGCACGCGCGGCACGCGACCGACCCCAGGACGCCGAACGCTGCGCTACGGTGGCAACACGACGTGCATCGAGGTCCGCGACAATGAGAGCAACCTCCTGATCATCGACTCGGGCTCCGGGATCGCCGAGCTCGGGAATACGTTCAGCCCGACCGAACCTCTCCAGGCGCATCTCTTGATCACGCACACCCACCTCGACCACATCCAGGGCTTTCCGTTCTTTCTTCCGGCGTTTGTGCCGGGCACGCACCTCACGATCGTCGGACCCGCCGGCTCGGCCAAGTCGCTGCAGGCGGCTTTCGCCGACCAGACCGACCCTGCGTACTTCCCGGTCCGGTTGAGCCACATGCCGGCGGAGATGGAGTTCATCGAACGGAACCCGGGTGAGACCTTCGAGGTCGGGGCGTTGCGGATCACGCCGCACCTCTTGATGCACCCGATCCCGACGTTCGGTTATCGCATCGACGAAGGCACGTCACGTTTCACTTTCGCGACGGACAACGAGATCGCGCTCTTCGCGAACGGGACCAACGGCACGCTCAAGGACCTCGCCAACTGGTGCCGCGACTCGGACCTCCTCGTCCACGACGCGCAGTACAGCACCGAGGAGTACAAGACCCACGCGGGATTCGGACACTCGACCTACGAGGAATCCCTGTCGCTGGCCGAGCAGGCCGGAGTGAAGGAGCTCGCGTTCTTCCACCACGACCCGGTGCACTCGGACACCGACGTCGACGCCCTGATCGAAGAGGCGCTCGGCAACCACCGGGCCGCCGGCGGCGCCGACGTGAACTCATTCCCCGCGGCTGAGGAGCAGGAACTAGCGCTCTAGTTACCCTTGTCCGATCGTGGCGGAGGATTTCCTGCACGACCGGCGCGAAAAGGTCGAACGCCTGCGCGCGTCCGGCATCGATCCCTACTCGCGAGGGTTCAAGCCAACGCATAGCACCGTCGCAGCCAAGGAGCTGATCGGAGACGAAGAGCGGACGCTGCCGGTCGCGGTCGCCGGCCGGCTCATGGTGAAGAGGCAGCAGGGAGGCCTTGTCTTCGCCGACCTGCAGGACGGCAAGGGCCGGATCCAGCTGATGGCGAACCGGGCGATCCTCGGGGATGAGGAGTTCGCTCGTTTCGCTGACCTCGACCTCGGCGACATCATCGGGGTCATCGGGCCGATCTTTCGGACCAAGCGAGGCGAGATCACCGTCGAGGTCCAGTCGTTCCAGCTGCTGACCAAATCCCTGAGGCCGATGCCCGAGAAGTGGCAC